>CAYZKQ010000006.1:0-44693 GCA_964478975.1 uncultured Vicinamibacterales bacterium | reverse complement strand
GTTCCTTTGTCAAGAATAAAAGATAATACTAATCTGATCAATATACTTAAATACGCTCCCGCCCCCCACCGACGTGCAATACCGGATGAACTATCTGGAGCCGTGGCTCGGAGGCCCGTGGACCCTGGCCGACGTCGTCGAGTACCAGCTCATCTCGACGCTCGGACTGCTCGAGGGGGTCGCCAACAACAAGGTGACGCTCAAGCGCAACTACTACCTGATGAACAAGCGCACCATCGAGCGTTTCCGCCAGGGCTCGCCCTATGCCTACATCGTCCCTGCGGCGCAGCGGGACCCCGGGGCCGTGGCGAAGCTGCTGCAGCTCATCCAGGCGGAGGCGGGCGAGGTGCATCGCGCGGAGGCGCCGTTCTCGGCCGGCGGGCGGGAGTACCCGGCCGGCACCTACGTGCTGCTGCTCGCGCAACCGCACGGCCGCTGGATCAAGGACCTGCTCGAGCCGCAGCGCTACCCCGACATCCGCTGGCCGGTCCCCACGGCCCCGATCGACCGCCCCTACGACGTGACCGCGTGGTCCCTCGGCATGCTCATGGGCGTCGAAACCATCCAGGTCGACCGCCCGTTCGACGCGAAGCTCGCCCTGATCCAGGGCGACGTGGAAGCCCCGGCCGGCCGCGTGACCGGCACCGGGCCCGTCTACGTCCTGCCGCACGAGCCCAACGCCAGCATCGTGGCGATGAACCGGCTTCTCAAGGCTGGAGCCGCGGTGAGCTGGGCGCGCGAGCCGATCACGGTCAACGGCCGGCGGTTCGCACCGGGCGCCATCGTGGTCTCCAACGTCGCGCGCGAAACGATCGCGACCATCGCCGCGGACCTGAAGCTGGACGTCCAGGCGGGCGCGGTGCCGGCCGTGCCGCGGCTGGCGATCCGCGCGCCGCGCGTCGCTCTCTATGAACCCTGGGGCGGGAACATGGACGCGGGCTGGACCCGCTGGCTGCTCGAACAGCACGAGTTCCCGTACACCTGGGCCCGCAACCAGGACCTGCGGGCGCCGAACCTCAACGAGCGGTTCGACGTTGTGGTGTTCGCCGAGATGAGCCCGACTCAGATCCTCACCGGGCTCCAGGGCCGCAACGTGCGGCCCGAGTACCGCGGGGGCCTCGGCGACGAGGGCGTGCGGAACCTGCGCGAGTTTGTCCAGCGCGGGGGGACGGTCGTGACGATCGGCAACGCCGCGCGCTTCGCCATCGAGTACTTGGGCGCCCCGTTCGAAAACGTGCTCGAGGGACTCGACCCGGACACGTTTTTCTGCCCGGGCTCGATCGTCCGCGTCGCCGTCGATGCCCGACACCCGATCGGCTACGGCATGCCGGACGAGGCAGACGCGATGTTCATCAACAACGGGGCCTACGTGCCCACCGCGGCGTTCCCGTCGATCACGACCGCCGTCGTGGCGCGCTACCCGCAGGGACGGCTGCTGCGCAGCGGCTGGATCATCGGCGAGGAACGCCTGCGCGGGCGCGGCGCGGTGCTCGAAGCCGCGGTCGGGCGCGGGCGCCTGATTCTGCTGACCTTCAAGGTGCAGAACCGCGCCCAGACCTGGGGCACGTTCAAGCTGTTGTTCAACGCGTTGTTCTACGGCCCTGCGGTCGCCGGCGGACCGGTCGCGGCGCCGACCGAAGCGAACGGCCGGCGGTGACCGCGAGGATTGGCGCCGCGCGGGTGGCCGGCCGACCCGGGCGCCCCTGGGGGTCGCCATGAGCGAGCCGCTGGGGTCGCTCGCGGTCGCCGCCGTGGTCTTGCTGGGCGCCACCGCCTGGATGAGCCTGAACGCGCTGCGGGCTCCGGCGAGCTCGCACGAGCGCCTGATCGGCGAGCTGCGCCTGTTGCAGCTCGGCTGCGTCATCCTGGTGCTCGTCGCCGGCGCGTACCTAGGCTTCGTCGCGTGGCAGCAGGCACCGGCGGCGGGCGCCGTGGAAGTGGCCCTGGCACTCGGTTTCCTGGCCGGCGCCCTCGTGCTCCTCACCAGGGATCCGCGCCAGGCGCTCGGCCTGCTGGCCGCCGCCTTCGCGATGCACGCGCTGGTCGACATCGCCCACCGCCCGGGATGGCTGCCCGCGGGAACGGCACCCAGGTGGTACGCCGTCGGCTGCGCGACATTCAATCTGGTGGTCGGCGCGCTCTGCTACCTGCCGCTGGTGAAGCGGTGAGCCCACAGGAGGATGACGAAGCCGTGAAACACGCCGGGCGCATTCCCGTGAGTGTACTCGTGGCGGCGGCCGTACTGGTCGCCGGCGGCTCGGGGAGCCGAGCTCAAGACCCAGCGCCGGCGGCGGAGAGCGCCGCCGGGCGGCCGACGCTGCTGGTCCTGCTCGTCGTGGACCAGATGCGCCGCGACTACATCGAGTGGTACGGCCAGCAGTGGACCGCCGGCCTGCGGCGGTTGCTGGACGAGGGGGCGTCGTTTCCCCTCGCAGCCTTCCCCTACCTCAACACGGTCACCTGTCCCGGCCACGCCACGATCGCCACCGGGACCTACCCGCGCACGCACGGGATCCCGCTCAACGAGTGGTGGGATCGCGCCGCGGGCCGACTCGTCGCGTGCACGGAGGACCCGTCGGCGGGTCTCGTGAGTTACGGGCGGCCCGTCTCGGGCGGCGAGAGCATCGCCGCCCTCCGCGTCCCAACCCTCGCCGACGAGCTGCGCCTGCAGCAGCCGGTGCCGCCCCGGATCGTGACGGTCTCCCTCAAGGCCCGAACCGCCGTCATGCTGGCGGGCCGGCGGGCCGACGCGGTGACCTGGTTCGACGACGAGGGCGTGTGGGTGACGTCGAAGGCCTACAGCGCCGGCCCCGTGGCGTTCGTCCAGGCGTTCGTCAACGCCAACCCCGTCGAGCGGGACCTGGACAGCGTGTGGACGCCCGCTCTCCCGCCCGCACGTTACGTCTTCGAAGATGCGGGGCAGGGCGAGCGTCCGCCGGCCGGGTGGACCCCGACGTTTCCCCATCCCCTCAGGGGCGACGGCAGCGCCGCCGCGGCGGCCGCCGTCTATCAGCGGTGGGAACGTAGTCCATTCTCGGACGACTACCTCGGGCGCCTCGCCGAGGCCAGCCTCGACGCCCTCGAGCTCGGACGCGGGCCGGGGGTGGATTTGCTGGGCGTGAGCTTCTCCGCCCTGGACCGCGTCGGGCACCGATTCGGTCCGCGCAGTCACGAAGTCCAGGACACGCTGGTCCGCCTCGACCGGACGATTGGACGCCTGCTCGATCACCTCGACCGCGCGGTCGGCCGAGATCGCTACGTCGTGGCGCTCACGGCCGATCACGGCGTCGCCCCGATCGCCGAGCAGACTCAAGCGGCCGGCGTGCCGGCCGGCCGCCTCTCGGGAAGACGCCTGGCCGAGGCGGTGGACCGCGCGCTCCAGCCCCATTTCGGGCCGGGCAACTACGTCGCCAGGAGCGTCTACACCGACGTCTACCTGGCCCCCGGAATCGCCGCTCGCCTCGCCGCCGCCCCTGAGGCGTTGCGGGCGGTCCTGGAAGGACTCGGGGCCGTCGAGGGCGTCGCCCAGGTGTATCGCAAGGAGGACGTGGTCGAGCTGCGCGACACCCTCGACCCGATGAAGCGGGCGGCCGGGCTCAGCTACGTCGAGGGCCGGAGCGGCGATCTCATCGTCGTTCCGCGGCCCTACTTCTATTTCACGTCACCGGACGCGACGACCCACGGGACGGCGTACCAGTACGACGCGCGGGTGCCCGTCATCCTGGCGGGAGCGGGCATTCGTCCGGGGCAGTACCTGACGACGGCGTCGCCGGCGGATGTCGCGCCGACACTGGCGTACCTTGCCGGCATCACGATGTCAGCGGCCGACGGCCGGGTCCTGGCGGAGGCGCTCGCCCCCGGGAGGCGGGCTCAGTCAAGTCAGTGACGGAAGGTGCCGCCCGTGCTTTCCGGGTCTGGATCCGCGCGCGGCTCGTGACAGCATCCGGCGGTATGATGGGCCACCGGCGCCAGGGAGGAGGGCTATGGTCAGGGCGCGAGGCTGGGGGCTGGCGGCAGCGCTCGTGGCGGCTGGTCTCGTCCGGCCACCGATCGCCGCCCAGGGCGTGTCCGGTCCTCTCCGCATTCACGCGGACGAAGCCGCGTCGATCGCCGAGCTGCGAGCGTGGGACGGGCGCATCGATCGCTGGCTGCAGGAGGGCGACCTGCGCGTGCGGCAGGTGCTCGCGGACACGCTGATGCCTGGGCGCGAGCACGAGCGGGCGGACCAGTATTACGGAGGCGTGCAGGTCTTCGGGGGCGAGGTGGTCCGCCAGCGGCACAACGGGCAGACCGTGTCGGTCTTCGCCTCTCTGTACACCGACATCGGCGTCGACACCACACCGCGACTGAGTGCGGCCGAGGCCGAGCGGCTCGTCGAGGTGCGGACGGGCGTCGGGCTCGGTCGCGCGCGCGCGCCGGAGCTGATGGTGCTCCCGCTCGATGGGGGTGGCTATGCCCTGACGTACCGGGTGCGCGTGGCGACCGCCGACGACGTGCGCGTGTACTTTCTCGACGCGCACACCGGCGAGGTCGTGCTCGACTACAGCGATCTCCAGGCGCAGTCGGCGGTCGGCAAGGGTGTGGGTGTGCTTGGAGACGCGAAGAAGGTGAGCGTCTTCCCGCAGGGCGGGCAGTTCTTGACGCGCGATCGGCTGCGGCCGCCGGACATCCTGACCTACGACCTCCAGGGGAACCTGCAGCGGGTCATCGACTTTCTCAACGACCGCCTCGATCTCGGGTCAGGCGACCTGGCGGCCGACGCCGACAACGACTGGACGGACGGGCCGACGGTCGACGCCCACGTGTACGCCGGCTGGACCTACGACTACTACTTCAAGCGCTTCGGCCGCCGGGGGCTAGACAACGCCGACCTGCGGATGCGGAGCGTCGTGCACCCTGTCCGGCGGCAGGATCTCACCAGGTACTCGAGCTCGGTCATCGGCACCTACTTCGTCAACGCGTTCTACGCGGGCGACGGGGTCATGGTCTACGGCGAGGGACTCCCGGCGGGCTACGTGTTGGTGACGGCGGGGTCGCGCCTGACGGTCGACTACCTCGCCGCGGCCCTGGATATCGTCGCCCACGAACTCACGCACGGGGTGACGGACTACAGCTCGAACCTGATCTATCGGAACGAGTCCGGAGCGCTCAACGAAGCCTTCTCGGACATCATGGGCACGAGCGTGGAGTTCTTCTTCCAGACCCCCGGGCCGGACCTGCGGCAGGCGGACTATCTCGTCGGCGAAGACGCGTTCCGGCCGGGCGGGATCCGGTCGATGGCGGATCCCGGGTGGTTCGGCCACCCGGACCACTACAGCCGCCGGTACGTGGGGACGGCGGACAACGGCGGCGTCCACACCAACTCGGGCATCGCCAACCACGCGTTCTATCTGGCCGTCGAGGGCGGGACAAACCGGACCTCGGGCCTGCGGGTGGACGGCGTGGGCGGCGCGAACCGCGAACAGATCGAGAAGGTCTTCTACCGCGCCTTTACCATGCTGCTGCCGGCGAACGCGACGTTTTCGGTAGCCCGCGCCGCGTGCGAGCAGGCGGCGCGCGAACTCTACGGCGCGTCGAGCGCCGCCTACCGGGCCGTGCAGCAGGCGTGGGCGGCCGTGGGGGTCAAGTGATTCGCTGAACGCAAGGAGGGGGTGGCCGTGAAGCGCCGGAACACGGTGGTGGCGTTCGCGATCGGGGCGCTGGTCGCCTCCGCGGCGGCCGCACAGCCGCACCGCGCGCAGGCGGGAGGCCTGCTGGACGCCCGGGCTCAATTGGGGGCCCGCGCGCCGGCGGCGCGAGCGAGCGACGTGCGGGTCGTGGTCGGCGCGAACGGCGGCTGGCAAGCCGGCGAACGCCGGTTCGCGGACGCGTTCAGGTTCGAGCGCTACGCGGAGACCGCCGAGGTCGGCGTCGAGTACCAGGTCCGTCCGGGCCTTCTGTACGACGGCGGGGTCAGCGTGCGCCTCTGGCGCTGGCTCGGGATAGGCCTGACCGTGTCGGCCTATACCGACCGCACCGACGCGACCGTCGCGGGAAGCATCCCCCATCCGTTCTTTTTCGACCGTAACCGCAGCATCGAAGGCCGGGCGCCCGCCGCCCGCCAGGAGACCAGCGCCCACGCGCTCGCCACGGCCTTCATCCCCCTCGGGCGGCGCGGCCTGCTGCTCGCCGGCGTCGGGCCCGCCGTCGTCAAGGTCCGCCAGACGTTCGTGCAGAAGGTCGACTACGACGAGTCGTATCCCTACGATACCGCCACCTTCCGGACGGCCGACACGGCCGACCGGACCGCGCGGAAGACCGGCACGAGCGCGAGCGTGGACCTCGTGGTGCGCGTGGTCGGCCGCCTCGGGGCGGGCGCGTTCGTCCGGTACACCGACGTCGAGGTGGTCCTGAAACCGGGCGACGACCGCTCCATTGCCACCCGGGCCAGCGGGTGGCAGGCCGGGGCGGGCGTGCGGTTCTTCTTCTGATTGCCGCGGTTGCCGCGACGCTCCACGTTCGCCGGGCGCGTCCTCACCGTCGTTCGTCGCATCCCTCCGGGTCAGGTCGCCACCTACGGCGACATCGCCGCGCTCGCGGGCCGTCCGCAGGCGGCTCGGGCCGTCGGCGCCATCATGCGCGCGTGCCGCGCCCCGGATGTCCCCTGCCACCGCGTCGTCGGCGCCGGCGGCGAGCTGGGTGGCTACGGCGGCCACCCGGAGCTGAAGCGCGCGTTGTTGCGCGCGGAGGGCGTTCCGGTGGCCGGCCGGCGGATCCGGCACTTCTCCACGTACCGGTGGACCCCGCGGCGCAGGCGAACCGGCGCCTGATGGCCTCCGTATGTAAGGAGCAGCCGGCGGCGCCGCGGGCAACGCCCGGCGGTGACGCTCCGTCCAAGGTGACAGGGGTGGG
This sequence comes from uncultured Vicinamibacterales bacterium, assembly GCA_964478975.1. Lineage (GTDB taxonomy): Bacteria > Acidobacteriota > Vicinamibacteria > Vicinamibacterales > JAHECP01 > CAYZKQ01. The sequence goes on along the minus strand of CAYZKQ010000006.1, from coordinate 37,802 downwards.
AGCTGACGAGACGCGGGTGGCTGACGTCGCCGTGGTGGAGGGGTGCCGGCAGGGCGACCCGCACGCGTTCGAAGCGTTCTACCGGCGTCACGCGGGGCGCATCTACGGCCTGGTCTGCCGGATGATCGGAAACCCGGCCGACGGCGAAGATTTGCTGCAGGACATCTTCCTGCAGGCGTACCGGAAGCTCGAGGCCTTCAAAGGGGACGCGACGCTGGCGACGTGGCTGTATCGACTCGCGGTCAACCGCTGCCTGGACTATCTGCGGAGCAAGACCGGCCGTCTAATTCGCTTGACCGACCCGCTCGATCCGGACGACGAGCCCGCCGCGGCACCGGGATGGGGCGGAGGGGCCGGATTGGCGGTGACCCGGATCGACCTCGAGCGGGCGATCGCGCAGTTGCCGCCGGGCTACCGCGCGGCGTTCTTGCTGCACGACGTCGAGGGGTTCGAGCACCACGAGGTCGCGTCGATTCTGGGGGTGGCCGACGGGACGTCGAAGTCGCAGGTGCACAAGGCGAGGCTCCGGCTGCGGGCGATCCTCTGCGCGGAAGGGCGCGACGGGCGGACGGCATGAGCGGCCAGCACGACACGGCGGCGATTCAGGCGCTCGTCGACGGCACGCTGGATGCGACCGGGCGCGCGCGGCTCGAGGCGCACCTGGCGACCTGTGAGGCGTGCCGCCGACTCGCGGACGACCTGCGCGAGATCCGGCGGGCCGCGCGGGCGCTGCCGCCTGCGGCGGCGCCCGAACGCGTCTGGCTCCGTCTCGCCGAGCAGCTCGGGGCCCAGGTCGCCGATCGCCGGGCGCCCCGCCGCAGGCTCGCGGCGCGCTCGCTCGCGGTCGCGGCGACCGCCGTGGTGGCCGTCGCCGCCGCGCTGGTGGTCCTCCGCCGGCCGTCCCCCGGTCCGGCGCCGGCTGCACCGGGGGCCGAGATCGGCACGACAGGGGCAGGCAACGCCGCGCCGCAGGACCTCGTCCAAGCTATCGAGGCCGACCTCGATGCGGCCGAGCGCCATTACGCGGCGGCGCTCGCCAGTCTCGAGCGCATGGCGCAAGGCGGCGGGTTGGGCGTCGAGCGGCAAGTGGCCGAGACGCTGCGGGCCAACGTCGCGCTGGTCGACCGGGCGATCGCGGACAGCCGGGAGGCGCTGCGGGCGGACCCGCAGAGTCAGCCCGCCCGCGAGAGCCTCATCGAGGCGTTGCGGCGCAAAGTTGCCCTCCTCCACGACACCATCGCCCTGGTGGGCGAGATGTGGAGGGGCAACCAGGCGGGCGCGGTCGCCATCGCGGACAGCCTCAAACCGTCGTGACGGCCAGTCGGGGGGAGCGATCATGCTGCGCACATCGGTCGGTCGGGTCGCGGTCGTGGGGGTCGCGCTGGGCGTCCTGAGCGCGCCTAGTGCCGCTCGCGCCCAACCTGACGTCGGCGGGCTCGTAGGTGAGTTGACGCGGCACATCCGCCATCTCGTAGATCAGCGGGGCGGGTCGGGGCGGGTCGAGCACGTCGAACGCCTGACGAAGATCGTCAAGGTCGGACCCTCGGGCCAGCTCGACCTCGCGAACATCGCCGGCGCGATCGTGGTTACAGGGGGTGGCGGCGACGAGGTGCGCATCGAAGCCGTCAAGCGCGGCCGCGGAGCCACCGAGGCCGAGGCACGAGCCCAACTGGACCTCGTCGCGGTCGAGATCGTCGAGCGGCCGGGCCGCGTGGAGGTCAGGACCCGGTATCCCGAGGGCGAGCGGCGCGTCAACGCGAGGGTCGACTACACGGTCACCGTCCCGGCGGGAATTCGGGTCATTCTGCGCTCCATCTCGGGCAACATCCGCGCGACCGGGGTCAAGGGCGGGCTCGATGCCGAGACCATCAGCGGCGATGTGATCGTCGCGGATGGCGCGAACCCGCAGCGGGCCAAGACCGTGTCCGGCCGCATCGAACTCGACGGTGTGGCCCGGGCGGACCTGGTGGATCTGTCGAGCATCAGCGGCGACATCGTGGCGCGCCGGTCGACGGTCCGGCGGGTCCAGGCCAGCACGGTCAGCGGGCGCGTCACCCTGACAGACGTGGCGTGCGACGCGGCGAGTCTGAAGGCGTTGAGCGGCGAGGTGGCGTTCGCCGGCCCGCTGGCCAAGGCCGGGCGCTACGAGTTCAAGTCCCACTCGGGCGACGTCCGCCTGACGCTCGCCGGGGACGCCGGGTTCGAGCTGGACGCCCGGACCTTCAGCGGGCGCATCGACTCGGACCTCCCCATCACCATCGTCGGGATGGGGGGCTCGAGGGCGAGGGACCGGGCGGTCCGGGGCACGGTCGGCGACGGGAGCGCCTTCGTCGAGGTCACCACGTTCAGCGGCTCGGTGGTCATCCGCCGACGGTGACCCGGGCGGGTCTCGCCGCCGCCCTGTATAATCGAGGCAGGATCACGAAGGAGAACGCCGCATGCCCCAGGTCTTGCTCGTCGCGATTCTGCTCGGTCTGCTCGCCGCGGCCGCCGCGCCGGCGCCCGCCACCCCCCCGGTCGTCGCTCTCCTCGCACAGGCCGGCCCGTCGGTTCCGGCCGGTGAGGTCACGCTCGGGACCGTGCGCCTCGGGCGGCGCGTGCTCGCCGACGGGAAGCCCCTCGCGGCCGGCACCTATCAGCTCCGCTTGACGGCGCAGCCGGCGCAGCCCGCGGCGCGCGGCGCCTCGAGCGAGCTCGAGCGGTGGGTGGAATTCCTCCAGGGAGGGCAGGTCAAGGGCCGCGAGGTCGTCACGATCGTCCCCGGCAGCGAGATCGCCGAGGTCGCCGACGGGCGGCCGCCGGCGGCCGGCACCTCCCGGGTCGAGCTGCTCAAGGGGGCGGAGTACCTCCGCGTGTGGATCAACCGGGGCGGCACCCACTATCTCATCCATCTGCCGGTGGGCTGAGGGCCTCACACCGCCATCACGTCGAACTGCTCGTGGTGGAGGTGGGCGTCCGGCTTGATCGTGATGGCGCGTCCCAGTGAGGCTTCGAGGTCCCGCAGGATACCGCGTTCTTCTTCTTTTAGCGCGCGGGCGATGTCCGGGTTGACCCGCAGGACGATCCCGTGGCCGTCGAGGTCGGCGGCCACCTTGCGCAGCTCGGCCAGGATCTCGTAGCAGATCGTCGCGCTCGACTTGATCGTGCCCGAACCCGAACAGTAGGGGCACGGCTCCGTGAGCTGGCGCTCCAGGCTCTGCTTGACGCGCTTGCGCGTGATGATGGCGAGCCCGAAGTCCGCCACGTGGACGGCTTTCGACGGGGAGCGGTCCTTCTTCAGCTCCTGCTCGAGGGCCTGGTAGACCTTCTGGCGGTTCTTCTTCTCCTCCATGTCGATGAAGTCGAGCACGATGATGCCGCCCAGGTCCCGCAAGCGGATCTGCCGGACGATCTCGGTGACGGCTTCCAGGTTGGTCTTGAGGATCGTCTCCTCGAGACTCCCGGTCTTCTTGCCGACGTAGCGCCCCGTGTTCACGTCGATCGCCACGAGGGCCTCGGTTTGGTTGATCACGATGTAGCCGCCCGACTTGAGCCACACCTTCGGGCGCAGCGCCCGGTCGATCTCGGCCTGGACGCCGTACTCCTCGAAGATCGGGTAGTTCTTCGTGTAGTGCTTCACGCGCGGCGCCAAATCCGGCATGATCCGCTGCACGAGGGCCAGCACCCGCCGGTATTCCTGCTCGTTGTCGATCCGGATGGCCGTGTAGTCCTCGGTGAGCAGGTCGCGCAGCAGCTTCGCCACCAGGCTCTGCTCGCGGTACACGAGGGCCGGCGCCCGCACGCTCTCCATCTTCTGCCGGATCTCCTGCCAGACCTGCAGGAACTCCGTCAGGTCGCGCACCAGGTCCTCCCGGGGGCGACCGGCGGCGGCCGTCCGGACGATGACGCCCCCGGTGGCGCCGCGCTCCTGGAGAAACTCGCGGACGATCCCCCGCAGGCGCGCCCGCTCCTCGCGCGACTCGATCTTCCGCGACACGCCGATGTGGTCGACCGTCGGCATGAACACCAGGAACCGCCCGGGGAGCGTGATGTGGGAGGTGATGCGGGCGCCCTTGGTGCCGAGCGGCTCTTTGACGACCTGCACCAGGATTTCCTGGCCCTCCTTGAGGAGCGAGGTGATGCTGGGCTGGGGCCCCCGGTCCCGGCCGCGCCGGTCGCCGCGTCCGGCGCCGGATCCCTCGCCGCGCGCCGCCTCTGGCCCCGCGTCTTCCTCGTCCGTCTCCTCGTCCTCGAGGCTCTCGAGGACGTCCGACACGTAGAGGAAGGCGTCGCGCTCCAACCCGATGTCGACGAAGGCCGACTGCATCCCGGGGAGGACCCTCGAGACGCGGCCCTTGTAGATGTTCCCGACGGTACCCCGGGCGCGTTCGCGCTCGATGAACACCTCGGTCACCTCGTCGTCCTCGAGGATCGCCACGCGGGTTTCGTGGCCCGTCGAGGTGATAATCATTTCCTTGTTCATGTACGATGCTCCGCCCCACGCGTGTGCCGCCCGGGCACCCGCCTCAATTCGCGAACCGCCGCATCCGGACGTTGGTCACGAGCCCGAACCCGGCGAGGGTCGCGATGAGCGACGAGCCGCCGTAGCTCATGAGCGGCAAGGTCAACCCCTTGACCGGCACGAGGCCGGCCGACATGCTCACGTTGTAGATCACCTGGAACGCGAATCCCGACACGATCCCGACCACCAGGTAGGCGCCGAGCGCGTCCCGCGCCACGCGCGCCGTGCCGAGGGCGCGCACGATGACGAACAGGTACAGGCCGAGGACGGCCAGGACGCCGAGAAACCCGAACTCCTCGGCCACCACCGAAAAGATGAAGTCGTTGTGCGCGACGGGCAGGAACTTGTAGCGGCTCTGCGTACCCTGCAGATAGCCCTTGCCGAACACCCCGCCGGACCCCACCGTGATGCGCGCCTGGATCTGCTGGTAGCCCGCGCCGCGCGGGTCCCGTTCCGGGTCGAGGAACGTCACCAGGCGGCTGCGCTGGTAGTCCTCGAGCGCGTACGTCCACACGACGGGTGACAGCAGCAGCAGGACGAGCGCCAGCCCCGCCAGCCAGCGCACGCGCATCCCCGCCGCGACGCTGACCCCAAGGTAGACGGGCAGCAGGGTCACGGCGGTCCCCAGGTCGGGCTGCCGCGCGATGAGCACCAGGGGCACCAGGACGAGCGCGCCCGCCACCAGCAGGTCGGGCCCAGTCCTCGCCCCGCGGCGGTTCTCGGCGTACAGGGTCGCCAGCATGAATGCCACCGCGAGGCGGGCGAACTCCGACGGCTGGAGGTTGAACGGGCCGAGGTCGATCCAGCGGCGCGCGCCCCCCCGCGTCGCCCCGAACAGCAACACGTAGAGCAACAGCAGGAGGAGCCCGGCGTAGAACACCAGGGCGTGGTCGGCCAGGCGGCGATAGTCGACCGCCAGACAGGCGCCGAAGGCCAGCAGCCCGAGGCCGAGGGCGTAGAGTTGCACCCGGAACTGTGGCCCGGGCGCCTGGCGGACCGCGTCGTAGGTGGCCGAATAGATCATGACCAGGCCGGCGGCGGCCAGCCCGAACACGGCCGCCACCAGCGGCCAATCCACGTGGCTATAGACGCGCCGGTCGAACATCGCCTCCCTGCGGCGGGTCACGGGTGCCCGCCCGTCTCGCCGGACGCCACGATCGTTCCCGCCGGGGCGCCCGGGAACGCCGGCAGCGGGCGGCCTTCCCGCTTGGCGAAGTACGTGGCGATCGCGTGGCGCGCGATCGGCGCGGCGAGATAGCCGTGCTCGGCGTGCTCCGCGAGGATCGCCCCGGCGATCTCCGGGCGGTCGCCGGGCGCGAAGAACACGAACCAGCCGTGGTCGCGCAGATCCCGGTCGGTGGCCCTCGCGCGCTCTTTCCCCTCGATCGAGATGACCTGCGCGGTCCCCGTCTTCCCCACGACGTCGTAGCCCTCGAGCCGCGCGCGCCCGCCGGTGCCCTGCCCGTTGACCACGAGCCACAGCCCGTCGCGGAGCGCGGCCACGGTTTCCGGCTTCAGCACTGCGACGGACGCCGGCGGGGGCGGAGGCACCGGCTCCCAGCCGCGCCCGCGGTCCACCGCCTTGAGCACGTGCGGTGTCAGGCGGATCCCGCCGTTGGCGACCGTCGCCATCATGACGGCCAGCGACACCGGCGTGACCCACACGGGCCCCTGGCCGATCGCCACCGAAATGGTCTCGCCGGGATACCACTTGTCCCCGGTCACCGCGCGCTTCCACGCCGACGAGGGCACCAGGCTCTCGACTTCGTGGGGCAGGTCGATGCCAGTGCGCCCGACGAGCCCCAGGCGCTCGGCCCACCGGTGAATCTGGTCGATCGTCAACAGACTGCCGAGCGTGTAGAAGTACACGTTGCACGATTTCTCGATGGCGTGCCGGAGGTCCAGCGTGCCGTGCCCGCCCCGCACGTGGCACTGGAAATAGCGCCCGTAGAAGACCGCGCCCCCGCGGCACGTCACCTTGAAGTCCGCCGTGATGACGCCCTCTTCCAGCGCGGCCACGGCCATGGCGATCTTGAAGGTCGAGCCGGGCGAGTAGCGGCCCTGAATCGCCCGGTTCTGCAGGGGCTTCAACCGATCGTCGTTGAGCGCCGCCCACGTCGCCGGGTCCATCCCGACGGCGAAGCGGTTGGGGTCGAAGGCCGGCAGGCTGGCGAGGGCCAGGACCTCGCCGGTGCGCGGGTCGAGCACGACGGCGGCGCCCGTGAACCCTGTGGCCCGGAACCCCTCCTCGACGGCCCGCTGCACGTCCGCGTCGATGGTCAGTTGCAGGCGGCGTCCCTCGATCGCCTCCTCTTTCCGCAGCTCCCGGATCTCCCGCCCGAGGCTGTTGACGACGACGTAGCGGTTGCCGTCGGTGCCCATGAGGAAGCGGTTGAACGCCCGCTCCACCCCGGCCTGTCCCACGATGGCTCCCGGCGGCACCCTCGCGAATTCCGGCTGCGCGAGCTGTGCCGGGGTGACCTCGCCCACGTACCCGAAGACGTGCGCCGCCAGCGTGCCGGGATAGCGGCGCGTCGGCGCGTGCTCGACCACCACCCCGGGCAGCTCGATCTTCCGCGCCTCGACCGCCGCCACCTGCGCGAGGGTGGCGTCCTCGATGACGGGGATCGGGCGGAACCCCGGCTCCCGGCGCCGCCGGCGGAGGGTCTCCCGGATCCCCTGCTCGTCGACGCGCGCCGCGCGCGCGAGCAGCGCGATCGATCGGTCGAGGTCCCGGACCTGCTCGCGCACGATCGAGATCGTGAACGAGTACCGGTTCTCGACGAGCACGCGGCCGTCGCGGTCGAAGACCACCCCGCGCGGCGCGCGCAAGGGAATGGTGCGCAGGTGGTTGTTCTCGGCGAGCTCCGAATACTTCGCGTGCTCGGCCACCTGCAGGACCCAGAAGCTCAGCGCGAGCACGCCGAACAGGACGCCGAACCCCGCCTGCAGGACGGTCAGGCGCGTCTCCAGCGTGCGCCGGTCCTCCCGGCCGAACCCGAGCGTCATCTCACCGCTCCCGCCATCGGCGCCGCGGCGCCCGCCGCGACCGGCGCCGGGCGACCAACCGCGCGCCGAGCGCGGCCACCTCGCACGCCGTCGTGCCGATCAGCCCGTTGACGAGCGCCTGGAGCCCGATGGTCCCCGCCAGCGACCGGACCGGACCGCCGAGTCCGATCGCGGCGTAGACCGCGTGAAAGACCAGCCCGTGGAGCAGCGTCGCCCCCAGGAACACCGCGAACCGCGCGAGGGACGCGGCCACCACGATGCGCGCCCCCACGACACCCGCCGTGAACCCGGCCAGCGTCTTGGCCGCCCCGCCGACGCCGACGACGGCCGCCGACAGGGCGTCCTGCACCAGCCCGCCCGCCGTGCCCGCCAGGATCCCGGCGGCGGGCCCGTGCACGAGGGCGACCCACACGACCGCCACCAGGACCAGGTCGAACGGCACCGCCCCCGCCAGGGCGAACCGCGCCAGCGTCGCCTGCAGGACCACGGCGGCGGCGATCCCCGAAGCGGTCCCCACCGCCTTCACGGTGCGCCCTCGGGCCCGGGGGAGCTGAGCACCACCAGCACATAGTCGAGGCTGGCGAAATCCACGAAGGGCCGCACGGTAATGACCTGATACAGGGCCGGGCCGCGCGCCGTCGACTCGACCCGTCCGATCGGCCACCCTCGAGGATAGATGCCGTCGATCCCGGAGGCCACGACCACGTCGCCGACCTGCACATCGGCGAGGTTCGAGACGTACTCCATCGTGAGCGGCGGGTCGCCGCCGCCGCCCATCACGACGCCGGCCGCGCCCGACCGCTCGATGCGCGCGCCGGCCGCGGCCTGTCTGCCGATGAGCAGTTGCACCTGGGCTGCCCGGGCCGCCGGCTCGCCGACGACCCGGCCCACCACGCCGCGCGGGCTGATGACGGCCATGTCGCGGCGGACCCCGTCGCGCGCGCCGCGGTCGATCGTGAGGGTGTGGAACCCCGGCGTCGGGTCGCCGGCGATGACCCGCGCCGCGAGGGTCGGCAGGCCGACCGCCCCCTTCAGGTCGAGCAGCGCCTGGAGCCGCGCGGCGTCGCGCGCCAGGGCGCGCTCGGTCTCCAGTTCGACCTGCAGCGCGTCGAGGCGGCGCCGCAGCTCGGCGTTCTCCTCGCTGACGCGCTGGAGCCCCACGTAGCGGGTCCACAAGTGGGTCGCGAGGTCCAGGGCGTCGGCGACGACGCGTTCCACCTGCGCGAAGACCCCGAGGGCCACGACCTGGAGGGCCCGGCCGCCCGAACGGGTCGGCACCTGGAGCGAAATGAGGATGACGTGGCCCAGCAGCGTGCCCAGCAGGAGGTAGCCGGTCCGCCGGCGGATGTCGGGCATGGTTCTTCTACGCGCGTCGCCGGGGGGCCGCCTGGCCGGCGCGAACCTCCGGCGCGGGGACGACCGCGCCGGGGGCCGGCTCAATCGATCGAGAGCTTCCGCAACAGGCTGAAGTCCGAGAGCATGCGGCCGGCGCCGAGGACCACCGAGGACAGCGGGTCTTCGGCCATCGCCACCGGCAGGCCGGTCTCCTCGCGCAGGCGCTTGTCGAGGTTCTTGAGCAACGCGCCGCCGCCGGTGAGTACGATGCCGCGGTCGACGATGTCGGCCGACAGCTCCGGCGGCGTGCGCTCGAGCGCCACGCGGACGGCGTCCACGATGACGTTGACGGTCTCGGCGAGCGCCTCGCGGATCTCTTCGTCGGTCACCGTCACGGTCTTGGGGACTCCCTCGATCAGGTGCCGCCCCTTGATTTCCATCGTCAACCGCTGATCGAGCGGGTACGCCGAGCCGATTTCGATCTTGATCTGCTCGGCCGTGCGCTCGCCGATCAGCAGGTTGTAGGTCTTCTTCATGTACTGGATGATCGCTTCGTCCATCTCGTTGCCGGCGACCCGGACCGCCTTGCTGTAGACGATGCCGGCAAGCGAGATGACGGCGATGTCGGTCGTCCCTCCCCCGATGTCCACGATCATGTTGCCCGACGGCTCGGTGATCGGCATCCCCGCCCCGATCGCGGCGGCCATGGCTTCTTCCACCAGGTGGACCTCGCTCGCCTTCGCGCGGTAGGCGCTGTCCTTGACGGCGCGCTTCTCCACCTGGGTGATCTCCGAGGGCACGCCGATGACGATGCGGGGGCGCACCCACATGCTGCGGTTGTGGGCCTTCTTGATGAAGTAGGTGAGCATCTTCTCGGTCACCTCGAAGTCGGCGATGACGCCGTCCTTCATCGGCTTGATGGCCACGATGTTGCCGGGCGTGCGCCCCAGCATCTCCTTGGCCTCCTTGCCCACCGCTTCGATGCGGCCCGTGATCTTGTTGATCGCCACGATCGAGGGCTCGTTCACCACGATGCCCTTGCCCCGCATGTACACGCAGGTGTTGGCGGTCCCGAGATCGATCGCGAGGTCGCTGGAAAACAGCGAAAACACCGAGCGCAGCCCCAACGTCGTGCTCCCGTGGCGGCGCGGGGCTAACCCCGGGCCACCGAGATTCCGTTCTTGCCGTGCGCCTTGACCCAGTACATCGCCTGGTCGGCGGCCCGCATCAGCCCCTCGACCGAGGCCGCCACGTCGGGCAGCGTCGCCACCCCCACCGACGCCGTCAGGCGCACGGCCAGGCCTTCGCCGGTGAGAAACGTGTGTTCGCTGATCCGTTCCCGGATGCGCGCCCCGACCGACAGCGCGCCGTCGCTGCCCGTGTCGGGCAGGACCACGGCGAATTCATCGCCGCCGAAGCGCGCCACCACGTCGGTCTCCCGGGCCGTCGACCGGATGACGGCGGCGACTTCCACGAGGGCGCGGCTGCCGCAGAGGTGCCCGTGCACGTCGTTGACCGCCTTGAACCCGTCCAGGTCGATGAACAGCAGGGACAGCGGCCGCCCGCTCCGCGACGCGCGCTTGGTTTCGCGGCGCAGGGCCTGCGAGAGGTAGCGCGAGTTGTAGAGCTGGGTCAAATCGTCGGTGACGGAAAGCGCCTCGGCGCGCTGCAGCCGCAACGCGTTGTCGAGCGCGAGGCCCGCGGCCTCCAGCACGGGCCCGAGCGCCGCCATCGTGGCCGGCGCCAGGCGCGGCTCGCGGGCCGACGGCGCGCGGTCGATCCCCACCAGGGAGCCCACCACGCGCGCGCGCGCCCCCAGCGGAAACGCCAGGGCGGCCCCGCCCGGTCCCCCGACGCGCCGGTCCCGGCTCAGGTCGGCCGAGGCGAAGACGCGCTCGTGTTGGAGAATCCAGCTCCCGACGGCGCGCGCCGCGGCCTCGAGGTCGGGCCCGAGCGACCGCCGCCCCAACACGGTCTGGATGCCCGTCTGCGGGTCCACCGCCACGACCGTCCAGGCCGCGAAGCCGAACCACTCGGCGGCGCGCGCCGCGAGCGCGTCGGCGACGCGCTCCGGGTCGAGCGACGCATTGGTGGCGCGAATCACGTCGGCGAGCACCCCCGCGCGGGCAAACATCCCCCGCAACCGTCCCTGGCGGGCCCGCAGCCGGCCAGCGGCGTCGCACCACACCAGGCGCTCGGCGACCCGCGCGACCGCCGAGGGGGTGAGCGGCGCCCGCAGGTGCGAGGCGAAGCCGGCCGCGCGCGACAGGTCCGCCACCGTGCGGCCGCCCCGAACCGAGTACGAGACCAGCGGGAAGCGTCTGGCGAGCGACGAAAGCCGGCGCCGGTCCGGCAGCCGCCGCCCGGGGTCGAGCTCCCACAACACGACATCGACGCCCCGGGCCGGCAGGCGCCGCCCCGGGCGTTGCGGGAGACACGTCACCCGGAAGCCCGCGGATTGCCGCAAGAGCGCGACGTGCGCGTCGACGTCCCGACTGGCGTGATAAACGGCCAGCGCCAGCCAGGTGCGATCGGCCCCGCCCCCGCGCACGGACGCTGGGTCGTGTCGTCCCGGCATCGGCTGTGGCGAGGTCCCTCTAAGTCATTCACTCCACCGCAAATATACCACACCCCACCAGAACGCCGGGGCGCGGCGGACGCCACACGCCGCCCCACCCCGACCGGCGCCCGCGCGCAGCGGGCGCGGGAGCCGGACCGCACGACCTGGGCGCCTTCGGGATCGGCGCGTCCGCGGCGCGCAGAGCGATCGTCTTATCGGACGGGCTTCGTGAAATAATGAGGGGTTCGCACGACCCGGGGAGCGCACGCCATGACGATGCTCGATCGGATGCGCCAGCACCGCAACTGGCTCAAGTGGAGCCTGGGGCTGGTGGTGGTGACCTTCATCTGGCTGTACGTGCCCGACTTCCTCGCGCCGCCCCAGGGCGGGTTGAACTCGACCGACGTCGTCGCGGAAGTGGAAGGGCGGCGGATCACCGCGGGCGAATTCCGGCGCAGCTACTACGAGCAGGTGCAGGCCTACCGAACCGCCTACGGGGACACCCTCAACGATGAAATGCTCCGCCAGCTCGGTCTGGACCAGCGGCTCCTCCAGCAGATGATCGACGAGGAGGCCGCCCTCGCGGAAGCGGCGCGCCTGGGCGTCTCGGTGAGCGACGCGGAACTGCGGGAGCGCATCCTCACGATGCCGGCGTTCCAGGAGAATGGGCGCTTCATCGGCGACGAACGCTACCGGCAATTGCTCCAGCTCCAGCGGCCGCCCTTGACGCCGGCGGAATTCGAGGCGCGCCTGCGCCGCAGCCTGGTCGTCGAGAAGCTGCGCGCGGCGCTGACGAGCTGGATCACGGTCCCGGACGAAGACGTGGACCGCGAGTTCCGCCGCCGCAACGAGAAAGTGACGCTCGAGCTGGTGGTCCTCGCGGCCGACAAGTTCCGGCCGCAGGTGACGGTGACCGACGCCGAGCTCGCCGCGGCCTTCGACGCCGACCGCGAAAACTACCGCATCCCCGAGAAGCGGCGGATCCGGTACGCCCTGGCCGACCTCCAGGCGCTGCGCGCGAAAGTCCAGGTCACCGCCGAAGACATCACCCGCTACTACGAGGACAACCGGGACCAGTACTCCACGCCCGAACAGGTGCACGCCGCCCACATCCTGTTCAAGACCGAAGGCAAAGACGAAGCGGCCGTGCGCCGGCTCGCCGAGGAGGTTCTCGCCAAAGCGAAGGCGGGCACCGACTTCGCCGCGCTCGCCCGGCAGTACTCCGACGACGAGGCGAGCAAGGCGCGAGGCGGCGACCTGGACTTCTTCGGGCGCGGGGCGATGGTGCCGGAGTTCGAGCAGGTAGCCTTCTCGCTGCCGCCCGGGTCCCTCAGCGACCTGGTCAAGACGCAGTACGGCTTCCACATCGTCAAGGTGCTCGAGAAGCGGCCCGCGGTGACGCGGACGCTGGAGGAAGTCAAGCCGCAGATCGAAGACCAGATCAAGTGGGAGCGCGCGCAGGCCCAGGCCCGGCGCCTCATCGACACCGCGGCGCGGGCGATCAAGCGGCCCGCCGACATCGAACGCATCGGCAAGGCGCGAGGCCTCACCGTGGCCGAGTCGGGCTTCTTCCAGCGCGACGAGCCCATCGCCGGGATCGGCTTCGCCCCGGAGGTGGGCGCGTGGGCGTTCCAGCTCGGGCCCGACGAAGTCAGCCCCCCGCTCCGCACATCCCAGGGGTTCGTGATCATCGCGGTGACGGGCCGGCAAGACGCCTACGTACCGAAGCTCGAGGAGGTCAAGAGCCGCGTGCAAGAGGACGTCGAGCTCCGGAAGGCGCTCGAGATCGCGCGGCAGCAGGCCGCGCGCCTGGCCGCGGAGGCCAAGAAAACCGGGGATCTGACGCGCGCGGCCAAAGCGGCCGGGGCGACCGTCGAGACGACGGCAGAACCCGTGCCGCGCGGGACGGCGCTGCCCGGGGTCGGGATCAGCTCCGCGATCGACCGCATCGCGTTCGCGCTGGCGCCGGGCGCCATCAGTGACCCGATCCTGACCGACACGGCGGCGGTGGTGATCAAAGTGGTCGCGCGCAAGGAGGTGACCGCGTCGGAACTCGCGGCAGGCCGCGAGACGCTGCGCCAGGAGCTGCTGGCCGATCGGCGCAACCGCTTCTTCAGCGCGTACATGACCAAGGCGAAGCAACGGATGCGCATCGAGATCAACCGCGAGGCGCTCCAGCAGATCATCGCCTGACGCGGACGCCGCGGGTCGGGGCCGCGCCGCCGCACCCGATCACCGGACGAACAGGCTCGGCATCACGGCGAGGGGCTCCCCCGCGCGGTAGCGGACGACCGGGGCCACGACGGAGTCGAGGCCGCGCGCGACCCACGCGTCCGCGAAGCCCGACGCCTCGAGGACATCGCCGAACGGATTGAGGATCACCTCGAGCATCGAGCGCCGCGGGGGGAAGACGACGAGGGTGACCGGCGCGTCCGGGTCGAGGCCGGCGCGCCGCTTCGCGAGGGCGAGCGCCCGGGCGAGTCCGCCGAGCTCGTCGACCAGACCCACCGCACGGGCTTGCCGGCCGGTCCACACGCGGCCGCGGGCGACAGCCTCGACCTGCTGGACCGAGAGGCGGCGCCCCTCGGCGGCCTTGCGCACGAACGCCGCGTAGGTGGCCTCCACGAGCGCGGTCATCTTGGCGCGCTCCTCGGCGGTGAACGGGCGCGTGGGCGACGCCAGCAAGGCGTAGCGGCCATCGGCGACCGCCTCGACGCGGATCCCGAGGCGCGCGAGGGCGTCGCCGACCGCGAACTTGCCCGCGACGACGCCGATCGAGCCGGTCAGGGTCCCCGGGTCGGCGACGATCGCGTCGGCCGGCATGGCGACGTAGTAGCCGCCCGAGGCCGCCACATCGGACATCGACGCGATGACGGGCTTGACCGCCCGGGCGAGCTGCACCTCGCGCCAGAGGAGGTCCGCCGCCACCGCCGAGCCGCCGGGGCTGTCGATCCGCAGCACGATCGCGCGAATCGACCGGTCGTCGCGGGCGCGCCGGAGGTAGCCGGCGACCGTCTCCGCGCCGGTGACCGCCGCGCCCGGCACGCTCCGGCCGGTCGCGAGGGCGCCGTCGAGGTGGACGAGGGCGACGCGCGGCCCGCGCTGACCGCCCCCTACGGCCCGCCGATAGTCCTCGAAGCGCACGCGGTGCGCCGCGTCGGCGCGGAGACCCGCCCGCGCCGGCACGTCGTCGGCGTAGGCGAGCGCGTCGACCAGCCCCGCCGCGACGGCCGCCTCGGGCAGCCACGGTCCGCGGTCGACGAGCGCGCGCACCTCGCCGACGGTCTTGCCCCGCCCTTCGGCGATGCCCGACAGAAACTGCTCGTAGAGGTCGCGGTTGATCGACTCGACCATCTCGCGGTGCGCAGGCGTGAACGTCGTCTCGGTGAACGTGTTGGCCGCGGTCTTGTACTCGCCCGCGTGGAGCAGGTCGGGCTGGATGCCGAGCTTGTCGAGCAAGCCGCGGACGAATACCTCGTAGGTCGCCAGCCCCGCGAGGTCGAGGGGGCTGGTCGGCGCCAGGAACACCTGCTGGCAGGCCGACGCCAGGTAGTACTCCTGCTGCCCGCCGTACTCCAGCCACGCCACGATCGGCTTGCCGGACCGCCGGAAGTCGAGCACCGCCTCACGGACTTCCTGCGTCTTGGCCCAGAGGTCCTGCGGCGCGGCGGGGACGAGCACGACGCCGGCGATGCGCGGGTCGCGCGCGGCGCGGGCGAGCACATCGACCACCGCCCGCACGGTGGGCCGCGCGTCGAGGACGGGCAGCAACCCGCGCGGCTCGACCTCGGCCAGCGGCCGGTCGAGCCGAATCACGAGCGTCGCGTCGCGCGGGATCGCAGGCGGCGCCCCGAGCACGAGGACCAGGGCCGCGACCGCCGCCGCGGAGACCGCAGCCGCCAGGGCGATCAACCCGAGGACGAGCCAGACACCTCTGCGTAGCGCCACGGAACCCTCCCGCTGCGGCTGGCAAACCGCGACTTCACGCGCTCGGCACGACCGTCGTGCGGGCGGCGCGCCGGCGGCTCTTCAGGTACTCGACGAGAATGGGCAGAAGCGAGACGGCCACGATGCCGAGCGCCACGAAGGAGAAGTGATCCTTGACGAGCGGGACGTGGCCGAAGCCGAAGCCCGCCCCGACGCACACCGCGACCCACACCACCCCGCCCGTGACGTTGTAGAAGGCGAACTTGGGATAGCTCATGTACGCGGCGCCGGCGACGAACGGCACGAAGGTGCGGACGATCGGCACGAAGCGTCCCAGCACGACCGCTTTGCCCCCGTACCGCTCGAAGAACGCGTGCGCGCGGTGGAGGTGCTCGCGATTCAGCAGCCGATGCCAGAAGCTCGTCCGATCCTCGGCCCGAAACACCCGGGGCCCGGCGAACCGGCCCAGGCTGTAATTGACCGCGTCGCCCGCGACAGCCGCCGCCACCAGCATGACGGAGGCGACCCGTCCATCGAGCACCCCCGCCGCGGCCAGGGCGCCCGTGGCGAACAACAGCGAATCGCCGGGCAGAAACGGCGTCACCACCAGGCCGGTCTCGCAGAACACAATCAAGAACAGCACCGCGTACACCCAGGCGCCGTAGAGCGCCACGAAGTCGGCCAGGTGGCGGTCGAGGTGGACGAACAGGTCGATCAGCGAATCCATCCCGGAACACTCCGCCGCGCACGACGAAGAAGACGCCGCGTCCGCCCCGCTATTGTCGCACACAAAGCTCCCCGGTCTTTCGGCAAGCTGGGCGCCCCGTCGGCCCGCAGCGCGGGAGGGATGCCGCCCCGGAGGCACTGGCGCAGGACGGCGCGGCACCCGGCTCGACGGCTGCCGCGCCGCTGCGCTATAGTGAATGCCGATCGCGCGCTGCACGGCGCCTTCGTGCGGAAGTGGCGGAACTGGCAGACGCGCTAGCCTCAGGAGCTAGTGGGGGCAACCCCATCGGGGTTCAAATCCCCGCTTCCGCACCACCACCGCCCATCTGAACCATCCCGCCGCGTTCGGTCGGCCAGCGGCGGGTCGAAGGCCAGTGGGAGCCGGCCGGCGCCGCCGGCATCCGTCTGCCAGGAAGGATCTGAGCGAAGACTGGCTCGGGTCTATGAGGCGCGGAGCCGGCGCCGGAGATCCCGGGCCCCGACGGCAAGCGCGTCCAAGCGGCGCTCGACCTCGCCGGCCACGGCGTCGCGGTCGACCCGCGCGAGCAGCAACTCGATATCGCGCAGGTCGTGGGGCGCCCCCGCGTACAGCTTCAGCAGCACCAGGTCCGCCGGCCGGAGCACCCGGACCTGCAGCCCCTCGATGAGGAGCGGCTCCGCCCGTTCGATCGCTTCCCGTTGCCACGCTGAACGCCCGATCACGAGGTCGACTGGACGCTCCCCGGGGAGTTCGAACCGGACGACACCGGCCAGCGGGTCGTCGGCGTCACCGCACCGGATGTCGGCCCGGGCGCCCGTGGCCCCGAAGCCCTCCCACAGCGCCGGATCCAACACGCGGGTCTCCGTGGTCAGCAGGTCGATGGCGAGCGTCGAGCGGACGACGCCGTAGGTGGCCAGCGCCGAGGCGCCGGCGAGCGCGAAGGGCACGCCTGCGCGGTCCAGGGTGCGGGCGACGAGAATGAGCAGCTTCACCCGAACCGCTCCCGCATGCATCGCGACGGCGTGCGTCCCGACTGCCGCGCGCGTTCGAGCTCGAGGCGGGCGGTGCGGCAGTCGACCTGTCGCCGGGCGGCGTAGAGGCGGAGATCGTCGTCCCCGAGTCTGAGGGCGAGGCGGAGCCGCTCTCCGGGTGGGAGCCGCGCCACGGACGCGGCCGCTTCGGCGCGGAGCGCGTCGGCCACGGACTGCATGGCCGGAGTAGACAACCCCCCGGAACCCGGGCCATCCGGTCCGGCCTGAGGCGCCGACGGAAGGGCGGCGATCGGACCGCCGCGCAGGGCAAGGCCAAAAAACCGGGACCCTGGGGCCTGCTCCAGGCGCGTCGGCGCGCCGGATTCCCGGCATTTGACGGCTCGGCGGCGGGGACCCAGATTGTTGGAGATGGCGTGCGGCGAACGGACGCGAGTCATGACGGGAGGGGTCTCATGCGACGTGGGAGCTTTGTCGTCGCGACGCTGGCCTTGGTGTGCGCGCTGGGCTCCGGCCGGTCGGCCTGGGCTCAGGCGGCGGGCACCGCGGGGAGCGGATCCATCTGGGGCAAGGTCACGGACGAGACCGGCGGCGTCCTGCCGGGCGTGACCGTGACGATCGAGGGCCCGGCGCTCTTGGGCGTTCAGACCGCCGTCACCAACGAGCAGGGGATCTACCGGTTTCCGTCCCTGCCGCCGGGGGACTTCAAGCTTACCTTCACCCTGCAGGGCTTCAGCACGCTCGTGCGCGAGGGGATTCACCTGCCGGCGGCGTTCACGGCCACCGTGGACGTGCAACTCAAGGTCTCGACGGTGGCCGAGACCGTGCAGGTGGTCGGCCAGTCGCCGGTGGTCGACGCGGTGAACACGCGCGTCCAGACGAGCTTTCCGAAAGAGGTGCTGGCGTCGATGCCGACCGCGCGGGACATGTGGACGCTGCTCGCGACCGCGCCGGCGGTCCAGATGGCGCGGATCGACGTGGGCGGGAGCACGGCGGGGACCCAGACGGGCTACACCGCCTACGGCGTCAGCAGCCAAACCAAGCCGGTGATCGAGGGCATCATCGGGCTGGAGGGCGCGGGGGCCGTGGGCTTCTACTACGACTACGGCTCGTTCGAGGAGATCAGCGTCGGGGCGGCCGGCCAGGGGGCCGAGATGGCGACGCCCGGCGTCATGTCGGTCTTCGTGAGCAAGTCCGGCGGCAACGAGATCCACGGGGACTTCTACCTCGATTACGAGCACGAGAAGCTGCAGGCGCGGAACATCGACGCGGCGCAGCTCGCCATGGGCGTGCGCAAGGACTCGAACCGGCTCTACCGGTACCGCGACCTGAACGTCGGCGCCGGCGGCCCGTTCATCCGGGACAAGTTCTGGTGGTACGGGTCGATCCGCGACCAGGACATCGAGTTCCTGTACCCAACGCTGCCGCAGACGCCGTTCGTCACGAAGATCTTCGACTGGACGGCGAAGCTGACCTACCAGCTCCCGCGCAACAACAAGCTCATCGCCTACATGATGTGGGGGCTCAAGCGCCAGCCGTACCGGCACGACAGTTTCCTGCTCGGCAACACCGGCTTCCAGACGGACCCGAGCGTGACGTGGAACCAGTGGAACCCGGGCTGGGTCTGGAAGTTCGAGTGGAACAAGACGATCGGGAACAACCTGTTCGTCGAGGCGCGCGTGGGCCAGTGGTTCGACGACTGGCACCAGAAGAGCCGGAGCGACGAGCCGCGGCGCGAGGACATCTCCACCCGCTACGTGTACGGCGGGAACCGGAACTGGGTGGCCTACCAGCATCGGCCGCAGACGACGGGCGCGTTGAGCTACTACAACGACCGGTGGGCGGGCAGCCACCAGATCAAGTTAGGCTGGGAGATCCAGATGGATCAGCGCCGGGAGCTCTGGCAGGACGCGTACCCGGGCAACGTCGTCCACGTTTTGAGCAACGGCGTCCCGAGGGAAGTGTACTTCCTGGCCTCCGGCCTGAATTCGATCAACCAGCTCTTCTGGCAGAGCGTGTATCTGACCGACACCTGGACCCGGCACCGCCTCACCATCAACGCGGGCGTGCGGTGGGATCGGTACGACTCGGCGTATCCGGACCAGAAGCGGCCGGCGAGCCGCTTCTTTGACCCCCTCGAGATTCCGGGCCGGCACCTGCTCGTCTGGAACGTCTTCGCCCCGCGCATCGGTTTCTCGTGGGACGTGACGGGTCGGGCGCGCAACGTCCTCAAGGTGCACTACGGCCGCTACTACTGGAACCCGAGCCGGACTGTGCCGGCGGCCGTCAACCCGAACGACGCGCCGCAGTGGCGCCGATACCGCTGGACGGACCTCAACGGAGACGGCTTCTGGCAACCCGGCGAGGAAACCACGCTGCTGGCGACCCGCGGCGGCGTGGCGACGCAGGATTTCGACCCGAACCTCAAAGACACGTACACCGACGAGCTCTCGGCGTGGTTCGAGCGGGAACTCGGTGAACGGCTCGGCGTGCGGGTCGGCGGCGTCATCAAGCACCACGAACGGCGCTTCCAGACCCGCAACATCTTGACGCCCCCCGAGGCGTACACGATTCCCGTCGACGTGCGCGACCCGGGTCCCGACGGGGTGGCCGGGACCGCCGACGACGGCGCGATCCTCCATCTCCGGAACCTGGACCCATCGCTCATCGGCAAGACGTTCAACCGCATCGTCAACGTGCCGGACTACACCGAAGAGGCGCGCACGATCGAGGCGACCCTGACCCGGCGGTTCGCCCACCGCTGGTCCCTGATGGCGAGCTGGGCGGCGACGTGGCAGAACGACTTCAACGCGATTCCGTACAATCCGAACGGGCCGCCGCAGAGCGATTCCCTGCGCATGACGCTCGTCAAGGTCAGCGGCTCGGTCGAGCCGGGCTGGGGGCTGCGGATCTCGCCCCTCGTGCGGTATCAGTCGGGAAGGCCCTTCGGCCGGACCGTGAGCGTCAGCCTGAACTACGGGACTCAGACCGTCCAGGTCGAACCCACGGGCGCGCAGCGCATGGACGCGCCCCTGCTCTTCGACGTGCGCGCCGAACGGCGGTTCGCGCTGCGGGCGGGCACACTCAGCGCGTTCGTCGACTGCTTCAACATCGCGAACTCGAACGCCGCCGTCACGATCGTGACGAGCAGCGGCGCGACCTACCGGCGGCCGTCCGTGATCCTGCCGCCCCGGGTGTTTCGACTCGGCGCGAAGTTCTCGTGGTGAGCTGATCAGTCCTCGTCGCGCGGCGGCTGCGGCCCGGGACGGATGTCGGCGATGTCGGGGTCGACACCGGGCGTCCGCGGTGCAGCCGCCGCCCGGCGCGCCTTCGCCGCTTCGCGCCGCGCAAGCTTCGCCTGCCGCCGCGCCGCCTTGGCGCGCTCCCGCTCGCGCTTGAGGTGGGTCGGTCGGGATCGGTGCGCCACACGAACCTCCTTTCCGCCACCCGAGCCGCCGCCCTCGGGTGTCGGCTCATCGTACCACGCGCCAGAGGACATGCGCGTGATCCAGCAGGTATACTGGCGGCCAACGGACCTCGCGCTGTCCGCCGGTCGCGCGCGGCGGACGGAACCACGAGGCGGCTGCGCCCACCATGGACGCTCAGGCGGTCGGCGGCTCGGCCCGGCGCGCCCCCGTCATCATCGGGGTGGCCGGCGGCACCGCCTCCGGCAAGACCACCGTCGTGGCGCGCATCGTCGAGAGCCTCGGGCGCGACCAGGTGACCGTCCTCGAGCACGACCGCTACTACCGCGACCGCAGCGACCTGCGGCTCGAGGAGCGCGCGGCGCTCAACTTCGATCACCCGGACGCGCTCGAGACCGACCTCCTCGTGACGCACTTGCGGGCGCTGCGCGAAGGCCGCGCGGTCGAGGTGCCGGTGTACGACTTCACCCTGCACACGCGACGCCCGATCACCGAAACGCTCTACCCGCGCCCGGCGATCATCGTGGAGGGCATTCTCGTCTTCGTGGACGCCGCGCTGCGGGACCTGATGGACATCAAAGTGTTCGTCGATACGGACCCGGACATCCGATTCATCCGGCGGCTGCAGCGCGACGTCGCGGAGCGTGGCCGGACGATGGCGGCGGTCATCGATCAGTACCTCAGCACCGTCCGGCCCATGCACCTCGAGTTCGTCGAACCGAGCAAGCGCTACGCGGACATCATCATCCCCCAGGGCGGCTATAACCCGGTGGCGATCGACATGCTCATCGGGCTCATCCGCAGCCTGACCCCGGCGCCGTGACGGCGCCGCGGGTTCCCGCGGAGGCCGCCCGGACGTCCGGGGCATGCGCGCCTGCGCAGTTCACCGGAGCTTTTCCTGGACGCTCCGGACCTTGTCTTCCAGCGTTTGATCGCGATCGGTTCGGGTCCCCACGCGGATGCTCGTGGTGATGCGCGGCACCCCCATTTCGTGCAGCACCTCGTGGCAACGCTTGATGGCCGCGAACACAGCGTCCCACTCGCCTTCGATGTTGGTGCCGTAGGCATGGAGCACTGTTTTCAACCCGGCCTCCTGCAACACGCGTTCGCACGCCGCCACGTACTTCGAGAGCGACACCCCGCTGCCCAGGGGCACCACGGACAGATCGACGAGGACTTTCATATCGGCCTCCAGCCTGATTGTACGACCTGCCGGCACGCTCAGACCGGACGGCGTGCCGACAGGGACTGACGAGGGCCCTGCGCGACCACGCGCCGTCCGTCGGCGGGAGGGGGTGTCGTATACTGCCGCTGGGGGCAGTCGGGTCGCACACGCCGCGGATGATGGGCACGCTCGCCCGCCGACTTTCGCCGCTCATCGGCCTCGCGCTCCTCGCTGCGGCACTGTGGGTCCTGCGGCGCGAACTCCAGTCGCTCACGCTGGCCGACCTGGGCGCCTCGCTGGCGGCGATTCCCCCGACGATGCGCGCGCTCGCGGTCGTGCTCACGGCGATCAACTACGCCGTGCTCACGGGCTACGACCAGCTCGCCTTCGTCTATCTGGGCCGCCGGTTTCCGCGCTGGCAGATCGCGATGGCATCCTTCGTCGGGTACGCCTTCGCGAACAACGTCGGCTTCGCGATCGTCTCGGGTGCCTCGGCCCGGTACCGGTTCTACTCCCGCTGGGGCCTCACCGCCGAAGAAATCTCGCGCATCGTGGTCTTCTACTCAGGCACCTTCTGGCTCGGCCTGATCGTCCTGGGCGGCTGGGGCCTGATCGTGCTGCCACCGCCGGGGCTGTCGCAGGTGCTGGGTCGTGGGACGGCGTCGGCGCTCGGGCTGCTCCTGCTCGCCCTGGCCGTAGCCTACGCCGTGGCGTCGGCGGTCCGGCGGCGCCCGGTACGGCTCGGGCGATTCCACATACCGCTGCCGTCGCCGCGCCTAGTGGCCGGCCAGTTCGCGCTGTCGATCGCCGACTGGGCCCTGGCGGCTGGGGTCCTGTGGGTGTTGCTGCCGGTGCCGCGGCCGTCGTTCGCCCCACTCGCGAGCGCGTTTGTGGCCGCTCAGCTGCTCGGATTGGCCAGCCACCTGCCGGGCGGACTCGGCGTGTTCGAGACGCTCATGGTGCTGCTGCTCCAGCCGGCGATGCCGCCGGGTGCGCTGGTGCCGGCGCTCCTCGCGTTTCGGGTGATTTACTACGTGCTGCCCCTGACGCTCGCCCTGCTCGTGCTGCTGGTCGACGAGTTCAACGACCGCCGCCATCATGTGCTCCGGTGGGGGAACGCGTTCGGCTCGCTCGCGCGGGCGGTGGCGCCGCAGATCCTGGCGGCGTTCACCTTCATGGCCGGGGCGGTGCTGCTGTTCTCGGGCGCGACGCCGGCCGTGTCGGGCCGCCTCCGATGGCTGGCGCGGCTGGTCCCGTTGCCAGTCATCGAGCTCTCGCACTTTCTCGGCAGCCTCGTCGGCCTGCTCCTGCTGCTGGTGTCGCACGGCTTGGCGCGGCGCATCGACGCGGCGTGGCTACTCGCCACGACCGGCCTGTCACTCGGGGCGATCGCCTCGCTGCTCAAGGGCGGCGACTACGAAGAAGCACTCCTGCTGGCGGCCCTCCTCGCCGTCCTCCTGCCGGCGCGGGCAGAATTCGACCGGAAGGCCACCCTGTTCGAAGCCTCGTTCTCGCGCGCCTGGTTCGCGGGTGTCGTGGCGGTGGTGGCCGCGTCGGTGTGGCTGGGCGAGTTCGCCTTCCGGCACGTGCAGTACTCGAACGAACTCTGGTGGCGGTTCGAACTCGATCAGGACGCGCCGCGATTCCTGCGGGCCACCGTCGGTGTCACGGTCGCGCTGCTCGTGGCGGGCGTCCGAGCGCTGCTCCGACCGGCACGGCCCGCCGTGCGCCGGCCCAGCGAGGAGGATCTGGCCGACGCTGGGCGCGTCATGGCCACCCAGTCGTCGACGCAACCGTACCTGGTCTACACGCGCGACAAGGCGATCTTATGGAGCGACGACCGCCTGGCGTTTCTCCTCTATGGTGCGCAAGGCCGGACCTTCGTGGCGCTCGGCGACCCGGTCGGCCCGCCTGAGGCGGCGCGCGGCCTGGTCCGCGCCTTTCTCGAGCTGGTGGACGATGTCGACGGGGTGCCGAGCTTCTACCAGGTGCGCAAGGACTGGCTCGATGTCTACGCCGACTACGGCCTCACGTTCGCCAAGCTCGGCGAGGAAGCGCGGGTCCCGCTCGACCGCTTCTCCCTCGAGGGCACGGCGCGCAAGCACCTGCGCGCGACGATGAACCGGCTGGAGCGGGAGGGATACGTCTTCTGCCTCGTGCCGCCCGAAGGCGTGCCGGCGCTCCTCCCGGCGCTGCGCGAAGTCTCCGACGAGTGGCTCGCGGAGAAGGGGACCGCGGAAAAAGGCTTCTCCCTGGGCTTCTTCGACGCCGACTACCTGGCCCGCTTCCCGGTGGCCACGCTCCAGCGCGCGGGGCAGGTCGTGGCCTTCGCCACGGTGTGGCCGGGTCCGGACGGCGTCGAGCTCTCCTTCGACCTCATGCGGTACCGCCGCGCCGCTCCACCTGGCGCGATCGACGGCGTGCTCCTCCACCTGATGCAGTGGGGTCGAGTGCAGGGCTATCGGTGGTTCAACCTGGGCATGGCCCCGCTGTCGGGGCTCGAGGCGTCGGACGTCGCCCCGCTTTGGGTCAAAATCGCCAGCTACCTGTACGAGCACGGCGAGCGGTACTACAACTTTCAAGGACTCCGGGCTTACAAGGAGAAGTTCGATCCGGTGTGGGAGCCGCGGTACCTGGCGTATCCGGGCGGACTCTCGCTGCCCAAGATTCTCGCGGACGTCTCGGCGCTCATCGCCGGCGGCTACCGGCGCCTGCTGTCGCGCCGCGGCCGCCCACGGTCAGCTTCGTCCTGACGCGCTGACGCGACCGAGGCGACGCGGCCCGGTCTGTGCGCCGCCACTCGCGCGGTCCGGGTACGAGGGCTACCGTGGACGATTGGCGCGCACCCACCGGACGGCGTCGAGCAAAGAGGCGTCGAACTCCGCTAGGCGGTCGCTGAATCGGTGGTCGCGCGCCTCGAGGATCCAGAGTCGCTTCGGTGCGCCGGCGCGCGCCATGATGCGCTCGACCTCGGCGAGGGGGACGAACTCGTCGTGCGTCGCGTGAATCGCCGCGAGCGGGACCGGCGCGATGTTCCCGACGAGGTCCGCCGCGCTGAAGGTCGGTTCGTCCGGCGTACGCTTCGTGACGTAGATGATGACGTCGCGCCAGCGCCACGCGAGCTCGTTGCGGTCCGGCAGGCCGAGCCCGACCACACCGGCGATGGCCGGCTTCACCAGCGGACTGGCTGCCGCTAGCACCGACAGGCCCGCCCCTTCGGAGACCCCCACGAGCACCGGCTGCTCTCGGGCGCCCGCCGCCGCGAGGTCGATGATCGCCCGGTAATCCGCCGGCACGTCTTCCGGGCGCAGGCCGCCTGTCGCGCGCGTGAACGCGCTGAGATAGGCGCGCGCGTCGACCCCCACCACAAAGGCCCCGTGCGCCGCCAGCGTCTCGGCGACGTGCGGACCCAGGTGGATCCAGCCCCCGTCGCCGCTCGTCACCACGACCGGGGACCCGCCGGGTGCCCCGTACAGGCGGAGCGTCAGGGGCGTTCCGCGGAGGCGAATCGTGGTGGTGGCGGCGCTCGGCCCGCCGCCGAACACGAGGGTCCCGGCGACGGCCACCACGACGAAGAAGATCGCAACGCGCGCGGGCACAGACCGCCTCGGCACTCGCATGACCTCCCGGCGCGACCGCAGGGGGGGTCGCGCGCCACCGGCGGAGCTGGCTCCAGGTTAGGATGGAGCCAGCCCCCAGACCGCCGACAGCTTCTTTCAGGAGGATACCGTGAGTACCCGCCTCAGTGCGACCGCCACCGCCCTGATGGCAGCCGCCATCGTCACGACTCCGACTCCGACACCCGCGCGAGCGCAAACGCCGGCGGACTCGTACGCCGCCGTGGCGGCCGCGCTCGGACGCGCGGGCGACTTCAAGGACGGCGTCTACCGGGTCAGCCTGCCGCGCTCGGACCTCGCGGTCTCGGTCGACGGGGCGCCGGTCCCGACGGCTCTCGGCTTCGTGGGCTGGGTCGCCTGGACGCGGGGCCACGACGGGATGGATGTCCTGATGGGGGACCTGGTGGTGACCGAGGACGAGGTGAATCCTGTGATGTCCGCCCTGCTGGATCGCCGCCTCGAGGTCACCGCCCTGCACAATCACTTTTTCTGGGAACTGCCGCGCCTCTTCTATCTTCACGTGCACGGTCACGGCGACGCCGCCGACCTGGCGGCTCGCCTCCGTCCCGCTCTCGATTTCATGGGCCACACGCCCGCGCGCGCCGCGCCGGTGGTTCCCGCCGGCGCGCGGCCACTCGCGCCGGGTTCACTCGACACGGCGCGTCTCGCGGCGATCGTCGGACATGCCGGCGAGCGCACTGGGGATGTCTACAAGATCACGGTCGGACGTCCCGACCTCGACGTGCGGGAGATGGGTGCCCGGATCGGCACACGCATGGGCCTGAACACCTGGGCGGCCTTCACCGGCTCCGACGGCGACGCGGTGGTGGCAGGCGACGTGGCCATGCTCGAGTCGGAAGTCACGGCGGTCCTCAAGGCGATGCGCGGCGCGGGTCTGCACATCGTCGCGATTCATCACCACATGATCGGCGTGCGGCCCGTCGTGATCTTCCTCCATTACTGGGGGCGGGGTCCTGCCGATCGCCTCGCCCGGGGTGTGAAGGCCGCGCTCGCAGTCGTGGGCAAGCCGTCGGCTGAGAAATAATGACGGGGGTCACCGAGGTCGACACGCGGCGCACGAACCTGATCCGCTCTCTGTTGTTCTTCCCGGAAAAGCGGACGTGCTTCCTCGAAGGGGCGGACCTCTTTCAGTTCGGGCTTGGCCTCGGCAACGACCCGGTGAACTACCGCCTCGAAAGCGGTGACCGCGTCGAGTTCAACGTCAATCCGACCGGCGAGCGCCTCGTGGAACCCTTCGAAGTCGCCGACGGAGTGGTCGTCGCGGCGGGCACATACGAGTGGCGGCGGTATCGCGCGGAGGTCGAATCGACCGCGAAGCGGCCGTTGAGCGGGCAGATCACCTGGTGGTTCGGCGGCTTTTACGACGGCCGCCTCGACCAGATCGAAGTCGAGAGCCGCTGGAGCCCGTCGCCGCTGTTCACGCTCGAACTCTCCGGGGAGCGCAATGTCGGGCGGCTCCCGGCCGACCGATTCGTCCAGGACCGGCTCGGCGTCCGCTTGCAGCTCAACGTCTCGCCCGACCTAACCGTGTCGAGTTACGTGCAGTACGACAACGAAAGCGACTCGATCGGCTCGAACACGCGCCTGCGCTGGACCTTCCGCCCGCAGGGTGACCTCTTCATCGTCTACAATCATAATGTGGTGAACCGCTTGGACCGGCGGCGCCTCGAGTCGAACCAGCTGCTGCTCACACTGCAGTACGCGTGGCGGTACTAAACGGCGGCCCCGGGGACGAAGGAAGATCAACGATGCAGGTTGAAGCGCTGAGGGGCGTCTGGAACATCACACCCACGCCGTTCCAGCCGGACGGGTCGCTCGATCTCGCCAGCGTCGCGCGGCTCGTGGAGTTCACGATCGGATGCGGCGTGGACGGGCTCACGATCCTGGGCGTGCTCGGCGAGGCGGACAAGCTCACCGACGCCGAGCGCGACCGGGTCATCACGGCCGCGGTCGACGCCGCCGGCGGGCGCGTCCCGGTTTGTGTGGGGACGTCGCACGCCGGCACGGACGGCTGTGTGGCCCTCAGCCGCCGCGCGGTCGAGCTCGGCGCGAGCGCGGTCATGGTGGCCCCTCCGCGGCTCCAGCGGTCCTCCGACGCGGTCCTGCGGCGCCACTATCTCGCCGTGGCCGACGCCGTCAGCGTGCCCATCGTGGTGCAGGATCATCCGCCGAGCAGCGGCGTGTTCATGAGCGTCGAGTTCCTGGCCCGCCTCGGCGAAGAGGCGCCGGCGTGCCGCGTGGTGAAGGTGGAGGACGAGCCGACCCCGGCGAAAATCGGTCAACTGCTCGCCGCCAACCCCGCCCTGCGGCCCGTCGGTGGGCTGGGCGGCGTCATGCTCCTCGAAGAGCTGCGCCGCGGTGCGGTGGGCACCATGACCGGGTTCGGGTTCCCGGAGGTCCTGGTTCGGATCTGCCGCGCCTGGTTCGCCGGGCGCCGGGACGAGGCCGCCGAGGTGTTCTACCGGTATTGCCCGCTCATGCGGTTCGAGAACCAGCAACGCATCAACCTGGCGATCCGCAAGTACCTCTATCATCGCCGCGGCGCCATCGCCTCGCCGCGGACGCGCTTTCCCGCCATGGAGCTGGATCCGGACACGATCGTGGACCTCGAGGATCTGCTCGCCCGGCTTGGCCTGACGCCGGCCGCCGTGGCGGCATCCTGATCCGCTCCGCCCCTCTTTCCCCGCACGCCCCGGCGCCGGCCTCGGAGGTCGTGCGCCTGCTCCAGCGACCGACGGGTTTCCGGCGATTCGGCGAGTCTCCGGCGATCCGTATGATCGCCGTCATAGCAGCGGCGCCGGATTCCCGGCTACCGTGGCACCGCAGGCACGATTCCGTCTTCCGGATCCGCGCGCGTTGTGCCCCGCGAAAGGAAGGAAGGCTGGTGTGGTGCATCGCCCCGTTGTGACGAGGGGACTCCTCGACGCCGCGCGAGGATCTCGGATCCTGCCCGTCGCCGCGGCGCTGGTGCTGGTCGCCCGCGCGGCAGGGGCCCAGACGCCCGCGCAGGTGTTCCAGCAGAACTGCACGGCGTGCCACACGATCGGCGGCGGCCGGCTCGTCGGGCCGGACCTGAAGGACGCGACGAGCCGCCGTCCCCGCGCCTGGCTGGTCAAGTTCATCGTGAACCCCGAGGCGGTCATCCAGTCGGGCGATCCGTACGCGAAGCAGCTCGTCCAGCAAGCCGGCGGCGTCCTGATGCCGGCGCTGCCCGGCCTGACGCCCGCCCTGGCGGAAGCGCTCCTCGATCTGATCGACGCCGAATCGAAGCAAGACCGGTCGCGGTTCGCGGGTCTGCAGCTCAGTGACCGCCCCTTCACGCCGGCCGACGTGCAGCGCGGGCAGGACCTGTTCACCGGCCGGGTGCGCTCGGCGGCGGGTGGGCCGCCGTGCCTGTCGTGTCACAGCGTCGGGGGCGTCGGGGCGCTTGGCGGGGGCAAGCTCGGTCCCGACCTCACGCTGGTCTACGAGCGGCTCCAGGGGCGCAAGGGCCTGGGCGCCTGGCTGTCCGCGCCGGCGACCCCGACGATGCAGTCGATCTTCCGGACGGCGCCCCTCGCGCCGGAGGACATCGACGCGCTGCTCGCGTTCTTCGAGGACGCCGCCAAGCGCCGCGCCGAAGCGGACCCGGTCGCCCCCCTGACGTTTTTCCTGGTGGGCCTGGGCGGGACGGTCTTCGTCCTCGCCCTGTTCGATTTCGCCTGGCAGCGCCGGTTCCGCAGCGTGCGGCGCCGGCTCGTGGAGGCCGTGACCCTGAGAGGCACCCGATGAGCAACGCGAAGGTCCTCGCCTGGATCAAGGACGAGATCCGGCCGGCGCTCCGCGGCTGGGAGGAGTTCTACCGGAACCGCTGGCAGCACGACAAGATCGTGCGCAGCACGCACGGGGTGAACTGTACGGGCGGCTGTTCCTGGCACATCTACGTCAAGGACGGCATCGTGACCTGGGAAATGCAGGCGCTCGACTATCCCCTGCTCGAGCGCAGCCTGCCGCCCTACGAGCCGCGCGGGTGCCAGCGCGGCATCTCCTACTCCTGGTATCTCTACAGCCCGCTCCGGGTGAAGTATCCGTACGGCCGCGGCGCCCTGCTCGACCTCTGGCGCGAGGCGAGGGCCACGACGGAGGACCCGGTCGAGGCGTGGGCGCAGATCGTGGAGGATCCGCAGAAGCGCGAGCGCTGGCAACGCGCCCGGGGCAAGGGCGGGTTCCGGCGGGTCGACTGGGACACCGTCCTCGAGATCATCGCCGCCGCCAACATCTACACGATCAAGAAGTGGGGACCGGACCGCATCGCCGGCTTCTCGCCGATCCCCGCCATGTCGATGATCAGCTACGCGGCGGGGGCGCGCTACCTCCAGCTCATCGGCGGGCTGTCGCTGTCTTTCTACGACTGGTACTGCGACCTGCCGAGCGCCTCACCCGAAACCTGGGGTGAACAGACCGACGTGCACGAGTCGGCCGACTGGTACAACGCCAAGCTTCTCGCCGTGATGGGCTCGAACCTGAACATGACGCGCACGCCCGACGTGCACTTCACGGCGGAAGCGCGGCACAACGGGACCAAGCTGTGGGTCTTCGCGCCGGACTTCAGCCAGGTGGCCAAGTACGCCGACGAGTGGGTCCCCATCAACGCGGGCCAGGACGGCGCGTGGTGGATGGCCGTCAACCACGTCCTCCTGACCGAGACCCACTACCAGCGTCCTGTGCCGGCCTTCCTGGACTACGCCAAGCGGTACACCGATGCGCCGCTCCTGGTCGAGCTCCACGAGGTCGAGCCGGGGCTTTACCGTCCGGGGCAGCTCCTTCGGGCGGGACGCCTGGCCGAGTACGCGGGGGTCGAGCACTGCGAGTGGAAGTTCCTGATGTGGGACCAGCGGGACGGGCGGCCGCGCATGCCCATGGGGAGCGTCGGGTTCCGCTGGGGATCCGAGAAGGGCAAGTGGAACCTGCTCCTCAAGGACGGCCTCGACGGGGCGGACATCGACCCGGCCCTGACGCTGCTCGACACCCGCGATGACGTGGCGCTGGTGGAGCTGGACGACTTCGCCGAGGCGCGCGCCCTGCGCCGCGGCGTCCCGGTCAAGCGCGTGGCGCTCGGGGGCGGCGGGGTCGCGACGGTGGCGACGGTCTACGACCTCCTGATGGCGCAGTACGGCGTGGCGCGGGGGCTGCCCGGGGACTATCCGGCGGACTACAACGATGCCACCCAGCCTTATACCCCGGCGTGGTCGGAGCGCTATACGGGCCTCGGCCGCGAGACGCTCATCCGCTTCGCGCGCGAGTGGGCTACCACGGCGGAGCACACGGGCGGGAAGTGCACCGTCATCATCGGCGCGGGGATCAACCACTGGTATCACGCCAACCTGATCTATCGTGCGGCGATTCACGCCCTGATGTTCTGCGGCTGCGTGGGCAAGAACGGCGGCGGGCTCGCCCACTACGTCGGGCAGGAGAAGCTGGCGCCCATGGAATCGTGGAGCGCGATCGCGTTCGCCCGCGATTGGTATCCCGCCGCGCGCCTGCAGAACGCGCCGAGCTGGCACTACGTCCACACGGACCAGTGGCGCTACGAGAAAGACTTCACCGACTACCACACCGTGCCGGCGCGCCAGCCGGCCGGGACGCTGGCGCGGGGCCACACGGTCGACATCCAGGCGCGCGCCGTGCGCAGCGGCTGGCTCCCCTTCTACCCGCAGTTCGACCGCAGCCCGATCGAGGTGGTGCGGCAGGCGGAAGCCGCCGGGGCCCGCACGCCCGAGGCGATCGTCGCCCACGTCGTGGAGGCGCTCAAGGCGGGCACGCGCAAGTTCGCCGTCGACGACCCTGACGCCGAAGCGAACTGGCCGCGGGTGTGGTTCATCTGGCGCGGGAACGCCCTGATGTCGAGCTCGAAGGGCCACGAGTATTTCCTGCGGCACTACCTGGGCACGCACTCGAACGCGATCGCCGAGGAGATCGCGAAGGGGTCGGTCCGGGAGGTGACCTGGCACGACCGCGCGCCCGTCGGCAAGATGGACCTCGTCGTCGACCTCAACTTCCGGATGGACACCTCCGCCCTGTACTCCGACATCGTGCTCCCGGCGGCGACGTTCTACGAAAAGGCCGATTTGAACTCGACCGATCTGCACAGCTTCATCCACCCCCTGTCCGCGGCGGTCCCGCCGGCGTGGGAGTCGAAGTCCGACTGGCAGATCTTCAAGGCCATCGCGCGGAAGTTCACCGAGCTCGCCCTCAAGCACTTCCCCGAGCCCGTCAAGGACCTCGTCGCGACGCCGCTCGCGCACGATACGCCGGCCGAGATCGCCCAGCCCCGCCTCGCTGACTGGCGCGCGGGCGAGTGCGACGCGATTCCGGGCAAGACGATGCCCAATCTGGTGGTCGTGACCCGGGACTATCGGAACGTCTTCCACCAGTTCATTTCGTTCGGTCCCCGGGCACGCGACGGCGGGCTGGGCGCCCACGGCACCCACTACGCCATCGCGGACGTCTACGACCAGGCGCTCCAGACCATGCCCGCGGTGAGCTGGGGGGGACGGACCTATCTCTCGCTCGCCGAGGACGAGCACGCGTGCAACGTCATTCTGCAGTTCGCGTCGGTCACGAACGGCGAGCTGTCGTACCGCTCCTACCGGAACATGGAGGAGAAGGTCGGGCTGCCCCTCGCGCATCTGGTCGAGCGCGAACGGGCGGTGCGCATCGACTACAAGGGCCTGCAAGCCCGGCCGATGCGCTTCGTGAACAGCCCGATGTGGTCCGGGTTGCTCTCCGACGGGCGGGCGTACTCGCCGTTCACGTACAACGTGGAGTGCCTCGTGCCGTGGCGCACGCTGACGGGCCGCCAGCACTTCTATCTCGACCACCCGATGTATCTGCAGTTCGGCGAGCACCTCCCGTGCTACAAGCCGAAGCCCAAACCGACCGAATACGCCGACATCCGGGTGAGTACGCCGGTCGGGCCGACCAAGATGCTCAACTACCTGACGCCCCACGGCAAGTGGCACATCCACTCGACCTACGGGGACAACCAGCGGATGACGACGCTGTCGCGGGGGGTCGAACCGTTCTGGATGAACGACCAGGACGCGGCCGAGATCGGGGTGCAGGACAACGACTGGGTCGAGGTCCACAACGACCACGGCGTCGTCGTGACGCGCGCGGTCGTGAGCGCGCGCATCCCTCGCGGGGTGTGCATCCAGTACCACTCCCCGGAGCGCACCTTCTCGGTCCCCAAGTCGCCCCTGCGCGGCTACCGGCGCGCCGGCGGCCACAACAGCCTGACGCGGACGCGCCTGAAGCCGAACCTGATGTGCGGCGGGTACGGCCAGTTCACGTTCCACTTCAACTACTGGGGCCCGATCGGCTGCAACCGCGACACGCACGTGCTCGTGCGCAAGCTGCCGGAACTGCGCTGGTAGGGACGGAGGCCGACGGAGAAGGAGACATCGATGGACGTCAGGTCCCAGATCGCGATGGTCTTCCATCTCGACAAGTGCATCGGGTGCCACACGTGCTCGATCGCCTGCAAGAACATCTGGACCGACCGGAAGGGCGCCGAGTACATGTGGTGGAACAACGTCGAGACGAAGCCCGGCACCGGCTACCCCACGCGCTGGGAGGACCAGGAGAGCTACCAGGGCGGCTGGACGCTCAAGGACGGGAAGCTGCGCCTCCGGTCGACCGGCAAGGCCCGGATCGTCGCCAACATCTTCCACCACCCGGCCCTCCCGACGCTGGACGACTACTACGAGCCCTGGACCTACGACTACCAGGAGCTGTTCAACGCGCCCGAGGGACCCGACCAGCCGACGGCGAAGCCGATCTCGATGATCACGGGCAAGCTCATCGACATCGAGGCCGGGCCGAACTGGGACGACGATTTCGGGGGATCGCCCGTCTACGCCGAGCATGACCCGAACCTCGACGGCCTGACGCCCGAGCAGCGCCAGCAGCTCTTCGCGGTCGAGCGCCTGGTGTTCTTCTACTTTCCGCGCATCTGCAACCACTGCCTGAATCCCGCGTGCGTCGCGGCCTGCCCGTCGGGCGCCCTCTACAAGCGCGGCGAGGACGGCATCGTGCTGCTCGACCAGAACCGGTGCCGCGGCTGGCGGGCGTGCATCCCGGCGTGCCCCTACAAGAAGACCTTCTACAACTGGGCGACGGGCAAGTCGGAGAAGTGCATCCTGTGCTTCCCTCGCCTCGAGACCGGCCAGGCGCCGGCGTGCTTCCACTCCTGCGTCGGCCGCATCCGCTATCTGGGGGTGCTGCTCTACGACGCGGCGCGGATCCAGGAAGTCGCGTCGGCCCGCCTCGAAGAGCTCATCGACGCGCACCGGTCCCTCATCCTCGACCCCTTCGACCCCGTCGTCATCCGGGCGGCCGCCGACAACGGCATCCACGACTCGGTCATCGAGGCGGCGCAGAAATCGCCGGTCTACCAGTTCGTCAAGGTGTGGAAGATCGCCCTGCCGCCCCACATCGAGTACCGGACGCTGCCCATGCTCTTCTACGTGCCGCCCATGTCGCCCGTGATGGCGCAGAAACACGGGGACGTCGTCGAACACGCGAGCGGCGACTTCTTCCACGACATCGACCAGGCGCGCGTGCCGATGAAGTTCCTCGCGAATCTCTTCGGCGCCGGCCACGAGGGCAAAGTGCGGTACGCGCTGCGGAAGCAGAAGGCCGTGCGCTGGTACCGGCGGGCCGTGACCGTGGGCGACGTCCCCCTGGCGGTGGCCGAGCAGATGCTGCGCGAGGCCGACTGCTCGCCCGAGGAGGCCGACGCCATCTACCGCCTGACCTCGCTCTGCACCGTCGAGGATCGGTTCGTCATTCCGCCGGGGCACCGCGAGCAGGCCATCGAGATGCTGGAAGACCCGATGGACCACAAGCAGAGCGTCGGGTTCGGGTTCCTGAGCGGACCGCGGAGGGGCCTGTGACCGCCGGCCTTCGGGACGCGCTCGAGCGGGTGAGCCGGCTGCTGCGGTATCCCGACGCCGGCTATCGCGCCGCCCTGCGCGACGCGCTCGCCGCCGTCACGGCGGCGGCGCCGGCGGCGGGCGCCGAGCTCGCGCGATTCGCCCGGCTGGTGGAGGACCGCTCCGATACCGAGCTGCAGGAACTCTTCACCCGCACCTTCGACCTCAACCCACTCGCCGCGCTCGAGGTCGGCTGGCACCTCTACGCCGAGGATTACGCCCGCGGCGCCTTCCTCGTCCGCCTGCGGCAGGCGCTGCGCCGCCACGCGATCGACGAAGCGGGCGAACTGCCCGACCATCTGGCGTCGGTCGCGGTCCTGATGGCCCGCCTCCCGTCCGGCGAAGCGGCCGAGCTGGCCGCGACCGCCGTCGGGCCTGCCCTCGACCGCATGCTGCCGCCGCTCGAAGCGGCGGACAACCCGTTCGCGCCGCTCCTGCGCGCGGTGCGCCTCCTCGTGACCGCGTGCGCTCCGCCGAGCGGCGCCCCGCTCCGCGAGGTGGCTCATGCCTAGCGCCGTCGGCTATCTCGACACGCTCCTGTTCGGCGTGCTCCCGTACGTGGCGATCTTCACCTTCCTGCTCGTTTCCATCCAGCGCTACCGCGGGCGCGCCTTCACCTACTCGAGCCTCTCCTCGCAGTTTCTCGAGAACCGCGAACACTTCTACGGCCTGGTCCCGTTCCACTACGGCATCCTGGTGGTCCTGACCGGGCACGTCGTGGCGTTCCTCGTGCCGCGGGGGCTGCTCGCCTGGAACGCGCAGCCGGTCCGACTCTACATCCTCGAAGCCTCGGCGCTCGTCTTCGGCCTCCTGACGCTCGTCGGCCTGCTCCTCATCATCCTCCGCCGCCTGACCCACCCGCCGGTCCGGGTGGTCACGACGTGGGCCGACTGGGTCGTCCTCGCCCTGCTGCTGGTCCAGGTGCTGAGCGGCGTCTATATCGCGATCGCGTTCCCCTGGGGTTCGTCGTGGTTCGCCTCGATCGCGGCCCCCTACCTGTGGTCGCTCGTCCGGCTCGCCCCGGACCTCGGCGCCATGGCGGTGCTGCCCGTGTGGGTCAAGGTGCACGCCGCCAACGCCTTCGTCCTGATCCTCTTCTTCCCGTTCACGCGCCTCGTGCACGTGCTGGTCGTGCCCAACCCGTATCTGTGGCGCAAGCCGCAGGTGGTCCGATGGTATCGCCGGCCGGCGGCCGGGAGCCGCGCCGCGTGAGGGTCCGATGGGCAGCCGCGTCCTCACCATGCTCCTGCTCGTGGGCCTCGGCTACAACCTGCTCGCCGTGACCCCGCGCATCGCCAACTGGCGCTTGCCGGGCGACCAGCGGGACTACGAGCCGCGCCAGCCGATCGCCTACTCGCACCGGGTGCACGCCGGCGACCTCCAGATTCCGTGCCTCTACTGCCACTTCGGAGCGGAAAAGAGCCGGCACGCGGGGATTCCGCCGGCCAACGTGTGCATGAACTGCCACCGGTTCGTGACGGCGCCGCTCGGGGCGGTGCGCGCCGAGGACGAACAGGCGCGCCGGGAGGGACGCACCCCGCGCCGCGTCATCAGCCCGGAGCTCCAGAAGCTCTACGCGGCGCTCGGGCTCGATGACCACCTGCAGCCGGATCCGTCGCGCCGGCCGTCGCCCATCGCCTGGGTCAAGGTCTACAACCTGCCGGATTTCGTGTACTTCGACCACCGGCCCCATGTCGCCGCCGGCGTCACCTGCCAGACGTGCCACGGGCCGGTCGAGACGATGGAACGCGTCCGGCAAGTGCAGTCCCTGACGATGGGATGGTGTGTCAATTGCCACCGGCAGGCCAACGCGCAAGGGGTAGCGGGCAAGCCGGTCCGCGCATCGACCGACTGCGGGAGTTGCCACTACTGACCACGGACGTGCCTGCGAACGCTCGGCCTCACGGCCCGCGCGGAGACCGACCCGGGCCGGCGGCGGACGGATGACGACGACGATGAGCGAGGCTCCGAGTGCGGTTCCGGTGTTCGGCCGCCGCAGCTTCCTGAAAGCCGCCGGCTTCAGCCTAGCGGGCCTGACGGCCTGCTCGCGCGCGCCGGTCACCAAGGCCATCCCGTTCCTCGTCAAGCCGGAGGAAGTCACGCCGGGCCAGGCGCTCTGGTATGCCTCGACCTGCGGGGCCTGTCCGGCCGCCTGCGGCGTGCTCGTGAAGGTGCGCGACGGACGGCCCATCAAGATCGAGGGCAACCCGTCCCATCCGCAGAGCCGTGGCGGCCTGTGCGCGGTCGGCCAGGCGTCGATCCTCGGCCTGTACGACAGCCGGCGCTACCGGGCGCCGCTGAAGCAGGGTCGGGAGACCACGTGGGCGGAGGTCGACCGGGACGTGATGGCGGCCCTGGAGGCGGCTCGCCAGCACCGCCGCGCGGTGCGCCTGGTGACGGGCACGATCACGAGTCCGACCCTGCAGGCCGTGATCGACCGGTTTCTCTCGAGCTTCCCCGACGCGCGGCACATCATCTACGACGCGCTCTCGGCCTCGGCGATCCTCGACGCCCACGAGCGGACCCACGGCCGGCGCGTTCTGCCGCACTACCGGTTCGACCGCGCCAAAGTGATCGTCGCGGCCGACGCCGACTTCCTCGGAACGTGGCTCGCGCCCGTGGAGTTCACGTGCGCCTATACGCTCGGCCGGTCGCTCGAGGGCGTTCCGCCGCGGTGTTCCTACCACGTGCAGCTCGAAGCCAGGCTGTCGCTGACCGGGACGAAGGCGGACCGGCGCCTCCGCGCCACCCCCGCGGACCAGCACGTCCTCCTCGCGCACCTCGCAGCTCGGCTGGCCGCGCGGGCGGGCGCCGCGGTCGACCTCGGCGAACTGCCGCCGGCGCGCGCGGCGGACCTGGCCGTGGTGGATGACCTGGCAGCCCGGCTGTGGGCGAACCGCGGCGAGAGCCTGGTCGTCTCGGGCAGCCAGGACGTCGGCGTGCAGGTCCTCTGCAACACGATCAACCACCTACTGGACAACTACGGGCGGACGCTCGACGTCGAGCGCCCGTCGCGGCAGCGGCGCGGCCGCGACGCGGACGTCGAAGCGCTACTGGAGGAACTCCGGGCGGGCGCCGTCGAAGTGCTGCTCGTCGCCGGGGCCAACCCGGCGTACGACCTGCCCGTCGCGGACGAGTTCGGCCGCCTGATCGCGCGAGTCCCGCTGGTCGTCAGCCTCGCCGGCGCGCCGGACGAGACGTCGGCGCTGGCGGCCTATGTGTGCCCTGACCACCACTTCCTCGAGAGCTGGGGGGATGCCGAAGCGGTGGCGGGCACGATTTCGGTGAGCCAGCCCGTGATCGCGCCCCTCGGGTCGACTCGGGCCTTCGCCGAAACGCTCGCCACCTGGATGGGCGCCCGCCGGTCCGCCGACGAGCTGATGCGCGAGGTGTGGCAGGCGGCGGTGTACCCGCGGCGCACGGTGGACGAGCCGTTCGACCGGTTCTGGGACACGGCGGTCCACGACGGGGTGGTGAGCGTCGCCGCCGCGGCGCCGCCCGTTCGGTTCGCCGCGCCGGCGGCGCGCGCCTGGGCGCCGCCGCCCGCGTCCCCGGGCGCGCCGCCCGCCTCG
>CAYZKQ010000005.1:0-46256 GCA_964478975.1 uncultured Vicinamibacterales bacterium | reverse complement strand
GTCGATTTCTCGGCGGTCGCCGCCGCGGTCGACGACGCCGTCGTGAACATCGAGACGGCCACGTCGATCGCCCCCGAGCGGCGCCGGGAGCGCCGGCGGTTACCCGACGAGCTGCTGGACGACCCGGAGGGGCCGCCGCCCCGCGCGCCGCGCCCGGGGTCGGGCAGCGGCTTCCTCATCGAGCCGGACGGCCACATCCTGACCAATTTCCACGTGATCGAGGACGCCGAGCGCATCCGGGTGACGCTCGCCGACGGCCGCGTGTTTCGCGGGGAGGTGGTGGGCGCGGATCCGGCGATCGACGTCGCGCTGGTCAAGATTGCGGCGCCGGCCCCCCTGCCCGTCGTCCGGCTCGGCGACTCCGACGCCCTGCGCGTGGGGGAGTGGGTCTGTGCCATCGGGAACCCGCTCGGGTACGTCCACTCGGTGACGGTCGGCGTGGTGAGCTTCATCGGGCGGAAGCTCTTCGACCCGAGCCTGGACGACTACATCCAGACCGATGCCGCCATCAATTTCGGCAACTCGGGCGGCCCCTTGATCAACGCGCGCGGCGAGGTCGTCGGGATCAACTCGGCCATCAGCTCGCGGGCGAACAACATCGGGTTCGCCGTGCCGATCAACCAGGTGCGGGCCGTCTTGCCGCAACTGAAGTCCCGCGGGCGGGTTTCGCGCGGCTACCTCGGGGTCAGTCTCGTGGACGCCACGCCGGATTTGCGCCGCGCGCTGGGCCTCGCCGCCGAGGGTGGCGCGCTGGTCACCGACGTGGTCCGGGGGGCGCCGGGCGACCGCGCCGGCCTCCGGGCTTACGACTGGATTCGGGCGGTCGACGAGGTGCGGATCACGGGAAGCGAGCACCTCATCCGCGAGATCTCGCGCCGCACGCCCGGCACCGTCGTGCGATTGCGCCTCCGCCGCGGCGACCGCGACGTGTCCGTGCAGGTGAAGCTCGCCGAGCGGCCGGCCCCGGAGGCCGGCGTCGCCGGCGCCGGATTGGGCCGGCCGGCTGGCGGCGCGACCCACCCGCCGGGCGAGCCGACCATCGGCGTGTCGGTCCGCGACCTCGACCGGGCGTTCGTGCGCCGGTTCGGGGTGCCCGACGAGATCCAGGGCGTCGTGGTGACCGAGGTCGACCCGGTCGGCGCGGCTGCGGCGGCCGGCGTCCGCCGCGGGATGGTTGTTCTCGAGGTCAACCGCCAGCCCGTGCGGACCGCCGCCCAGTTCGCGCGCCTGCTCGAGGGCTGCCGCCCGGGTGATGCCGTCGCGCTCTATGTCTACAACCCGCTCTCGGGCCAGCGGGACCTGCTCGCCGTCACGGTCGACGAGACACGATGAAGGCGCGCATCCTGGTGATCGACGACGAACCGGACATCCGCGAGGCGATGCGGATGATCCTCGAGTACGAAGGGCACGAGTGCCTCGTGGCGTCGAGCGCCCCGGAAGGGCTCGCGATCGTCGAGCGCGACGCGCCGGACCTGGTCTTTCTCGACATCAAGATGCCGGGCATGGACGGCCTCGAGGCGCTCGCCCGCCTCCGCGGGATCTCCGAGACGCTGCCCGTCATCATGATTTCGGGACACGGCACGATTCAGACGGCCGTCGAGGCGACCAAGCTTGGCGCGTTCACCTTCATCGAGAAGCCGCTCACGCAAGAACGGGTGCTGGTCGAAGCCCGCAATGCACTGGCCCAGCGGCGGCTCCACGATGACCTGCAGTCGCTCCGCCAGGCCGAGGAGCTGCGGCACCAGCTCGTCGGCGACAGCGCTGCGCTCCGGCAGGTGCTCGAGGCGGTCCGGCGCGCGGCCCCGACCAACGCGACGGTCCTGCTCATCGGCGAAAGCGGCGTGGGAAAGGAGCTGGTCGCGCGTGCCGTCCACCGCAACAGCCTGCGGAGCCGCGAGCGCTTCGTCCAGGTCAACTGCGCGGCGATTCCCGAAGACCTCATCGAGTCCGAGCTCTTCGGGCACGAGAAAGGGGCCTTCACCGGCGCCACCGAGAAGCAGATCGGCAAGTTCGAACAGGCCCATCGCGGCACGATCTTCCTCGACGAGGTCGGGGACATGAGCCCCAAGACCCAGGCGAAGGTACTCCGCGTGCTGCAAGAGGGCGAGGTGGAGCGCATCGGGTCCGCCCGCACGATCCGGGTCGACGTCCGCGTCGTCGCGGCGACGAACAAGGACCTCGAGCGGGAGATCGAGCAGGGCCGGTTTCGCGAAGACCTGTATTTCCGCCTGAGCGTCATCCCCATCCGCGTTCCGCCGCTGCGCGAGCGCCCGGAAGATATCCCGGCGCTCGTCCGGCATTTCACGGACCTGTTCAGCCGCGAGAACAACCGGCGCCCCGCCCGCTTCACCCCGGCCGCCATCGAACTGCTCCAGAAAGCACGCTGGAAGGGCAACGTGCGGGAACTGCGGAACACCGTGGAGCGGCTGCTCATCATGACGCCCCGCGAGGTGATCGACGCCGCCGACGTGCGCGAGGTCGTGCGGCTTGACGGCGGCAGCGCCGGCCTGGATAATGGACGGGAGAAGCCGAGCACGCTGCGGGCGTTCAAGGAGGCGGCCGAACGCGCCTTCATCGTCGAGAAACTCCGCGAGAACGCCTGGAACATCTCGCGCACCGCGGAGGTCATCGGGACGCCCCGCAGCAACTTGTACAAGAAGCTCGAGCAGTACCGAATCAGCCAGGAAACTGACGGCTGACCGCTCTTTGATAAGTGACCGCCGCAGCCGGCCAGACGACCGCTGCGCGGGCGGCCCGGGCGAGCCCCGGCGTCCGCCGCCGCGCAGAGGAAAGTCCGAACTCCGCTGGGCAGTGCGCCGGGTAACGCCCGGTCAGGGTGACCTGAAGGACAGTGGCACAGAAAACATACCGCCCCGAGGCCGGCTCCACGAGCCCGGCCGACGGGTAAGGGTGAA
Source organism: uncultured Vicinamibacterales bacterium (assembly GCA_964478975.1). Classification (GTDB taxonomy): domain Bacteria; phylum Acidobacteriota; class Vicinamibacteria; order Vicinamibacterales; family JAHECP01; genus CAYZKQ01. Next base: position 43,341 of record CAYZKQ010000005.1, on the reverse strand, counting down.
AAGGTGCGGTAAGAGCGCACCGCGCTTCCAGTAATGGAAGTGGCAGGCCAAACCCCGCACGGAGCAAGACCAAATAGGGAGGCGCTTGAGGGTGGCCCGCCCGATGCCTCCGGGTAGGTCGCTAGAGCCCCCCAGCAATGGTGGGCCGAGAGGAATGGTCGTCACCCGGCGCGCCAGCCTCCGCTGCGCGGCTCCGCGCGGTCGAGGCGGGTGGCCGGGACACAGAATTCGGCTTACGGCCGCGCTGCGGCGGTCCCTTCCGACGTCCGCGAGGCGGGTCCCCGCGCCCCGGCGCGGGCGGCCGCCCCGCACCGAGTCGTCCCGATGGCCTCCTTTCTCGTCACCGGTGGAGCCGGCTTCATCGGATCGCACCTCGCCGAAGCGCTCGTCACCCGCGGCGACCGCGTCCGCGTCGTCGATAACCTGAGCACGGGCAAGCGCGAGAACCTCGCCCACCTGCCCGGGGTCGAGCTGGTCGTGGCCGACTTGGCTGAAGCCGGCGTGGCCGCCGAGGCGGTCCGCGGGTGCGACTACGTCCTGCACCAGGCGGCCATCCCCTCGGTCCCCCGGTCGGTGCAGGACCCTGTCACGTCGCACCGGGCGAATGTGGACGCGACGCTGAACCTGCTGGTGGCAGCCCGCGACGCCGGGGTGCGCCGCGTGGTCTACGCAGGGTCGTCCTCGGTCCACGGCGACACCCCGGACCTCCCCAAGCACGAACAGCTCGTCCCGCGGCCCCAGTCGCCGTACGGGTTGCAGAAGCTGATCGGCGAGCAGTACTGCCAGCTGTTCACCCGGCTGTACGGGCTCGAGACCGTCTGCCTCCGGTACTTCAACGTGTTCGGACCGCGACAAGACCCCGGGTCGCCGTACTCCGGCGTGATCGCGCTGTTCATCGCGGCGCTGCTCGACGGCCGCCGCCCGGTGATCTACGGCGACGGCGAGCAGACCCGCGACTTCACCTACGTCGGCAACGTGGTCGACGGCGTGCTCCGCGCATGCGAGGCGCCGCACGTCGCGGGCCGGGTCATCAACGTGGCCACCGGCGGCCGCGTGTCGGTCAACACCCTGCTCCGGACGCTCTGCCGCATCGTGGGGGTCGACGCGGACCCGGTCTACCTGCCCCCGCGGCCGGGTGACATCCGGGACTCGCAGGCCGACATCCGCCTGGCCCGCTCGCTGCTCGGATACGAACCCCGGGTGTCCCTCGAAGAAGGGCTCAGGCGGACGGTCGAGTGGTATCGGGCGGCGGGGTGGGCTTCTTGAAGATCTCGAAGGTCTCGACCCTGAACTGTCGAAAGTTCGTGTAGGTCGCCGTGCCTTCGATCCGTTCGGCTGCCGTCCGATAGACCTCCCGCATCCGGGCGGGGACCCAGAGCCCCAGGCGCGCGTCGGGCCGGTAGGTCACCGTGATCTCGGAGGTGACGTCACCCTGATCCGCGCGCAGCTCGGTCTGGACCACGCGCCCGGTGGACGGCTCGATCCACAACCGCCCCAGGGCCGGGAGGTCGTTGTCGCCGGCGGTGCGGATGAACGTCGGACGGACCTGCTCGCGAAAGGCCAGCTCGACCGTCCGAACGCCTTCCAGGCGGCGGTCCCCCCGGAGCTCGAACTCGAACCGGTAGCGCTCCCGGACGACGAAGAGGGCCAGCGTCGGGACGTTGATGGTGCGCGTGACACTCCCGAGGTTGTAGCGGGCACTCTCCCGCGCAATGCGCGCCGCCTGGTCGAGCGCCTGGGACGCGGGATGCGTGAACAGATCCAGAAGACGGGTGTCCCGGTCGCGGACCGGCCGCCCGTCGACTTCCCGCACGTCGCGGAACGGTTGCCACCCAGGCCGACCCGCCACCCGGACCAGCAAGTAATCCGAGACCAGCCGGCGGCGACGAGTCCATGCGGCACTCGTCGGGCCCGCCCGCAAGCCGCCCGGTCCGGCCGCTGTGAACTGTACGAGCTGGTCGTAGTGCTCCTCGGCTACGACGGAGGCGAGGCGCGTCTCGTACTCGCGCAGATATGCTTCGGCTCGAGCCAGCAGCGCGTCAAGCGACTGGGGTTTCAGTTGCGCCCCGAGTACCACAGCCAGCAGCCACGCCGGCGGAGCCGGGCGTCCGCGGTTCATGAGCCTCACGATAGGCCGCGCCGGAGCCGGCGTCAACCAGCGGTGCCATGCCCACCAACCCGAGGTGACACCCCGACCGGCGCACCGCGGGCTTACTGCGGGGCGATCCCCGCAACGCGGGTAGACACTTCGACTCCCGCGCTCCCGGCTCGGCCGGCGGCGCCCAGGGTCACGGGTGTCGGAACTGTCGGTCTGGGCGCCGGTTAGCCGGCAGGTGCCGGCCGGCACGCGCGATTCGGCCCGTAACTTGCCCCCGCGATTGACGGCCCCGAGCCACTCGCGGGTGAGACGCCCGACCCTGGCCTGTGGCGTCGCGCCACCGGGCCCCGTTTCCCCGGGGCCCGGCTCGCGGGCCCGTGCCTGATGGCACAGGAGGTACCCATGCTGCGAATCGCCCTGGTTACTGTGGTCGTGACCCTCACCTTGGGTGCGCTCGGCCGCGCGTCGGACCCGGCGTGGCAGGGAGATGCCCGGCAGGCGCCCCGAACGGCCGTCGCGTCGCCCGTGAATCTCAACACCGCGTCCATCGCAGAGCTGGAGAAGCTCCCGGGGATCGGCCGCCGGACGGCGGAGCGGATCGTGGAGTACCGTGACAAGCACGGCGGCTTCAAGAAGATCGAGGAGCTCATGAACGTGCCGGGCATCGGGGAAAAGAGCTTCTTGAAGTTGAAGGAGCTCATTACCGTCACCCCGCCGAAGGTGAAGGATGTACCCAGCGCCCCGCGCCGATGACTCGGGCCTGACGCTGGTCGAGGTCGTGACCACCAGCGCCCTCCTGGTCACGCTGGCGGCCGTCGCGATCCCCTCGGGGCTCGCCGCCCTCCACGAGTACCGCGCGGCCTCGGCCGCGCGGTACCTCGCGGCGAGGTGCCGCCTGGCCCGCATGCAGGCCGTGCGGCGTTCGGCAGCCGTCGCAATCAAGTTCGAGCGCGGCGCGGCCGAGGTCCGCTTCGCGAGCTTCGTGGACGGCAACCACAACGGCGTTCGAACAGACGACATCGCGCGCGGCGTCGACCGGCCCTTGACGGCGTTCGAGCGGATCGGCGACCAGTTTCCGGGTGTGGTGTTCGGGCTGCACGCGGGTATTCCGCCCATCGGGTCGGACGGTGGCTCGGCGCCGCGCGACGGCCTGCAGATCGGCCGGAGCGGCATTGTGACCTTCACGCCGCGGGGCACCGCGACGTCGGGCACCCTCTACCTTCGGGGGCGGGGAACCGCACAGTTCGCCGTGCGCATCCTCGGAGCGACGGGTCGAACACGCCTCCTGGCGTTCGACCGCGGGACGCGGAAGTGGGTCGAGCCATGACCGAACGCCGCAGATGGCTGCGCCAACAGGCCGGCAGCGGGCGCTGGACTCGTGTCAGACTTCGTCCGGGCCGCGAGGCGGTCCTGCTGAACATCGGAGCCGGCGGCGCCCTCGTCGAGGGGCGGTCGCGGCTCCTGCCAGGTTCCAGGGTCGTGATGCAGTTTGTCGCATCCGACCGCGTCCTCACGGTCCGGGGCCGCGTCGTCCGATGCGAGGTGGCCGCACTCGACCCGCGGGACGGTGTTCGGTACCGCGGGGCTGTCAGCTTCGACGAAGACCAGCCTCTGTTGCCGGGCTGGTGGGACTCTCCGCAGGTCGGGGTCCACACAGGAGCGATGTGAACGGCGGACCCATGCAGGCGCATCGGCGGGGCACGGGTTACCCGCACGGAATGTGAGACCGCGAGTCGCAGCGGCAGCCGGGCCGGCAGGCGCGGGCGGCCTGAAACGCAGCGGCCGTCGTCCGGGCGCGGCCTCGACGGGGGAGCGGGGCCGGATGAAGGTTGGAGCGGGCGAAGCCTGAGGCCGCTCGGGCCTGACCGGCGAGGAGCGGAGTCGGCCGACCGGGCCTGCGCGGTCTGGCACCTGCTTTGATACGCCGGACGCTCGAACCTCATCGAGAGCGGCATGAGTGCCCGGCCCGCCCAGACGCCTTCGGATCAGTCGATTAGGCCCTGGAGTCGCCAGGCGGACCGGCGCCGGGCGTTTTACGAGTTTCTGGGGTTTCTGGCGGCGGGCGTGACCGCGGCGCGGTCGCCGGTGGTGTTGCGGGAGCGCTTCGAGCAGGGGCTGCGGCGCCTGCTGGCGGCGCGCGAGGTCCATCTGGGCGGCGCAAGTGCCGTCGAAGGGCGACGGCCCGGCGAGGACCGGCTCGCGGTCAACGTGCCGTGCGGGGGGCCGCACCCGGTCCGTCTGGAGGCGGTCGCGGACGAGGCGGCGTCCTTCGACGATTGGGACCGGCAGATCCTGCGGGCTGCGCGCCACCTGGCGGTGCTCGTGTGGCGCCTGGACGAGTATCGCGAGCGGGACGCCGCCGGGTGCGCCAGTCTGGTCCCGCTCGGCCGGGCGGGACCGGCCCTGCTGCTGGGGTCGAGTCCGGCGATCCAGCGCGTGCGCGACCGGATCGCGCGGGTCGCGGCCACGGACTTCACCGTGCTCATCGAGGGCGAGAGCGGGACGGGCAAGGAGCTCGTGGCTCGCCAGATCCACGAGTTGAGCCGGCGCCGGCACGGCCCCTTCGTCGCTATCAACTGTGCCGCGCTCGTTGAGTCGCTCCTCGAGGCCGAGCTGTTCGGCATCGAGGACCGCACGGCGACCGGGGTCCGGGGGCGTCGCGGCAAGATCGAGCACGCGGATCGGGGAACCCTGTTTCTGGACGAAGTGGGGGACCTTTCACGGGCGGCGCAAGCCAAGCTCCTGCGGGCTATTCAGGAGATGGCCGTCGAGCGGGTCGGGGGCTATGGGGCGCGGCGTGTCGACGTACGCTTGATTGTCGCGACCAATCGGAGCTTACTCGACCTGGTCGAGCGCGGTCAGTTTCGCCTGGACCTCTTCTACCGATTAAACGGCGTCGAAGTGACGCTGCCGCCGCTGCGCGACCGGCGCGAGGACATCCTCGAGCTGGCCGAGGCGTTTCTCGCGCGCTATCGAGCGGCGCGGGTCCTCAGCCTCTCGGGAGCTGTGAAGGACGCGCTGATGGCGTACCACTGGCCGGGCAACGTGCGCGAGCTCGAGCGCGTCATCGAGCGGGCGGTGGCCCTCGCGTCCTCGTCCGTGATCACCCTCGAGGATCTCCCGCCGGCCCTCGTGGGGGAGTACAACGAGGCCATCGTGCCGGCACTGCAGCGCGACGAGTCCCTGCGGACCTGGGCGGGTCGGTACGCCAGGCTCGTGCTCGAGCGCTGCGGGAACAACAAGCGCAAGGCGTGCCGGGTTCTGGGCATCAGCTACCACACGCTGCAAGGGTACCTGGAGCAGGGATCGCCCGAGCCGCTCTCCGCCTCGCCGCGGGCGACCCGAGCCCGCGGGCGGGTCCAACGGCCGCTGGGCCGCGCGCACGCCGGGAGGCCCCACCCGGACGGGGAGGTGCCCGCACCGCCAGCCGGTGAGACCGCCACCGAACCGTAGAAGCGGACCGTCGAGCACGGCCCTGTCGCCGGCGTCGGGTGGCACCGCACCGCCGAGCGGGGCCCGGCCGAACGAAGGACCGGCGCTGCCGTTCTTGACCGTGTTCAGAGGCGCATAGTACGTTTAGGCGGTTCGGCGCTTCGGGACGGACGCGCGACCCTGGCCGACTGCGTGCCCGCCGACGAGCGACTCCTGACGGTTCATGACCACTCCGGCCGGCCCTCCGCTCAAGCAAACACCCCTCGCTGCGTGCCACCGGCGACTGGGGGCCCGGATGGTGGCCTTCGCGGGCTGGGAGATGCCCGTCGAATACTCCAGCGTGTCCGAGGAGCACCTGGCGGTTCGCACCTCGGCCGGTCTATTCGACGTCTCCCACATGGGGGAGATCGAGGTCGCCGGACGCGACGCGCTCGCGGCCGTGCAGTGGATCACCGCGAACGACGCGAGCCGGCTCGCGGTGGGGCAGGCCCAGTACTCGGCGCTCTTGACGTCCGACGGCACGTTTGTCGACGACCTGCTGGTGTACCGCCTCGCGTCCGACCACTTCCTGCTCGTCGTGAACGCGGTCAACACCGCGAAGGATGTCGCGTGGATCCGGGCGCGCACGCGTGGCCTGGGAGACGTCGCGGTCGTGGATGCGAGCGCGCGCTACGCCTTGCTGGCCGTGCAGGGCCCCGCGGCGCGCGAGATTCTGCAACCGCTCACCGGGGTGGCGCTGGACCCCTTGAAGTACTACTGGTTCGCCACCGGCGAAGTGGCCGGCGTCATGGCGACGATTTCCCGCACGGGTTACACCGGCGAGGATGGGTTCGAGCTGTTCGTACCCCCGGGGCGCGCCGAGCACGTCTGGAACGCGGTGCTCGACGCGGGCCGTCCTTTCGGCCTGCGGCCGGCCGGCCTGGGCGCCCGCGACACGTTGCGCCTCGAAGCGGCCATGCGGCTCTACGGCAACGACATCGACGAGACCACCAGCGTGCTGGAAGCGGATTTGGCGTGGATCGTCGGCTGGAACAAGGGGGAGTTTCTCGGCGCGGAGGCCCTGCGGCGCCAGCGGGCGGAGGGCGTCACCCGGAAGCTGGTCGGGTTCGAAGTCACCGACCGCGCGATCGCCCGGCACGGCTACCCGGTGCTCGACGGGGACCGGCCGGTCGGCGTCGTTACGAGCGGCACCCTCACGCCGTTCTTGAAGAAGGCCATCGGCCTGGCCTACGTGCCGGTGGAGAAGGCCCAACCGGGCGCAGAGGTCCTCATTGACGTGCGCGGCCGCCGCGCCCGCGCCCGCGTCGTCCCGCTGCCGTTCTACAAGCGACCGCGCACGAGGAGTTGAAGGGTATGTACCCAGCGGACCGCAAGTACACGAAGGACCACGAGTGGATCGTGATCACGGGCCAGGAAGGCCGCGTGGGCATCACCGACTACGCCCAGAAGCAGCTCGGCGACATCGTGTTCCTCGAGCTGCCTGAAGTGGGCCGGACCGTCAAGCAGGGCGACGCGTTCGGCACGGTCGAGTCGGTCAAGGCGGTGTCGGAATTGTTCGCGCCGATGTCGGGCGAGGTCGTCGCGGTCAATACCGCGCTCGTCGAGCGACCCGAACTCATCAACAAAGACCCGCACGGATCCTGGATGATCGTGCTGAAGTTGACCGACCCGACCGAGGAACGCCAGCTCCTCACCGCCGAGCAATACGCCGGCGTGGCCGCCGGCGCCTGACCCGTCATGACCCCCGGCCCGGAGGCGTTCGTCCGCCGGCAGGTGGGGCCCAGCCCGGCCGACCGCGACGCCATGCTCGCGGCGATCGGGGTGCCCTCCCTCGACGCCCTGATCGACGAGACGATCCCTGCCAGCATTCGGCTCGACCGCCCGCTCGCCCTGCCCGAGCCGGAAAGCGAACAGGCGGTGCTGGCGCATTTGCGCGCGCTCGCAGCCAAGAACCAGGTGTTCCGGTCGTACCTGGGGATGGGCTACTACGGCTGCGTGACGCCGAGCGTGATTCAGCGCCTGATGCTAGAGAATCCAGGTTGGTACACGCCCTATACCCCGTACCAGGCCGAGATCGCCCAGGGACGCCTCGAGGCGCTCCTGGTGTTCCAGACGATGGTGAGCGACCTGACGGGGTTGCCCGTGGCGAATGCGTCGCTACTGGACGAAGCGACGGCGGCCGCCGAAGCCATGACCATGCTGCACCGGCTCCAGGCCAAGAAAGTGGCGGCCGGCGCGCGCGCGTTTCTCGTTTCGGCGCGCTGCTTCCCTCAGACGATCGACGTGCTCCGCACCCGCGCGGAGCCCTTCGGCATCGAGCTCAGGATCGGGGAGCTCGACGAGCGGTCGTTCGACGGCGCGTTCGGGGCTTTGGTCCAGTCACCCGACGATCACGGGGAGATCGTGGACCTCCAGGAGTTCATCGCACGCGCCCACGAGGCGGAGGTCCTGGTCGCGGTGGCGACGGATCTGCTGGCCCTGACGCTCGTGACCCCGCCCGGCGAGGTCGGGGCGGACGTCGCGCTGGGCAACTCCCAGCGCTTCGGCGTCCCCCTGGGTTACGGTGGGCCCCACGCCGCGTTTTTCGCGACGCGGGAGGCGTACGTCCGGCAGATGCCGGGCCGGCTGATCGGCGTCTCGGTCGACAGCCAGGGCCGGCCGGCGTACCGCATGGCGCTCCAGACGCGCGAACAGCACATCCGGCGCGAAAAGGCCACGTCGAACATCTGCACGGCCCAGGCGCTCCTCGCGAACCTCGCCGCGATGTACGCCGTCTGGCACGGTCCCGATGGCTTGACGCAGACCGCCCGCCGCGTGCACAGCCTGGCGCGCGCCCTCGAAGCCGCCCTGGTGCAGCTCGGGTTCCGGCAGACCAACCGGTACTACTTCGACACGGTGCGGATCGAGACCGCCGACCCCGCCCTGCTGAACCGCGTCCGCGCCGCGGCCCTCGCCCGGCGCATGAACTTCCGCTACGCCGGCGCGACCGAGATCGGCATCGCCCTGGACGAGACGACCGGCCCGGCCGACGTCCAGCAGATCGTCGACGCCTTCGCGGACGCCGTGGGCCGACCGGCGCCTCGAGTCGACGCCCCGCCGGATGGCGAGGCCGGGCAGGCCTGGCCGCCGGCTCTGCGGCGCCGCTCGGCGTTCCTGACGCACCCGGTCTTCCAGAACCACCGCTCCGAGCTGCAGATGATGCGCTACCTGCGGTCGCTGGAGCGCAAGGACATCGGGCTCGACACCTCCATGATCCCCCTGGGTTCCTGCACCATGAAGCTGAGCCCGTCGGCAGCGATGGCGCCGGTCTCGTGGCCCGAGTTCGCGTCGATTCATCCCTTCGCCCCCGCCGACCAGGTCGAAGGGTACCGAGAGGTGCTGCGGGAACTCGAGCGCTGGTTGTGCGAGATCACCGGGTTCGCCGCCGTGTCGCTGCAGCCGAACTCCGGCGCCCAGGGGGAGTTGACGGGGCTGCTCGTCATCCGGGCGTACCATCGGGACCGCGGCGCCTCCGAGCGCCGCGTCGTCCTGATCCCGGCGTCGGCCCACGGGACGAATCCGGCCAGTGCGGCGATGGCCGGACAGGAGGTCGTCGTGGTGGCGTGCGACGCCGGAGGCAATATCGACCTCGTCGACCTCGAGGCCAAGGCCGCCCGGCACCGGGACCGGCTGGCCGCCCTGATGGTCACCTACCCGTCGACGCACGGCGTCTTCGAGCCCGCCATCCAGGAGGTCTGCCGCCTCGTCCACGCCCACGGGGGACAGGTTTACATGGACGGGGCCAACCTGAACGCCCAGGTCGGCCTGACGAGCCCGGCTCGCATCGGCGCGGACGTGTGCCACCTGAATCTGCACAAGACGTTCGCAATTCCGCACGGCGGCGGCGGGCCGGGCATGGGGCCCATCGCCGTCGCGGCGCACCTGGCGCCGTACCTGCCCGGCCACCCGGTCGTGAGGACGGGCGGCGCGAAGGCCATCGGCGCCGTCGCCGCGGCGCCCTACGGCAGCCCCCTCGTGCTGCTCATCTCCTACGCCTACATGCGGCTGCTCGGCGGCCGCGGCCTGACCGAGGTCTCGAAGTACGCCATCCTCAACGCCAACTACGTCAAGGCCAGGCTGGAACCGTACTATCCGGTGCTCTATACGGGTCCGAACGGACGCGTCGGGCACGAGCTCATCTTCGACTTGCGCCCCTTCAAGCAGCGCGCGCCGGTCGACGAACAGGACGTCGCGAAGCGGCTGATGGACTACGGCTTCCACGCCCCCACCGTGTCGTTTCCGGTTCCGGGGACCCTGATGGTGGAGCCGACCGAGAGCGAGCCCAGGGAGGAACTGGACCGTTTTTGCGACGCGCTCATCGCGATTCGCCGGGAGATCCAGGCCGTGATCGACGGCACGGTCGACCCGCGGGACAACGTGCTGAAAAACGCCCCGCACACCGCCGAAATGGTGGCTGCGGATCGCTGGGACCACCCGTACCCGCGCGAGCAGGCGGCCTTCCCCCTCCCGTTCGTCCGACAGGCGAAGTTCTGGCCGCCGGTCGGGCGGATCGACAACCCTTACGGCGACCGCCACCTCGTGTGCAGTTGTCCGCCGGTGGAAGAGTGGGCCGTCAGCCCCAGCGGGGGATCCGCCCCCGGGACCTGAGCCGCCGGCGGAGGCCGGAAGCGCTAGCGGACACGCGCGGCCGTCAGTTCGTACGCGCGGCGGCGGTACGCCTCGAGGAGCCGGCGCGCGACCGGGCCGGGACGGCCGTCCCCGATCACGCGGTCGTCGACCTGGACGACGGGCGTGACCTCGAAGGTGGTGCCGGTGATGAACGCCTCGTCCGCCGTGTGGAGGTCCTCTTCCCGAAGCGTCCGCTCTTCGATGTCAACTCCGACCTCCGGAGCGATCTCGAGCAGGAACCCCCGTGTGATGCCGGCGAGCACGCCCGCCTCGAGCGGCGGCGTCCGAACGCGGCCGTTCTTGACGAGGAAGATGTTCGACTGGGAGCACTCGGCGAGTTCGCCCCGGTAATTCTTCATCAAGCCTTCGACTGCGCCTTTGCGCAGCGCTTCCTGCATGGCCAGCGCGTTGTTCAGCAGGTTGTTCGACTTGATGAGGGGATTGACCGTCCCGGGATGGTTGCGGAGCACGGAGACCAGGGCCAGCTTGATACCGCGCTCGAAGTACCACGCGGGCGGGCCGGTCAGCGGCTTGACCAGAATCACGACCGTCGGCACCGGGCAGATCGCCGGGTCGTAGCCGAAGTCGCCCACACCGCGCGTGACGATCACCCGGACGTAAAACTCGCGGTCCGCCGCGTCGCGCGCCGGAAGGGTCGCGATGGTCTCGCGGATCCGCGCCGCGAACGCCTCGTCCGTGAGCGGAAGGTCGAGCGCGATCGCGCGCGCCGACCCGCGCAGCCGGCGCAGATGGCGGTCGAGAAGAAACGGCTCGCCGCCATAGGTCCGCAGCACCTCGTAGACGCCCTCGCCGTACAGGAACCCGTGGTCGAACACTGAGACCACGGCGTCCTTCGCATCGAGGAGGCGCCCGTTGACGTTTGCGATACCCTGCACGATTCGAGCTCCTGGTCAAGCGGTCCCGTGGGGCGCGCGGACGGCGCCCTCGAGTCCCGCAGCCCACTGAACTACCTCCGGTCCCACACGCGTGCCGGCGCGCTCGACGACCACGGGTAAGCCGGTGGCCGCGGCCGCGCGGGCCGCCCAGGGTGCCGCCCGCTCCGCAAAGACCAGAAGCCCGGCGCCGATCGCCGCGAGCCGGCGAGCGGCCTCGAGCGGGTCTGGCCCCGCGATGGCGAACAGCTTGAGGTGATCCTGATCGCGCCGGGCCCCGAGCACCTCGATGGTCGCGCGGAACACGTCGCGCTGGAGCCGCGTGAAATCGTCCGGCGCGCCGAGCTTCTCCAGCAGGTCGATGGTCGCTTCAGGCCCGAGCCCGCCCGCGATGCCCGGACGTCCCCCGAGCGCGCGGAGGCGCGCCGCCACCACCGCTGTGGGATCGATGAGCGCGGCCGAGCCCTCAGCCCGATCCAGCGAGCGTCCGGTGAGGACGAGGGGCAGCTCCGTACACCCGAGCACCAGGGCTTCGGCGCCCCGGGCGAGCAGCCGGCGCGCCGCCTCCTCCGCCAACTGCGCCGCCACGCCGCGGGTATAGCCGGCCTTGACGCCGAGCACACCGACGATCGCTTCCATCACCAAGCCTTCTTGTTCGCCGAGCACGTCGACCAGGCCCGCCGCCAGGGCGTCGAAGGTCGGGGCGTCCAGGCGGACGTCACCGCGCGCCCCGAACCGCTCGTACACGTCGAGCCGGACCCGCCGGTCGGGGCCGACCCAGTCGTCCCCGCCTGGCGGGGCTCCCGGCGCCGGGCCCTGCGGAAGCCGCACCCGGACGCCGCGCGCCTCGAAGGCGTCCTGATAGAGGCGCGTCTTGACCGTCCCGGTCGTGGCGAGCAGCCCGACTTCGCGGTAGCCCGCCTCGACCGCCGCCCGGACGGTTTCGTCGATCATGTCCACCAGGGGCACGCCGAGCGGCAGCTCCTCGCGGGTCGCCCGCTTCAGGAAGTAGTGCGCGGTGTTACAGGGGTACGCCACGTGCGTCGCGCCCAATCGTTCGAGCAAAACGGCGGACTCGCGGAGCCAGGGGAGCGGTGAGGGACCGCGACCCTCGATGGCCGCGGTGCGGTCCGGGGTCTCGGGATTGAAGACGACGAGCAGCTCCGCGCTGGCGAGACCGACGAGCCCCGGCACACGGCGCATCGAGTGTTCCTGCATCCCTCCGCTAGTGTAACTCGCAATCGGGGCTGTCCGGGGGGTGGTGCGGGCGCCGTGTTAGAGTGGGAAACCGCGATGGCGATGCCCGAGGCTCCGGGGCCCCACCGCCTCCGGCTCACGGTCGTGACGCACTCGGAAGCCGAAACCATCGAGCTGGGCCGCCGGGTCGGCGCCGATCTCGAGCCCGGCACGATCGTGTTGCTGCGGGGCGACCTCGGCAGCGGCAAGACCGCTTTTGTCCGCGGTCTGGCCGCGGGGGTCGGGGCCGATCCGGAGGAGGTCTCGAGTCCGACCTTCACTCTGGTCCAGGAATACGCCGGCCGGGTCCGGTTGTACCACGTGGACCTCTACCGCCTGAGCCCGGCCGAAGTCGACGACCTCGGGATCGACCAGCTCGGGGACGCGCAGGGCATCGTGGCCGTCGAGTGGGCGGAGCGCCTGCCCCGGGCGCTGCCGGGCGCGGTGCAGGTGACGATCGAGGACCTGGGTGGCGACGACCGCCGGATTACCATCGCGCCCTGACGCCGGCGCCGCGGTCACTCGAGGCGGTAGTTGGGGGCTTCTTTCGTGATGATCACGTCGTGCACGTGGCTTTCGCGGACGCCGGCGGGTGTCACGCGGATGAGCTGGGCCTCCCGCTGCAGTTCTTCGATGGTGGCGCACCCGCAATAGCCCATGCCCGCGCGCAAGCCGCCCACGAGCTGGTGGATCATGGCGGCCACGCTGCCTTTGTGGGCGACGCGGCCCTCGATGCCTTCGGGCACCAGCTTCTCGCCGAGGTCGGGCCGGTCGCTGTCGAGGTCGAATTCGTCCTGGAAGTAGCGATCGCGGCTCCCGCGGCGCATGGCGCCGAGCGACCCCATGCCGCGGTACTCCTTGTAGCTGCGCCCCTGGAAGAGAATGAGCTCGCCGGGGCTCTCGTCTGTACCCGCGAACAGTCCTCCGATCATGACGCTGCTCGCCCCGACGGCGAGGGCCTTCGTGATGTCGCCGGAATACCGGATGCCGCCGTCGGCGATCACGGGAACCCCGTGGCGGCTGGCCGCCCGGGCGCACTCTGCGATGGCCGTGATCATCGGGACCCCGATGCCGGCGACGACCCGGGTCGTGCAGATCGACCCGGCCCCGATGCCCACTTTCACCGCGTCGACGCCGCGCTCGATGAGGGCTTCGGTCCCTTCCGCGGTGGCCACGTTGCCGGCGACGAGGTCCACGTCGGGGAACGCGCGCCGCAGCTCGCGCACGGTGTCCAGCACGCCCTGGGCGTGGCCGTGCGCCGTGTCGACCACCAGGACGTCGACGTGGGCGGCGACCAGCGCTTCGGCGCGGGCCAGCGCGTCTCGCCCCACCCCGACAGCCGCCCCGACGCGCAGCCGGCCCAGGTGGTCCTTGCACGCGTTCGGGTACTTGATCATCTTCTGGATGTCTTTGACCGTGATGAGGCCCTTCAGCATGAACTGCTGGTCGACGACCAGCAGCTTTTCCACCTTGTGCCGGTGGAGGATCTCGCGCGCCTGGTCGAGGGTGGTGCCGACCGGCACCGTGATGAGGTTGTCCTTCGTCATGACCTCGGCGATCGGCCGGTCGACGTTGGTTTCGAACCGCAGGTCGCGGTTGGTCAGGATCCCGACGAGCCGTCCTTCCTTGCGGCCGTCGGCCGTGATCGGGACGCCCGAGATCCGGTATTTCTTCATCAATTCGAGCGCTTCGTAGATCCGGTGGTGGGGGGAGAGGGTGATCGGGTTGACGATCATGCCGCTCTCCGATCGCTTGACGCGGTCCACCTCCGAGGCCTGCTCCTCGATGCTGAGGTTCTTGTGGATGACCCCGATCCCGCCGTGCTGCGCGATGGCGATCGCCAGGGCCGACTCGGTCACGGTGTCCATCGCGGCGCTCACGAGGGGGACATTGAGGCGAATGTTGCGCGTCAGGCGCGTGGCGACGTTGACCTGGCTGGGCAGCACGCGGGAATGGCGCGGAACCAGCAGGACGTCGTCGTAGGTCAGGGCCGTCGTGAGGCCCGCGGCGATGTCTGCCGACGTCATCGCGTTAAGCGCCATGGCACTTCTTGTACTTCTTGCCGCTGCCGCACGGGCAGGGGTCGTTGCGGCCGACCTTGGGTTCGTCACGCCGAACGGTCTTGACGACGTCGTCGCCGCCGGTGCGCGCGGGGCGCGGCGCCGGCGCCCCGGCGGCGACCGCTCGCGCCCGGCTGCCCATCCCGGCGAAAGCCGGTGCCCGGTCGCCGGCGCTGACCGCGGTGGGTGAGGGCCGGCGGGCGGCGGGCACGCCCGCGAGGGCGGGTTCCCGCGCCTCGTGGACGACCGGCTGGATGCGCCAGAGGTAGCGCACGCACTCTTCGTCGATGCGGTCCTTCATCGCCTGGAACAGGGCGAAGCTCTCCTTCTTGTACTCGACGAGCGGATCGCGCTGGCCGTAGCCGCGCAGGCCGATGCCCTCTTTCAGGTGGTCGAGGCTGTAGAGGTGGTCTTTCCACTGCGCGTCGACGATCTGCAACATGATGTCGCGCTCGACGCGCCGCAGGATCGCCGGGTCGATCAGTTGTTCTTTCGCCTCGTAGCGCGCGACGGCCATCTTCCAGATGGCGTCGCGGATCTCCTCGGGGCGCTTCGCCGCGAGGTCGAGCGCGGCCAGCTCCCGCGCGTCGAGGGCAAACAGCTCGGCCGCCGCCTGGACGAGGGCGCCGAGGTCCCACTCCTCCGGGTGCGCCTCCCGGCTCGCGTACTGCTCGACGAGGCCGTCCAGCAGGTCCTCGGCGATCGCCATGAGGTAGCCGCGGGTATCGACCACCTCGGCCTCGTCGCCCTCGCCGAGCGTGATGCGCCCCTCGAGCAGTTCGCGCCGCAGCGCGTAGACGCTCTCGCGCTGCTTGTTCATCACGTCGTCGTACTCGAGGAGGTGCTTGCGGATGGCGAAATTCTGGGCCTCGACCTGTTTCTGCGCCCGCTCGATCGCGCGCGTCACCATCCGGTGCTCGATCGGGACGCCCTCTTCCATCCCGAGGCGCTGCATGAGGCCGGCGATGCGGTCCGAGCCGAAAATCCGCATCAGGTCGTCCTCGAGCGAGAGGTAGAAGCGCGAGGAGCCCGGGTCGCCTTGCCGGCCGGCGCGCCCGCGGAGCTGGTTGTCGATCCGCCGGGCCTCGTGCCGCTCCGTGCCGATGATGTGCAGCCCGCCGAGCGCCACGACCTCGTCGTGCTCGGCGTCGGTCTGGCGCTTGCACTCCGCGAACCGCCGCTCGTACTCGGCGCGCGGGACGCGATAGAAACTGTCGAGGTGGAAGAAATACACGTACTGGTCGTCGTCGACGAACCGCTCCTGGCCCTTCGGGAGGCGCTCGGCCACACCGTCGGCGAGCGCCCGCTGCCGCGCCATGAACTCGGGGTTGCCGCCGAGGAGGATGTCGGTCCCGCGGCCGGCCATGTTGGTGGCGATCGTCACGGCGCCCTTGCGGCCCGCCTGCGCGACGATCTCGGCCTCCTGCGCGTGGTACTTGGCGTTGAGGACGACGTGCTTGACGCCCCGCCGCTTGAGCATGGCCGACAGGCGCTCGCTCTTCTCGATCGAGACGGTCCCGACGAGGACGGGCTGGCCCTTCTCGGCCTTCTCGATGATCTCGGCTACGATCGCGTCCCACTTCTCGCGCTCGGTCCGATACACGACGTCCGGATACTCGGTGCGCCGGAGCGGGCGATTGGTGGGGATCACGACCACGTCGAGGTTGTAGATCTTCGCGAACTCTTCGGCCTCCGTCTCCGCCGTGCCCGTCATGCCGGCGAGCTTCTTGTACTTCCGGAAGTAGTTCTGGAACGTGATGGTGGCGAGCGTCTGATTCTCGCGCTCGATCCGGACCTTCTCCTTGGCCTCGACCGCCTGGTGGAGCCCGTCGCTCCACCGCCGGCCCGGCATCAGGCGGCCGGTGAACTCGTCGACGATCACCACCTGGCCGTCCTTGACCATGTAATCGACGTCGCGCCGGAACAAGGTGTGGGCCCGCAGCGCCTGGTTGATGTGATGGAGGATGGGCATGTTCACCGGGTCGTACAGGCCGCCCGGCTGCAGACGGTGGGCGAGCAGCTTCTCGCACTTGGCCATGCCCGCCTCGGTGAGGGTCACGGTCTTGTGCTTCTCGTCCACGATGTAGTCGCCGCTGGCCTCGAGCGCCTCGCGCTCCTCCGGCCGAACGTTCCCCTGCGTGACAGCGCCCTTCTTGAGCTTCGGGATGATGCGGTCGATCTCGTAGTAGAGCTCCGTGGATTCCTCGGCGGGTCCGGAAATGATGAGGGGCGTGCGCGCCTCGTCGATCAAGATGCTGTCGACCTCGTCCACGATGGCGTAGTGGTGCCCCCGCTGGACGTAGTGCGAGAGGTCGAACTTCATGTTGTCGCGCAGGTAATCGAACCCGAACTCGTTGTTCGTCCCGTAGGTGATGTCGCAGGCGTACGCCGCCTGCCGCTCGGCGTCGCTCATCTCGTGCTGGATGACGCCGACGCGCAGGCCCAGAAACCGGTAAATCCGACCCATCCATTCGGCGTCCCGGCGCGCCAGGTAATCGTTGACCGTCACGACGTGCACACCCTTGCCCTCGAGCGCGTTCAGGTAGGCCGGCAGCGTCGCCACGAGCGTCTTGCCCTCGCCCGTCTTCATCTCGGCGATCTTGCCCTGGTGGAGCACGATGCCCCCGATGAGCTGCACGTCGAAGTGGCGCATGTTGAGCGTCCGGCGGGCCGCCTCGCGCACCACCGCGAACGCCTCCGGCAACAGCTCGTCGAGGGTCGCCCCGCGGGCCAGGCGCTCGCGGAACTCGGCGGTCTTCGCCCGCAACTGCTCGTCGCTGAGCGCGCGCACCGCCGGCTCGAGGCTGTTGATGTGAGCCACGAGCGGCGCGAGGCGCTTCAGCTCGCGCTCGTTCTGCGTGCCGATGATTTTGGCCAGGAGGAGATTGAACATGCGCCAGGTCGCCCGCGGCGCGCCCCGCCCGCCCGCGCACCGCCTCGGCGACCAGAATATCTTTTGATTGTACGGGACCCGCCAGGAAGCGTCAACCGACGACCACGATCACGAGGGCCGCCGCTCGACCAGGAGCCGCATGGGGTTGATCAGGCGCCCGTTGAGCGTCACTTCGTAATGAAGGTGCGGGCTCGTCGAGCGCCCCGTCGACCCGACGTAGCCAATGAGATCGCCCCGCTTGACGACCTGCCCGGCCCGCACCGCGAAGCGCGACAAATGGCCGTAGCGCGTAGCGATGCCGAACCCGTGGTCGATCACCACGAGGTTGCCGTAGTTGCCGCTGTAGGCCGCCGATGCCACCCGGCCATCCGCGGTCGCGTAGACCGGCGTGCCGTAGTCGGCCGAAATGTCGATGCCGGGATGGAAACTCTCCTCGCCGTTGAACGGATCGGCCCGGCCGCCGAAGGTCGACGATAGCCAGCCGGCCGCCGGCCACATCGACGGCGTCGCGTCGGCCAGCGCCCGCCGCCGCTCGACGCCGTAGCGGACGGTCTCGAGCCGACTCTCCAACAGGCTGAGCAGGTCGCGCAGGATGCCGAAGGTGCTGTCAGGGGGCGTCAGGGTTGCCGACACGAGCGCGCGCGCCGAGTCGTGCGCCACCCCGCCCCCGCCCATCGCGCGGGCCCGGTCGAGCTCGGGCAGATTCTTCATCGCCCGCTGCACCGCCGGGTCGACCGCCGCCCGCTCGCCCAGCTCGGTAATCGCCGCCTGAAGCGACGAGACCTGGGCGGCAAGCTGGCCCGTCGCCGCCCGATAACTCTCGTTCTCCATCACCAGGGCGACGTTGGCCGCGCGCAACTCCGCAATCTCGACGCGCGCGCTCCAGCGGGCGCCCAGGCCGATAAGCACCGGCAGGGCGAGCACCGTGCCGACGCCCGCGAGGGTGGGGCCCAGCGACAGGGTGAAACGGCGGACGACGCCGGTCGAGCGGTCGGCGATCAGGACGGTATAGCGTCTCGACGCCATCGTCTCCAGCGCGCGAACCCGGGGCCTCCTTCGGAACGTATCGGCATGAGGGCGCGAGCGGCCGCCGGGCAGGGCAAAAACTTGCGGCACTTTACCACATGTCGCGACTCGAGGGGAAGCCCGCGTTGCCGCGCACGCCCTGCGCGGCGAAGGCGAAGATGCGGC
This sequence comes from uncultured Vicinamibacterales bacterium, assembly GCA_964478975.1. Classification (GTDB taxonomy): domain Bacteria; phylum Acidobacteriota; class Vicinamibacteria; order Vicinamibacterales; family JAHECP01; genus CAYZKQ01. The sequence goes on along the minus strand of CAYZKQ010000005.1, from coordinate 24,870 downwards.
GAATCACGGCGCAGAGCCGCCCCCGCCTCCCACGAGCTCCTTGACGAGACGCTCAGCCCCGTACACGGTCCGCAGCGCTTCCAGGATGCCCCGCGCATCGACCGCCACCGCGCGATTGACCGCGGCGTCGTAGATGAAGTAGCCGGGGAGCGATTGGATGTTGCCATCGAAGATGACCCCGACGAGCTCCCCCTGCCGGTTGACCACCGGCGAGCCGCTGTTGCCGCCCACGATGTCCAGCGTGGAGACGAAGTTGAACGGCGTCGAGAGAGCCAGGGCCGCGCGTTTCGCCGCCCACCGCTCGACGATGCGGTAAGGCGGCTGGTGGCCGTGGGCAGCCGCCCGGGCGAAGAGACCCGCGAAATCGGTGAACGGGGGGATGATCCGGCCGTCCTCTTGATAGCCGCGCACCGCGCCGTAGGCGAGGCGCAGCGTAGAGGTGGCGTCCGGATAGGCGGCGGTACCGTGCACCGCGAAGACGGCCTGGGCGATTCTGGCGTAAGCCTCGCGCTCGACGCTGGCGACCTCGTCCTCGTAACGCTTGCGGAGCGCTCGCGCCTCCGCGTCCACCGTGCGCGCGAGCACGATCATGGGGTCGGTCGACGCCTCCACGGCGTGCACACCCCCAGCGACCAGCGCCTTGCGCGCCTCGACGTCGGCGAGGGTCGTGCCCCTCACGAGTTCGCCCGCCCGCACCTCCGGCGTGCGGCCCTGCAACACCGCCGCGACCACCGGGTGGGACGTCCCCAGCTCGCTCGCCAGGAGGGCGAGCGAGTCGGCGAGCTTGACCTCCTCGAGCGCGGGAAACATCGGGGTCGTGGCGAACAACTGGCGCTCGAGGGCCGGCAGCCGCGCTTCGCCGTACTCCGGCAACCTGTCGCGCTCGGGCTTCGCGCGCTCGGCCACGAGCCGCACGATCGTGCGGGCCAGGGCGAAATAACGCGAGTTGAAGGCCGTTCCGCTTTCCAGCAACGAGTGGGTCCTGTAATAGGTCGCGAAGCTGCGCCGTGCGCGCGCGACCTCGTCCCAGGCCGCGCCGAACCGCTCGCGCTTCGCCGGGTCCGCCGCGACGGCGTTCCGGAGCGTCGTTTCCGCGTCCCGCTTCTTCGCCATCAGGGCCGCGTCGCGCAACCCCTCGAGCTGCCCGCGGTACGACTTGAGGCTGTTCTCGATGGCGAAGATCTCGTCCTTGGCCTGGCGCGCCGCCTCCGCCCCGCGGGCGCTGTAGCGCAGCAGCGCGGCGCGGCGCCGCTCGAGCACCGTGAGGGTCCAGGGAATGCCGTGATCCCGCAGGTACTCGAGATGGGCCACCGTGTTGAGGCGCTGGGTCGCCCCGGGGTGGCCGGCGGCGAACACCGGCTCGCCCTCGCGGACACCGTGCTGCGACCAGGGCAGAGAGGCCGCCACGCGGGCGGGCCGACCGTCCTGGTAGGCGCGGAAGAAGCAGATGTCGAGGCAGTAGCGGGGGTACGTGAAGTTGTCGGGGTCGCCCCCGTAGAAGGCGACGTCGAACTCCGGGGCGAAGACCAGCCGGATGTCGTCGTACACGCGGTAGCGGTACAGGTGGTAGAGCGCCCCCTGGTAGAGCGTGACCACCTCGCTCCGCAGGCCGGTCTTTTCCTGCGAGCTCTTCTCGATCGCCGCGATCGCCGCGCGCCGCGCGGCGAAGGCGTCGGCCGGCCCCATCTCGGCCGTCACGGCGGCGTTGACCGCGGCCGTGACGTCCTCGATGCTCTCGAGCACGAGCAACTCGAGGTCCGGCGCCTTCAGCTCGTCGGCGAGCGTGCGCGCGTAAAAGCCGTCCTGGACGTAGTCCCGCTCCGGCGTGCTGAGGCGCTGGATGATCCGAAGCCCGACGTGGTGGTTCGTCAGGATGAGACCCTCCGGCGACACGAAGGCGCCGGAGGCGCCGCCGAAGCGGATCGCCGCGCGCTGCAACCGGGCGAGCCAGGCGTCCGAGGGCTCGAACCCATAGGCCTGCTTGATGGCCGCCTTCGGGAGCGCGTTGAACGGCCAGAAGCCCTCGTCGGCGAGACCACGAGCCCAACCCAGGCCGACGAAGGCCGTAACGAGCAACCACGACCACGCGACACGTCGCTTCATGAGGACCACCTCGACCAGTCGCCACTCTAGGCTCGCCTCGACGAGGTGTCAACCTGAACCGTCAGGCCCAGTGGTGTCAGGGCCGGCTCGCCGGCGGGTCACCAGGGCATCCGGTACTGGAGCGCTTCGGCGACGTGCGCCGCGGCGATGCCGTCGCTGCGCGCCAGATCCGCGATCGTCCGGGCGACTTTGAGCACCTTGTCGTAGCCGCGGGCGGTCAAGCCGAGGCGAGTGGCGGCGGATTCGAGCAGGCGCCGGCCGGCGGCGTCCAGCGGGCAGCTCCGCCGCAGCGCGCGTCCGGCGAGCCGCGCGTTGACGGAGAAAGGGTCGCCCGTGCGGGCCCGCTGCCGGGCGCGGGCCATTTCGACCCGCGCGCGGATGGCCTGCGACGATTCGCCGCCCTCCGCCCCCAGCAACTCGGGGACCGCGAGGGGTGGCACCTCGATGGCCAGGTCCAGCCGGTCGCGGAGAGGACCCGAGAGGCGCTGGCGATAGCGGTGGACCTGCCGCGGCGTGCACCGGCACGGCCGCCGGGAGTCGCCGAGAAAACCGCAGGGGCAGGGATTCATGGCCGCCACGAGCATGAAGCGAGCGGGAAAGACAGCCGTTCGCGCGGCGCGGGCGATCCGGGCGCAGCCTTCCTCGAGGGGCTGGCGCAGGACCTCGAGCGCATGGCGGCTGAACTCCGGAAGCTCGTCGAGAAACAAGACGCCCTGGTGGGCGAGACTGATCTCACCGGGCCGGGGAATTGTTCCACCGCCGACGAGTGCCGCGTCCGAGACGGTGTGGTGCGGGGCCCGGAACGGCCGCGCCGCCACGAGCCCGCCGTCCGGCGGGAGCAAGCCGGCCACCGAGTGAATGGCCGTCACCTCGAGGGCTTCCTCGAAGGAGAGGGCCGGGAGGATCCCCGGGAGGCGTCGCGCCAGCATGGTCTTGCCCGTGCCCGGCGGCCCGACCATCAGGAGGTTGTGCCCACCGGCTGCGGCGATCTCGAGCGCGCGCTTGGCCAGCACCTGCCCGCGCACATCGGCGAAATCGTCCTCGGGGGCCCGGCCGGCGGGCGGCGCCGGCACCTCGACGGACTGCGCCCGCGGGTCGTTGAGCATCGCCACGGCTTCGTCCAGCGCCGAAACGGGATAGAGGGCCAGGCCCGCCACAATCGCGGCCTCGCGCGCGTTGCCGAGCGGGAGCAACAACCCCGCGGCGCCGTGCCGCCGCGCCGCCGCGGCGATCGGCAGAACCCCCCGCGCCGGTTGCAGGGTGCCGTCCAGGGAGAGTTCGCCCACGAGCAGAATGTCGTCAACGTGGCGGCGCCGCACGGCGCCGGTCGCGGCCAGAATGCCGAGGGCGATCGGCAGATCGAACGAGGCGCCCGCTTTGCGCAAGTCGGCCGGGGCGAGGTTGACCGTGATGCGGTGCGGCGGGAACTCGAAGCCGGCGTTCCGAATCGCGCTCCGGACCCGGTCGCGGCTCTCCCGAACGCTCGCATCGGGGAGGCCCACCATGGTGAAACTGGGCAGCCCGAAGGACACATCGACCTCGACCTGTACCGGACAGGCCTCGATGCCGAAGACGGCCGCCGTGCGCAAAATGGCCAGCACGACCGGACGTGCGCCTTTCACGATGTGCCCGACGCGGCCCCGTCGGATCGGGCGCCTCGAGGCATGGTGCAAGGCTCGGGCCGGTTGGGTCGAAACCGCGTAACCCCAACGGTCGCGGCCTCGGAGTCCTCGAACGCCGATCTCCGATCTGGCAGGATGTGCGAACCTCCGGCTCCTCGCAGGACGCAGCTTTTGCCACGCGACAGGCTGCGAGCGGGACGCCGGCGCGCCCAGGTCGAAGACGTCGGCGTGATCGAGGAGTGGCTGTCAGTTCGTCCCGGTCCGCCCGGGATAGATCCTCAGGCGGTCGCCGGCGCTGATGCGGTCGGTGCGCAGGTTGTTCCAGTGCTTGATCGAGTCGACGGTGGTGCCATACGCCTGGGCGATCGACCACAAGGTATCCCCCCGGCGCACGCGGTACACGATGCTCGAGCCGGCGGCGGCGGCGAGCCCCGACGTCCTGGCGACTTCGGACCCTCGGGCGCCCTCGGCACGGGCGGCCAGGACGGCCGCTGGCGCCCTGGGCACGATCAGGCGCTGCCCCGGCCGCAGCACGGATCGCCCGGTCAAGCCGTTGGCGTCGGCGAGGTCCGTCACGCCGACGCGCAAGCGCCGGGCGATGAGCGTCAGGTTGTCGCCGGGACGCACCACGTACTCGCTGACCGCCAGGCGTTCGGCCGGCGAGGCCGCCGCCAGGGTCGCCAGCAGGCGCTCGCCGGTCCCCGCCGGCACCCGCAAGTCGTACCGGGCGTCTCTCAAGGGCGTGGTCCAGCGCCGGAGCTCGGGGTTGAGCGCCTGGATTTCGTCCACCGAGACCCCGATCCACTCCGCGACGCGCCGCAAGTCCACAGGCATCGGCAGGGTGACCTTCTCGACGGGCCTGAGGGCCGACTCGGCGAGCTGGAACCCGTATTGCGCGGGGTTTTTCGCGATGATGATGGCCGCGAGGATCATGGGCACATACTCGCGTGTCTCGCGGGGCAGATACCGCGGCGACTGGCTGAGCGCCCAGAAGTCCGCGACCTTGGCGCGGCTGATCGCGTTCTGCACGCGCCCGGGTCCGCCGTTGTACGACGCGAGGGCCAGGTGCCAATCGCCGCCGAACGCCTCTGCGAGACTGCGCAGATACTTGGCGGCCGCCACCGTCGCCTTTTCGGGATCCGCCCGCTCGTCCACGTACCAGTCGTAGCGCAGGCCGTAGAGGCGGGCCGTCCCGAGCACGAACTGCCACAGGCCCTTGGCGCGCGCCCGGGAGAGCGCGTTCGGGTTAAAGGCGCTCTCGATGATCGGGACGTAGGCGAGGTCCAACGGGAGCCCCTCGGCGCGGAAGACGCTCTGAATCATGGGCAGATACTGCGCCCCGCGCTCGAGGGCCCGCTGGAACCACTCGCGGAGCCGGCCCTGGAACAGCTCCACATAGGCCAGGACGCGCGGGTTGAGCGGAATGGGGATGTCGTGCGCCGTCACGCGGAGATCGCGCTCGACCGCCTCGCGCGTCGTCGCGGCCGGTTCGGGCAGCGGGAACGTGGCCACCTCGAGCAGCTCGTCGATCATCGCCGGGTCCGACGGCCTTTCCGTGAACCCGTCCCCTTGCGCGAGCGCCTGCCGTTCGATGGCGGAGATCCGATCGATGAGACGATCGAAGTGCGCCGCGAGGCGGGCGTCGCTGCGGGCCCCTTCGGGATAGGCCAAAATTACGTCGACCGCGAGGTCGAACTCCCGTTTGGCGTCCAGCAAATGTCCCAACCGCCAGGCCCGCTCGCCGGCGGCGAAATGGTGATCGGACTCGGCGATGAGGGCGGCGACCCGGTCTTCTCCTTCGGCCGCCAGGGGCGGCGCGCTCGGCACCGGGTGGGGGATGGGGGACGCGGGCAGCGGGGCCGGGGGATGGGATCGTGCCGCCTGGCCGCACGCGCTCGCCCAGAGCAGCACTCCGCAGGCGGCCGCGAGGGGCCGCCACTCGCGTGGCTTCATCGCTGCGCTCCGCTGATGGCGGGTGCGCTCGAGCGGCGTACCCGCCAGCATGGCCGCGCGGCCGCTCGCGCCCGCGCTGGTCTCGGTAGCCTAGCATCGACGGCGGCCCGGGTCAACCGGTCTGCCCGAACTGTCGTGTCGACAATCTCACCGACGGTCCCCACAACCGCAGCGCCGCGCTACGGGTTCGACACGAAGACGTCCCGCCCGTGCGCGAGATCACGCGCCGCGGGCGTCACGATCGTGCGCGCGCCGATCACGATCTTCGTCCCTCGCCGCAACGCCTCCCGGACGTCCTCCTCGCAGACGAAGTCGGCCGGGCGCGCGGCGCGCTCGGCCGGCAGAAGACCAGCCGCGCCACCATCTTCACGGGCCGACCCGCGGTCGAGACCGAGGGCGCGATCCACGTGCGCCGCCACCGTTCCGGCGTCCAGCGTGGCCTCGCGCGGCACGGGCGGGGCTTGGGGCAGCCGGAGGTCGGGCCCGGCCGGCCGATCCGTCGCCGGCTGGCTCCCAGGTGCGTCGACTGGCGCGAGGCGCCCCCCGGCGGAAACGGGCCTGAGTTCGTACGCGACCCGCTTGATGTTGAGCAGGTGGAGCGGTGTGATGTTGTCGGACGTGATGTTCCCGCCGGGGCCGCCGCAGCCGAGGGTCATGGCGGGGTCCAGACCTGTCGTGAGTCCGATCGATCCGTGCGCGGTCGGGGTGTTCACGACGATGCGGAAGGCCGGCTTCTTCAAGCCGAACTCGAGGATGACGGCCTCGTTCTTCGAGTGGACGGCCATCGTGTGGCCCATGCCGCCGTAGGCGAGGATCTGCTTGCACCGCTCGCAGCCTTCGCGCCAGTCCCGAACCACGTAGAACGCGAGAACCGGGCAGAGCTTCTCGATCGACAATGGATAGTCCCGGCCGACGCCCGCGAGCTCCGCGAGCAGGACCTTCGTGCCCGGGGGCACCGAGATCCCGGCGCGTTCCGCCACGACCGTGGCGGGACGGCCCACGAGCGCGGGGTTGGGAAGGCGCTGAGGCGTCACCAGGGCCCGGCTGACGGCCTCGCGCTCGGCGGGTGTCAGGAAATAGCCGCCCTGCCGGACGAACTCGCGCCGCACCTCCTCCGCGATGGCGTCGTCGACGACGACGGCGTTCTCGGCGGAGCAGAGGACCCCGTTGTCGAAGGTCTTGCCGGCGATGATGTCGGCCACGGCTTTGGGGACGTCGGCGCTGCGTTCGATGTACGCCGGGGCGTTGCCGGGACCGACCCCGTAGGCCGGCTTGCCCGCGCTGTATGCCGCGCGGACGAGCCCCACGCCGCCGGTGGCGAGAATGACGGCCACGTCGCGGTGGCGCATCAACTCCTGCGTCCCTTCGAGGGTCACGGTCGTCATGCAGGCGATCGCCGCCTCCGGGGCCCCGGCCTCCCGCGCGGCTTCCCCCATGACCTCCGTCGTCCTGGCGATCGACCGGACCGCAGCCGGGTGCGGGCTGATGACGATGGGGCAGCGCGCCTTGAGCGCGATCAGGATCTTGTAGATCGTCGTCGACGTCGGGTTCGTCGACGGGACGATCGCCGCGACGACGCCGAACGGCTCGGCGATCTCGACGACCCGCCGGTCCTCCAGGCGCCGGATGAGCCCGACGGTCTTCATCGGTTGAATGAAGCGAAACACCGTCTCGGCGGCGAAGCGGTTCTTGAGGATCTTGTCGCGGACGACCCCGTAGCTGGTCTCGTCGACCGCCAGCCTGGCGAGCGCTTCCGCTTCGCGAGCGGCGCGCGCGGCCATTGCCTCGACAATGGCGTCGATCCGATCTTGGGTGTAGTCGGCGAGCGCGTCCTGGGCCCGGCGCGCCGCGCGGGCCAGGGCGCGCGCTTCCTGGATGGATGCGAGGTCGCGGTCGGACGGGGCTGGCGCCGGCGGGGCCATCGCGCTCCTCCCCGGTCACGTCACTTGGGCTTGGGAAGGATCTTCTCGACTTCGGCGTGGGGTCGGGGGATGACATGCACCGCCACGAGTTCCCCCACGCGGCGCGCCGCAGCGGCACCCGCATCGGTCGCCGCTTTCACCGCGCCGACGTCACCGCGCACCATCACGGTGACGTAACCCGCGCCGATGTACTCTTTCCCGACGAGCACTACGTTGGCCGCCTTCACCATCGCGTCGGCGGCTTCGATCGAGCCGACGAGCCCCTTGGTTTCGACGAGACCCAGCGCTTCGAGGGACATGAGTCGCGCTCCCCGTTGAGCATCGCGAGCGACGCAAGGCTAGCACATCGCGAGGGTTGCGACAACTGCGCCCATTGCGACGGGCGCCACCCCTGCAGTAAGATCTGGCCGCTATGCGGGACGAACGGTTCGCGGTGTTCCTGGCGATCGTGCTCGCGGTGGGAGCGGGTGCGGCAGCGGCGTGCGGGCAGGCCGAACGACCGGTCGCGTCACCGGCGGCGACGACCAACCGCCAGCGCGCGCCGCTCGGCAGCCCGGTCGACATCACCTATCGGTTTCAGGTGGCCTCGGATGCGGCCATCGACGGGGATTACCGGGTGCTCGTGCACTTCGTCGATTCGGACGAGGAGCTGATGTGGACCGACGACCACGACCCGCCGACGCCGACGTCGCAGTGGAAGCCGGGCCAGGCCGTCGAGTACACGCGGACCCTGTTCATCCCGGTATACCCGTACCTCGGGCAGGCCACCATCCAGGTGGGCCTCTACGACCCGCGGAGCGGCCGGCGCTTGCGGCTGAACGGCCGAGACAACGGGCAGAAGGCGTACGCCGTCGCGTCGATCGAACTGCTTCCCCAGTCCGAAGCGCTGTTTCTCGTCTACGGCGACGGGTGGCACGACCCGGAGGTCTCGCCCGCGAACGCCCTCGAGGAGTGGCGCTGGACGAAGCGGGACGCCCGCGTGTCGTTCCGCAATCCGCAACGCGATGTGGTGATCTACCTGGACGCGGACGGCCGGGCCGACGTGTTCGACTCGCCCCAGCAGGTCGCAGTCCGTGTGGGCGAGCAGGTCGTCGATACCTTCGCCGTCAAGGACAACGCGCGATTCCTCCGTCGCGCCCGCGTCAGCGCCGCCGCGCTCGGGACGACCGAGATGGTCGACCTGACCATCTCGGTCGACAAGACCTTCGTCCCGGCCGCCCACGGCGGCACCGACCGGCGGGAGCTGGGGCTCCGCGTGTACCACCTGTTCGCCGAGGTGCAGTAGGGATGGTGCGGCCGGGGCTCCTGCTCGCGGCGGGTCTCGTGCTGGCGTTACCGGCGGGGGCCGCGGCCGAGATCGTTTACCTCACCACCGGACGGACCCTCTCGGTCCGGGCCCACCGGGTCGAGGGCGACGCGATCGTGCTCGTGCTGCGGAGCGGGGGCACCATCACGTGCCCGCGCTCGCTCGTCCTCACCATCGAGCCCGACGAGGTCCCGTACCCCGAGGACCCGGAAGGGGAGCCTTCCGGCGAGTCGATTCCCGGCGCGGCGGGCGCAGCGATCCCGGCGCTCGTCGACCGCCTGGCGGCCGCTCACGGCGTGGACCCGCGGCTGGTCCACGCGGTCGTGACCGTCGAGTCCGGCTATCGGCCGGCGGCCGTCTCCCCCAAGGGCGCGATGGGGTTGATGCAGTTGATGCCGGCGACGGCGCGCCGCTACGCGGTGGCCGACCCCTTCGACCCGGGGGCCAACCTGGACGCCGGGATCCGGCACCTCAAGACGCTCCTCGAGCGCTTCGCGCTGCCGGTCGCCCTCGCGGCCTACAACGCCGGGGAGGGGGCGGTCGAGCGCTTCGGCGGCATCCCCCCGTACGCGGAAACCCGGGACTACGTGAGACAGGTGCTCAGCCTCCTGGAGCGCCGCTAGGGCCCGACCGCCGTTACGAACTGACCAGCGCAAGCCACAGGCCGTGGGGCTCGGTCTAATAGGGTATGTGAGGGGTGCGCTATAATCCGCGTGGGGTCGCTCCCGATAATGTCCACCCCGACAAGATCTTGCACGGATCTGCCGATACCTGATCGGGTCTAGGTCGGTACGGGAACCGATGGAGTTCCATTGCAGGCTCGCGACCGCGCACGGGGAGGTCATCGAAGGCGTCTACGTCGCGGAAAGCGAGGCGCGCCTCCGGCACGAACTGGAGGAGAAAGGGCTGTGCGTCCTCGACATCCGGCCGGCGGGATGGCGCCTGGGGACGTGGCGGCTGCCGCAGCGCCGGCGGATCGGGCAAGAAGAGTTCCTGGTGTTCAATCAGGAGCTGGCCACGCTGCTGCATGCGGGCATGCCCCTTGTCCAGTCGCTCGACATCCTGCGGCGCCGCGTAACGGCCCCGGTCTTCCGCGCCGTCCTGGACGACATCTACGAACGCGTGCGAGCGGGCAGCGCCTTGTCGGAAGCGTTCGCCGCCCAGGGGGACCTCGTGCCGGGCGTCTACCACGCCTCGCTCCTGGCGGGCGAGAAGAGCGGCAGCCTCGAGCAGGTCCTGCGGCGCTATGTGGGCTATGTCAGGCTGCTCGCCGGCGTCCGGCGGAAGACGGTCTCGGCGCTCATTTACCCGGCCATTCTGGTGGTGCTCTCCCTGGTCGTGGTGAGCATCATCCTGTTCCGTCTGGTGCCCGAGTTCGCCGCGTTCTACGCGCAGTTCGGCAGGGAGCTGCCGCTCGCGACGCGTCTGATCGTAGGGGTCTCGAGCATCGCGCTGCGCTGGGCACCGCTGCTCGCCGGGGCCGTGGTGGCCCTCGGGGCGGCGGGGTGGGTGTGGTTGCAGCAGCCGGGTCCGCGCGCGGCGCTCGACCGCCTCGTGCTCGCCTTGCCCATCGTGGGCCCGACGGCGGGTCGCTTCGCCGCCTCCCAGGCCGCCCGCACGCTGGCGACCTTGCTCGGCGGGGGCCTGCCGCTCGTCGACGCGCTGGCCGTCACGGCGCGGTCGGTGGGCAACCAGTTCATGGCGCGCCAGCTCGGCGTCATCGAACGTCAGGTACGGGAAGGACAGGCGCTGGCCCAGGCCATGGCCCAGTCGGGGGCCTTCCCGGACGTGGCGATCAAGATGGTCGAGGTGGGCGAAGCGACCGGGGCGCTGCAGGAGATGCTCACCAGCGTGGCCGAGTTCTTCGACGAGGAGAACGAGACGAAGCTGGGGCGGTTCGTGACGCTCATCGAGCCGACGCTGCTGGTGGTCATGGGGCTCGTGATCGCCGGGTTGCTGGTCTCGCTGTATCTACCCCTCTTCCAGTTGTCGTCGGTCATCACGCGTTAGGGGGATGGTGATGGATCCGAAAGGGCCCTCGGGGGCGGCGGCCGGCCGGGGCGCCGGCACGGGGGCCGCGGGCGCGCTGAGCGAGTTCTACGCCGGCGGCCACGAGGCGGAGGCCCCGGACACCGCGGCGGAGGTCGCCCGCGCGCGGCGGCTGGCCGAGCGTTATCGGCTGGAGTTCCTGGACATGTCGCATTTCCGGATCGACCAGGAGCTTTTCCGGTCGATTCCGGCGGACCTCATGCTGCGCTACGGGTTCGTCCCGTACCGGCGCGACGGGCAGACGCTGGTCATCGTGGTGTCGGACCCGACGGATCTGCCGACGATCGACGAGCTGGCGGTCATCCTGGCGTCGCCGATCAAGGTGATGGTGGGGACGCCCTCGGCCATTCAGGCCATTCTGAAGAAGAGCGAGAGCTCGCAGCGGGTGCTCGAGGAGGCCACGGAAGGCTTCCAGATGCAGGTGCTGCGGGAGGAGGAGAACGGCGAGGATCGCCTCACGGTGGAACGGCTCACGAGCGATGCCAGTCCGGTCATCCGGCTGGTCGACTCCATGATCTACACGGCGATCCAGCGGCGCGCGAGCGACATCCACATCGAGACGCAGGACGATGCGGTGTACGTGAAATACCGCATCGACGGCGTGCTGCAACCGGCGATGCGGCCGATCGACCGCCGCTTCCACAGCACGATCATTTCGCGCGTGAAGGTCATGTCGGAGCTGGACATCGCCGAGAAGCGCGTCCCGCAGGACGGCCGCTTCAAGGTGCGGATGCCGGGCAAGACGATCGACTTCCGCGTCTCGATCATGCCCAGCGTCCACGGCGAGGACGCCGTCATCCGGATCCTGGACAAGGAATCGATCAGCGAGCAGTTCACCGAGTTGCGCCTGGACATTCTCGGGTTTCCCGAGCCGGAGCTGAAGCGCTTCCGGAAGTACATCCGCGAGCCCTACGGGATGGTGCTCGTGACGGGACCGACCGGCAGCGGCAAGACCACGACCCTGTACGCGGCGCTGTCCGAGATCAAATCGGTCGAAGACAAGATCGTCACGATCGAAGATCCGGTCGAGTACCAGATCAAGGGGATCACCCAGATTCCCATCAACGAGAAGAAGGGGCTGACCTTCGCGCGCGGTCTGCGGTCGATTCTGCGGCACGACCCGGACAAGATCATGGTCGGGGAGATTCGAGACCCCGAGACGGCGCAGATCGCGATCCAGTCGGCCCTCACGGGCCACCTGGTTTTCACGACCGTGCACGCGAACAACGTCGTGGACGTGCTCGGGCGGTTCCTGAACATGGGGGTCGAGCCCTACCAGTTCGTCTCGGCTCTCAACTGCGTGCTCGCCCAGCGGCTGGTTCGGGTCATTTGCGCGCACTGCAAGCGGCCGCAGCCGGTGACCCCGGAGCTGCTCGAGGAATCGGGCCTGGATCCCACCCTGGCGCGGACCCATGTGTTTTACGAGGGGGCGGGCTGTCTCGAGTGCAACGGGACGGGCTACAAGGGGCGCACGGCGATTTGCGAACTGCTGGATCTGTCGGACCGGATTCGGGAGATGATTCTCGAACGCCGCCCGACGTCCGAGATCAAGCGGGCGGCGCGCGAGGAAGGGATGCGGTTCCTGCGCGAGTGCGCAGTCGACCGCGTGCTGGCCGGCGTCACGACGCTGCGCGAGATCAACAAGGTGACCTTCGTCGAATGAGCAGGTGGCGGCGCGTGCCGATCGTGCGGTGGCTGTCGAGCCCGTGGCCGCGGGTGGCGGTGGCGTTCACGGCCCGCCGGGTGAGCGTGGTGGCGGTGTCGCCGGGCGCGACGCCGGCGGTGACGGCCTACGCCGCCGAATCGCTGCCCGAAGGGGCCCTGGTCCCCAGCCTGACCGCGGCCAACGTCCACGACCGCGGCGCCGTCCGGGGGGCCCTGGCGCGGGCGTGCGAGCGCGCCGGCGTGCGCCCGCGGCGCGTGGGGGTCGTGGTCCCGGACAGCGTGGCCCGCGTCGTGCTCGTGCACCTCGACCGGGTGCCGGCGAGGCGCCAGGACCTCGACGCCCTCATCCGGTGGCACGTGCGCAAAGCGGTCCCCTTCCGGCTCGAAGACGCGCAGGTGGCGTATGCGCCGCAGGCCGGCGGGGACGGGGGGCGCGCGTTCGTGGTGGCCCTGGCGCGGCGCGACGTCGTAGCGGAGTACGAGCAGGTCTGCCAGGAGCTGGGAGCCCACGCCGGGCTCGTCGACCTGGCCACGTTCAATGTGATCAACACGGTGCTCCTGGCCTCGCGCCCGGCGCCCGGCGGCGACTGGTTGCTCGTCCACTGCGCGCCGGATGCCCACACGCTCGCCCTCATCCGCGGCGAGACCCTCATCTTCTTCCGCAGCCGGCCGAACGAGACCGACGAGGGGCTCGCCGACCTCGTGCACCAGACCGTGATGTATCACGAGGATCGCCTGGGCGGTGGCGGCATCCCGCGCGTCGTGCTCGCCGGAGTCGCGGCGTCGAGTCCGGACCGCATCGAGCACGTGCGGCGGCAGGTCGAGGAACGGGTCGGCGTCCCGGTCGAGTGGGTCGACCCGCGGGGTGCAGTGGCGCTGCGCGACCGCATCGGGTCACCGCAGGCCCTGCTCGACGAGATCAGCCCGGCCGTGGGACTGCTGCTGCGGGCCCGCGCCGCGTAATCCCGGGAAAGGGACAAGGCGGACGACCGATGCTGCACACGAACCTGTCGACGCGGCCCTTCTACAACGAGCGGGCCGTCCACCTCGTGCTGGCGCTCCTCGCGCTGGCGGTGGTGGGGCTCACGACCCTCAATGTGAAGCGGCTCGTGGCGCTGTCGGCCCGCCACACCGCGCTCGCGCGCCAGACCGCCGCGGACCTGGCCGCCGCCGCCGCGCTCGACCGCGACCTCGCCGCCCTGGACCGCACGACCGAGCGCCGGACCATCGACGCCGTGGCCGCCGCCGCGCGCGAGGTCAACGACCTGATCGACCGGCGAACCTTCTCGTGGACCGAGTTCTTCAACCTCATCGAGGCGACGCTCCCGGCCGACGTCATGCTCACGGCGGTCCGCCCGGAGTTCGAAGGCGGCGCGGTCCAGGTGTCCCTCACGGTCGTCGGGAAAACGTCGGCACAGCTCGGCGCCTTCATGGACGAACTCGAGCAGACCGGGGCGTTCACCGACGTGCTCGTCCGGCAGGAAGAGGTCACCGACCGGGGCCTCCACCGGGCGGTCTTGCAGGGGCGCTACCTCGGCCGCCCCGCCGCGCACACCGCCGCGGAAGCGCCGCGTCAATCGACGAGGGCCGGGTCATGACAGGACTGCGCCGGGTGCTCAAGGAGAAGCGACGCGTGGTGGGGCCGATCGCCCTCGGCCTGGCGGCCAACCTCGTGCTCTACGCCGCGGCGCTCGTGCCGCTGGAAGCGCGGGTGCGCCGTGCGAGCACCCGGGCCGAGGCGGCTCGCGCCGACCTGGCCGAGGCACGGGCGCGGTACGCCGCGGCCCAGGCCGCCATCGAGCGCGCGCGGCGGGCGAGCGCGGCGCTCCAGACGTTCTATCGCGAAATCCTGCCCGCCGACTGGTCGGCGGCGCGGCGCGTCGTTTACGGCGACCTGGACGCGCGGGCGCGCCGCTTCCGCCTGCGCCCGACGCGGACGGGCACCGAATCGGAGCGGGACGACGAGCGCCCGCTCGCCAGACTCGGCGTGACCATGACGGTCGCCGGCGATTACCGGGACATCAGGGAATTCCTCTACGACCTGGAGTCGTCGGATGACTTCATCGTGATCGACCACGTGTCGCTCACCCAGAGCGAGCAGAGCGACGCGCCGGTCGTCCTGACGATCCAGGTGTCGACCTACTACCGGGCAGAGGGCCGTGGGCGCTGAACCCATCCGCGGGGGCTGGCGACGCCGATGGTGGCTGGGGGCGGTCGTCCTGATTGTGCTGGTGGTGGCGGGCTGGGCGCTGCGTCCCCGGGGCGGGCGTCCGGCGCCGGACCCGGGCGCGCGCGAAAGCCCTGCGCGCGGGGCGGCGGATCGGCGGGTGGCTCCGTGGGTGCAGCAAGCACCGCCTGAAATCCGCCTGGAGGCGCTGGATACCCCCGCGCCGACGCTCGACGCCTCAGGGCGCAACCCGTTTCGCTTCCAGGCGCCGGCTGCGCCCCCGCCGGGAGCGCGAGCCGGGCCCATGCCGGCGCCGGTGGCTGGCGCGGGCGGGGGACGCGGGAGCCCGGCGCCGAGCCCGCCGGCCCCGGGGCCGCCGCCCATCCCCCTGAAATTCATCGGCGTGGTGGAAGCGCCGGGCGTGGGCAAGATCGCCGCGCTCAGCGACGGGAAGTTCGTCTATCACGGCCGGGAAGGCGAGATCATCGACGGCCGATATCGCATCGTGCGCATCGGGGTCGAGTCGATTGTGGTGGAGTACGCGGACGGTCGCGGCCGGCAGACGATCCGGCTGACCGGGTGAGGAGCGACCGCGAAGCTGCATGCCAGAGGAGAGGGGTATCGTGAGGCGCCGCGTCTGTTCGGTCGTGACCATCGTGACCTGTGCGGTCCTGCTGGCGTCGTGTGCCGCGGGGCGCGCGTTCCGCCGCGGGGAATCGGCGGCGGCGGCGGGGGATTGGGACACCGCGGTGGCGCATCTGACGCGGGCCGTGCAGGAAGCGCCCGACCGCCCGGAATACAAAGCGGCGCTCGAGCGGGCCAGCTATTTCGCGTCGCGGGTGCACTTCGCGAGAGGCCGGGAGCTCGAGGAGAAAGGCGACCTGATCGGCGCGCTCGCGGAGTACCGGCGGGCGATCGAGTACGACGGCACGAACCGGCCGGCGATCGCCAAGGCGGCGGAGGTCGAGGCGCAGATTCGCGAGCGCGCCGAAGCGCAGCGGCCGCCGTCGAAGGTCGAGCGGATGCGGGAGCAGGCCCGCCGCCTCATGGTCGAGCCGATCCTCAACCCGGCGTCGCGCGAGCCGCTCCAGGTGCGGTTCACCAACGCCAGCCTGCGGGACATCTTGAACTTCATCGGCAGCACGACCGGCATCAACGTGACCTACGACCAGTCGTTCCAGGATCGCGCCTACACCGTGGAGCTGTCGGGGGTCACGCTGGAGCAGGCGCTCAACCAGATCATGCGGGCCAACTCGCTCTTCTACAAAGTGCTCGACGAGCGGACCATCATGGTGGTCGCCGACAATCCGGCGAACCGGGCCAAGTACGAAGAGCAGGTCGTGCGGACGTTCTATCTCTCCCACGCGGACGCGACCGAGGTACTGCAGGTGATCAACAGCGTGTTGCGGGTGCCGCAGATGGCCGTGCCGCCGCAGGTGATGGCCAGCAAGACGGCCAACACGATCACGGCGCGCGCGACGGTGCCGGTCATGGACATCATCGAGCGGGTCATCCGCGCCAACGACAAGCCGCGCGCCGAGGTCATCGTCGACGTGGCGATTCTCGAGGTCAACCGCTCGCGCGCCAAGCGCTACGGGCTCGAGCTGAACAACTACGCCCTCAGCACGATTTTCTCGCCCGAGGCGGCGCCCCCGAACGTGGCGGGCCCCCTGACGGCGCCGCCGCCGTTCAACCTGAACACGATCTCGCAGGGTGTCAGCACGGCCGACTTCTACCTCGGGGTGCCGTACGCGGTCGTCAGGTTCCTCGAGAGCGACTCGCGGACCAAGGTGATCGCCAAGCCGCAACTCCGGGGCGCGGAGGGGACCAAGCTGACGCTCAACCTGGGACAAGACGTGCCCGTGCTGTCGACGGTGTTCGGGGCGGCGGCCGCCGGCGGCATCGCGACGGTCCCGACCTCGTCGTACAACTACCGGTCGATCGGCATCATCGTGGACATGACCCCACGCGTGACCTACGACGGCGAGATCATTCTCGACCTGACGGTCGAGAGCAGCACGTTGGGCCAGTCCATCGAGGTCGGCGGCCAGCTCGCCCCGACGTTCGGCACGCGCAAGGTGACGACGCGGCTGCGCCTGCGGGAAGGCGAGTCCAACCTGCTCGCCGGCCTGCTGCGGGAGGACGAGCGGCGCTCGCTGACGGGGTTACCGGGCCTCATGCGGTTGCCGATCCTGCGCCAGTTGTTCTCGGCCAACGACGAGACGATCGAGCAGACCGACATCGTCATGCTCCTGACCCCGCACATCGTCCGAACCCACGAGCTGACGCAGGAGGATCTGAACCCGATCTTCATCGGGACCCAGCAGAACATCGGCCTGACCGGGCCGCCGCCCCTGATCGCGCCCGTGCCGGAAGCCGCGGCGGGCGCCCCGCCGGGGCCGCCACCGGCCGAGGCGCCCCCGGCGAAACGGCCGGAGCCCGGCGCGGCGCCGCCGGAGGCGCCGGGGGCGCCCGGCCCGGTTGGCGAAGCGGCGCAGGTTGTCGCGACCCCGCCGGGCACCGAGTGGACCGTCGGGGGCGGCCCCTATACGGTGCCGATTTCGATCAGCGGGGCCACGCGCGTATCGGTCCTGAGCCTCACGCTCACCTACGACCCCAGGGTGCTGCGGGTCGAGCGCGTCCAGGAAGGCACGTTCATGCGCCAAGGCGGCGTCACGGCCGCCGTCACTCAGCACATCGACGCGACCGCCGGGCGCGTGGACCTCGCGATCACTCGCGTCGACGATTCGACGGGGGCGTCGGGGACGGGCCTGGTCGCCGCCGTCGTGTTCGAGCCGGTCGCGGCGGGCGAGTCGCCTCTCGCCTTGAGCGGGGTCGCGACGGGGCCCGACGGGAAGCCGGTGCCGCTGCGCTTCGCGCCCGTGACCGTCAAGGTCCAGTGAGGCTTCGGGCGATGCTCGGAGGGACGACCATGGCAGCGGAAAGGACCATCAGCGGCCCGCGGCGGTTCGGCCGCGGGTGGCGCGGACGCGCCCGGCCGGGCTGTAGGGGTTACTCGTTCGTCGAGCTTGTCATGGTGGCGGCGATCGTGGCGATTCTCGCGTCGGCCATCATGCCGCTCGCCCGCGTCACGGTGCAGCGCCACAAGGAAGCCGAGCTGCGGCGCGCCCTGCGGGAAATCCGGACGGCGATCGATCGTTACAAGGATGCCGTGGACGCCGGCCTGATTGGCGGACCCGACGTGCGCGTCGGCAGCGAGGGGTATCCGCCCGACCTCGAAACGCTCGTCGAAGGGGTCCCTGTGGTCAACGATCAGTCGGGTCGCAAGCTCAAGTTCCTGCGCCGCATCCCCGTCGACCCCATGACGGGAACGACCGATTGGGGGCTGCGGGCGTACCAGGACGACCCCGGGTCGACCACGTGGGGTGGTCAGAATGTCTACGACGTGTACACGAAGTCGGAGGGAACCGCGCTCGATGGAACGAAGTACCGCGACTGGTGAACCGCCCGCAGTGCCGGCTGCGCTCCGGCCGCGCGGGGACCGGGTGCGCGGTCCGCGGCGCGACCGCATCCTGGTGGACCGCACGGGCTGGACGCTGGTCGAGCTGCTCGTCGTCGTGTCGCTCATCATGATCCTGGCGACGATCGGCCTCGCTCAGTACCGGAACTCGGTCACGGCGGCGCGCGAGGCCGTCCTGAAAGAAGACCTGTTCCGGATGCGGGACGCCATCGATCAGTACTACGCCGACAAAGGCGAGTACCCGGCGAGTCTCGACGCGCTGGTCAGCGAGGGGTACTTGAGGGAGATCCCGGTCGACCCGTTCACGCGCTCGCGGGATACGTGGCAGACGATTCTGGCGGAGCCCGACCCGAACAACCCGACCTCGTCGATCGGGATCTACGACGTCAAGAGCGGGTCCGACCAGACCGCGCTGAACGGCACGAAGTACTCCGAATGGTGACCGCCGCGCTCACCCGACGTCGATCTCGATGACGGTCGACACGGGGGCCCCGGAGACCGGATGCACGATGACCGTCACCTCCGTGCGGCCGCTGATGGCGCTGCTGTAGATGTGGGTGGTGGTGTTGCCCGACGTGGTCGCCGCTGTCCCGTCGCCGAAGCGCCACTCGTAGGAGGCGATCGCGACGGTGCTCGGCGCGACCGTCGCGGTGAAGGTAAACGCGCGCGGGTTCGACGTGGACTTGGTGGCCGTCACGGTGACGCTGATCGGGGCCACGACGATCTGCGTGCTCGACGACGAGCTCCGGCCGGCGTGATCCGTCGCCGTGGCCGTGACCGTGTACGTCCCGGGCGCGGCGAACACGTGGGACACGGTCAGGTTCGTCATCGGGCCGGCCGATTGCGCGGACCCGTCCCCGAAGTTCACCGAGACCTCGGCGAGCCCGGGCGAGTTGGCCGGAACGCTCACGGTCACGGTGAACGTCACGGGCTGGCCGACGGCCGGCGTCGTCGTGGACGAAGTGATGGACACCCCGAGCCGCGGCGCGGGCGCCACCGCGATCGTCGTCGACACCGACTCGACCGAGCCGCCGGCGTCCGCCGCCGTGGCCGTCACGGTGTAGGTCCCATCGCGGTCGTAGACGTGCGTCACCGAGATCGTGCCGGCCAACGCACCAAGCGCCTGGCGGCGGCCGTCGCCGAAGTCGATGGTGACGTCCCGGACGTTGGCCGTCGCCGACACGCCAACCTCGAACACGACGCCCACCCCCGCGGTCGGGGTGAGGGTGCTCGTCCGGAGCGTGAGGCCCAGGCGCGGCGCCAGGACGATCTTCAGCGTCGCGGTCTTCGCGCCGGCGCTCGCCGTCACGTCCACGTCCCGGTTCGTCGTCAGCGTCGTCCGCGCCACCCCGCCCTCGTCGGTCAAGACCGTGCCGGCCCCGAGCGTGCCGCCGGTCGCGCTGAACGTCACGGGTACGCCGGGCAGCGGATTGCCGCCGGCGTCTTCGACCCGCGCCCGCAGCTCCGTCGTCCCTCCGGTCGAGGGCAGCATCTGGGGCGCCGCGGTCAAGACGATGCGTTCGGCGGCCGCCGCGCCGACGCTGATCGTGAGCTCGGCCGACCGCGCGCCGCCCGAAAAGGCCGTGACCCTCGCGACTCCCGACCGGCCATCCCCGACGAGCCGTACCGTCACCTGGCCGTTGTGCGTGCGGGCTTCGCGGGGCTCGATGGTGCCGAGCGTCGTGGTGAAACTGACGAGCGTGCCGTTGTGCACCGGGGTCCCCGCGCCGGCGGCCGCCTGTTGCTGATTGGGCACCTGCGTGGTGCCCTGCTCGATGAGCGTCGCCGTGATCTCGACGGTGCCGTTGACCGGCATGACCGTGCTGCTGGCAAACAGCGTAATGACCGTGCCGCTCGGGGCGAGCAACGGCAGCTTGTCGCAGGCCGCCGCGGCCAGGACCGCAACGACCAGCACCGCCGCCGCCGGCGCGCGGCGCACCCCGCCACCCCCCGCGGCGAGACGAGTCAGTGGGAATCCCATGAGTCCGCGCAAGGATAATAATCTCATGAACTTAGAGGGTCAAGAACGCCTGCGTCACCCCCGCCAGGACGGCTACGCCATGGCGGCCCTGCTCGTGAGCCTCGCGGTCATGAGCGTGCTCATGTCGGTCGCCCTGCCGGTGTGGCGACACGAGATGCAGCGGGAGAAGGAAGCCGAACTCATCTTCCGCGGGGAGCAGTACGCCCGCGCGATCGAGTTGTACCAACGCAAGTACCCCGGCGCCTTCCCCCCCGACCTCGACGTCCTGGTCCAGCAACGATTCCTCCGCAAGAAATACAAGGACCCCATGACCGAGGACGGTGAGTTCAGACTGATCTACGCCACCGCTGCACCGACCCCAGGTGCGCCAGGCGGCCGCGCCGGCGTACCGACGATCGGCGGCCGCGGCAGCACCGGCAGCCAACCCGGAGGATCGGGTGGCGTGCCCGGCGCGCGAGGGGGCATCATCGGAGTCGCGAGCAAGTCCGAAGAGGCGTCCATCAAGATCTACAAGGGACGCAGCCGGTACAGCGAGTGGCAATTCATCTTCGCCGCGGTCTCGCAGCGACCCGGGGCGGTGGCCGCTCCCGGTGGACCCGGCCGGCGGGGCGGCGAAGGTCTCGGCCCGGCGATCGGGATACCCGGAATGCCGGGAGGGCGAGGCGGCCGCGGGGGTCGGGGCGGCGAAGGGCCGGGGGGACGGGGTCCTCGCGGGGTCGGTCCTGGCCTGAGCCCCAGGGGTGGACCACCGCCCGCTCCGGGACGGGGTGGACCTCCAGGTCTCGGACTTCCCCCTGGCCGGGGAGGGTTCTGAAGGCGCCTGCACCAAACGAGGCACAACATAAAGACTGTCGACCCGTGCTGCCTGGTCGGGTCGGTCCGCCGGCCGCTGACGACGAGAGGCAGCAGACCAAGGAGTGGGCCGGTCCGGAGGCTTCGTGCCCCCGGCGGGGGTGCACGGGGTGGCTCACGATGACACGGTCAGCAGTGTGGGGCCGGCGTCATCGAGAAGACCAGAGCCGACGCCATCTGGCCGCGGCCGCGCCGACGGCCCAGGTCGTCAGCGAGCCGACCAGCACATACCACTGCCAGGACACCGATGTGGCCAGCTTGAGGGCGAGCAGGACGCCCAGCCCGGCGACAGCTCCGGCCAGGGCCGCCCCCTGGTGGCCCCGCCGGTCGAAGCTGCCGAGGAAGAACAGGCCGAGGATGACGCCGTTGGTGAACGACGCGATCCCCAGGACCTCGTCCACCACGCGCGTCGAGAGCCGAATGGCGGCGAGCGCGACCGCGATCTGCACGCCGCCCCACCACGCCGTGGCGGCGCGGGACAGGCGCAGGTAGTGGGCGTCGGTACGGCGCCCGCGCGTCCACGGGATGTAGAAGTCGGCCACCGCCGCCGCCGCCGAGGAGTTCAACGAGGAGGAGAGGGTGGACATCGCCGCGGCGAAAATGGCGGCGAGCACGAGGCCGACGGCGCCCGGGGGCAGGTGCGTCACGATGAAGTGCGGGAAGACGCGGTCGGAGAGCACCCGGCCGTCCCGGACGAACGCGGCGGTTTCGGCCGGGGCGACCGTCGTGTAGTAGACGAAGAGCATGGCGCCGATGCCGAGGAAGAGGACGAACTGGGCGAACACGACGGCGCCGCTCCAGAGCAGCGCAGCCCGCGCCGCCGCCGGCCGGCTCGCACACAGGTAACGCTGGACCATGAGCTGGTCGGTCCCGTGGGTCGCGGTGGTGAGAAAGGCCCCACCCACCACGCCGCTCCAGAACGTGTAGCTGCGCGTCACGTCCCACGAGAAGTCGAACACGCGGAACCGCCCGGCCGCTGCGCCCACGCGCCAGACTTCAGCCCAGCCCCCGGGAATCCTGTCGAGCAAGACGATCGCCGCCAGCGCCGCGCCGGCCAGGTACACCGCCAGTTGGACGACGTCGGTCCACACCACGGCGGTCATGCCGCCCAGCAGGGTGTACACGATGGTCGCGAGGCCGAGCCCGACAACCGAGACGACGAGAAGCATCGTGGCCGGGTCGAGACGGGTAGTCCAGGTTCCCGCGGCCACCTGCAAGCGAGGCACGTTCGCCAACAGGGCGGCGAGCACCAGGCCCGTCGCGAAGAGCCGAAAGCCGTCGGCCAGACTCCGCGTCACCAAAAACAGGCCGGAGGCCAAGCGACGGAGGTCCGGTCCGAGGCGGGCACCCAGCACCTGGTACGCCGTGAGCAACTCGCCGCGGAAATAGGCCGGGACGAACAGCCACACGACGGCGACGCGCCCCACCATGTAGCCGATCACGAGCTGGAGGAAGGTGAAATCGCCGCTGTAGGCGTAGCCCGGCACGCTGATGAACGTGACCGTGCTCGTTTCGGTGGCGACGATCGACCCCATGATCGCCCACCACGGCAGCCGCCGGCCGGCCACGAAATAGTCCTGGACGCTCCGCTGCCGCCGCGAAAAATAGGTGCCGAGCAGGACGACCCCGGCCAGATAGGTCGCGAGGATCGCCAGGTCCAGGGGACGCACGGCGGCCGCGCCTGACTAACGGGACCCGCCCCCGGCCCCGGGGAGAAACGCGCGCCCGATCTCTTCGAGCGCGCTCGTCCGGTCAGCCCCGGTCAGGCTGTCGTACGAAAAGATCGCCACCCCGTCGGCGCCCGCGGCGCGGGCGAAGTCGATGAAGGCCGGAACCCGGGGCGCCGGAAGGCGGAACGCCCCGATGCCGGCCCAGACCGCCCGCGGTCCGGCCAGCGCGCGGGCGTGTCCGACCTGCCGAGTGAACGTCGAGGGGTCGTCCGTGTAGGCCATCGGGCACACGGCGTCGACCAGCCCGTTCTCGAGCCACACCCGCCAGTCCTGCAGGCGCCGGGCGAACGCCTCGTCCACGTCCGGGGCGACCGCCGCGCTCACCACAGCGGCCGGACGGGCGAGGCGCACCGCCGTTCGCAGGCGCATCAGCAGCGCGGACAACCGCGCGCGCCGGAAACGACTCCACGCTTCCGGCAGGCTGTCGGGATAGGCCAGAGGGTCGGCCTCGGCGAGCCGGTCGAGGCGCCGGCGCTCCGACGGGTCGAGTTCCGGCGCGACCGCCGCACGAAACGCCGCGAGCGCGGGCGGGCTGTAATCGAACCGGTCGTCCGGGTAGCGGATGTAGTCCAGATGCACGCCGTCGAGGGGATAGCGGCCGACCAGGTCGCTCACGACCTCGCTGAGGTAGTGGTGCACCGCCGGGTCGATCGGGGAGAGATAGAGGCCTTCGACCCGGTCGAGTTCGGCCCGCGTCCAGCGAGCCAGGCGCCCCACGTACGCGGGGCTCGCCGGGTCGACGCTCAGGATCTCCCGGACGAGGGGCCGCGGCACCATGAGCCACTCGGGGTGCCGGTACACCACGTGTTCCGGTGATGCCGGCAGCGTGACCGCGCTCGAGACAAAGTTCAGGTTGACCCACGCGTGCACCCGGAGCCCCGCCCGGCGCGCTTCGGCGAGCAGCGTGGCGAGCGGGTCGAACGCCGACGGCTCGGTCCCGAGGCCTTCGGCGCGCGGCTCGACCCGGCTGGCGTAGTACGCCTCGCCGCGGGCGCGCACCTGGGCCAACAGCGTGTTGAACCCCACCGCGCGGGCGGTGCGGACGACGGCGGCGACCGACGCCGGCGTGGTGAGCGACGACGACCGCACCCACAGAGCGCGCACTTCGCCGGCGCGCGGCGGCGCCTGCGCCCCCGCGAGCCCCACAGCACCCGCCGCGACCGCGAGGGCCGCCATCGCCGTCCACGCCCGCCCCACGGGTCCGGACCCCTCCACGGAAACTCCGCACTCTAGCAAGCCCACTCCTTGCTGTCAACGCGACCGGTCCCCCGCGGACGGCGCATACTGGAACCGTCG
Organism: uncultured Vicinamibacterales bacterium; assembly: GCA_964478975.1. Classification (GTDB taxonomy): domain Bacteria; phylum Acidobacteriota; class Vicinamibacteria; order Vicinamibacterales; family JAHECP01; genus CAYZKQ01. Next base: position 743 of record CAYZKQ010000005.1, on the reverse strand, counting down.
TGTTCGTGATGGGCATCGACGCCGGGGCCACGAAAACCGTGTGTCAGCTCGCCGACGAGACCGGCGCGCTGGTGGCCGAAGCGCGGGGCGGGGGCGCCAACCTGCAGGCGTCCGGCGAGCTCGAGGTCGAGAAAGTCCTCCACCGCGTGATGGAGGACACCCTCGGGGATCGCGGGATCATTCCGGCCGCCATCTGCCTGGGCATGGCCGGCGTCGACCGGGAAGACGATGCGGCGGTGATCCGCGGGATCATGGCGCGCATCGGGTACAAGGCGAAAATCGTGGTGGTCAACGACGCGCTCATCGCGCTCGAGGCGGCCGTGGGTGAGGCACCGGGCATCGTGATCGTGGCCGGCACCGGCTCGATCGTCTACGGCCGCAACGCCCGGTGGGAGGCCGCGCGGGCCGGCGGCTGGGGCTACTTGCTCGGTGACGAGGGCAGCGGCTACTGGATGGGACGGCTCGCGCTGCGCGCCGTCATCCGCGAGGCGGACAAACGGGGACGGACCACGTCCCTGACTCCCGTCGTCCTGCGACACTTCGGCGTCCAGCGCCCCGGGGACCTCATCCACGCGGTCTATCGGCACGCGCTCGAGCCCCGAGCGATCGCCGCCCTCGCCGCCTACATCCAGGCGGCGGCCGTCGCGGGCGACGCTGTCGCCGCCGCGATCGTCGAAGGTGGCGCGCAGGCGCTCGTCGGCGCCGCCGGCGGCGTCGCCAGCCGCCTCGGGCTCCAGGACGAG
>CAYZKQ010000004.1:32515-49865 GCA_964478975.1 uncultured Vicinamibacterales bacterium | reverse complement strand
CGCCCGTCCTGCGGGCCGGCGACTGAACGCGCGCCTCGGCCGCCCGGGCCCCGCGCCGGCAGTGTGCACCAGCGCCCGGCGCGACTCGCGGCGCGGGGCGCGGGCTCGCCCGCACGGCTCAGGGAATGAACGTGAACTTCACCTGACCTGACGGACCGCCCCCCCAGGGCCACCAGATGAAGCCGCTCCGCCGGGGACTCAGGCTGGCGCGCACCCGGACGTAATACTCGCGGTTGGGCTCGAGCGACGCGGTCGAGAACAGGGGCAGGCGGGTGAACGTCGTCAGGAGCTCCCGGACGACATCCTCGTCCTCGGTCACGCGGACCTCGGCGACCCGCCCGTCGATCGTCCGCATGACCGTGTAGCGTCGGGTCAGGTTGTCGAACTGCACCGAGGTCGCCACGGTCGCGGTGGCGACCGTCTGGTCGATCCAGATGGGGACGGCCAGCCGCAGGTCGACCGTGTAGGTGAAGGTCGTGCGGAGTCCGCTGTGGATGACCGCGCGCACCTCGTCCGTGAAGCCGTCGGCGAGCTCCATCGAGACGAAGACCTGCGCGTCCCGCACGAGGGGGACGACGCGGACGTCGGCCGCGGCGGGCGCCGCCGCCGCGAGCGCGACCAGCGCCATCCACGCCACGCCGGAGACCCGCGTCGCCGCCACCCTCGTCCTCGCGTCCGTCCGCCGATGATATCATAGCGCGGGAGTTCCCGGAGGCCCCGTGCGCGCCGCGCGCTTCGCCGCCGCCCTCGTCGCCGCCGCTCTCGCAGGCGGCCCCCGCGCGGACGCCCAGAACCTGGCCTTCGAGCTGTTCGAGCGCTATCTCGAGGCGCTGCGGCAGCAGGCCGGCATTCCTGGCCTGTCGGCGGCCATCGTCCACAACGGCCGGATCGCGTGGGAACGCGGATTCGGCCTCCAGGACGTCGAGGCCGCCGTGCCCGCCACGCCCATCACGCCGTACCCGGTCGCCGACCTGACCCAGCCCCTGGCCGCCATTCTCGTCATGCAGTGCGTCGAGCGCGGGCGCGCGGACCTGGAGGCGCCGGTCAGCCGGTGGACCGACGCCGTACCCGAACCCGCGCCCACGGTGCGCCAGCTCCTGGCGCACCGCTCCGACCAGGACGCGTCGGGCTTCAAGTACGACCCGGCCCGCTACGCCGCCCTCACGCCCGTCGTCGACGCCTGCGCCGGGCGCCCGTACCGGCAGGCGCTCGCCTACGAGCTGCTCGACCGGCTCGCCATGATCGACTCGGTGCCCGGCACGGACCTGGCCGACCCGGACGCGCCGGCGCGCGCGCTGTTCGACGAGCGGCGCCTCCAGCAGTACGCCGCCGCCCTCGGGCGTCTCGCCACCCCGTATCGACTGGACCGGCGGGGCAAGCCCGTCCGCGTCTCGCCGCCTCGGACCGGCGTCGACGCGGCCGCGGGCCTGGTGTCGACCGTCCGGGATCTGGCCCGGCTTGACGCCGCGCTGGACGACCACGTGCTGCTCGAAGCCGACAGCCTGGCGGCGATGTGGACGAACCAGCGGGCCGGCGACGACGCCGTGCTGCCGACCGGCCTGGGGTGGTTCGTCCAGTCCTACAACGGCGTGAAGGTCGTGTGGCACTTCGGGCTGCAGCGCGACGCGGGGTCGTCGCTGCTCGTCAAGGTCCCGGAGCGCAACCTCACGCTTGTCCTGCTCGCGAACAGCGACGGGCTGGTCGCGCCGTTCGACCTCGCCCAGGGCGACCTCACGCGCTCGTGGTTCGCGCGCCTGTTCCTCAGGATTTTCGTCGCGTGACCGCGCATGCGATGCCCCCTGGTCCTCGCGTGCGTCGTGGCGTGCGGCGTCCCCGCGCCGGCCGCGGCCGACTGGGTCGTGACGCCCTTCGCCGGGGTCAAGCTCGGCGGCCAGACCGATTTCGTCGATCTCGAGCGCGAGGCCGCCAAGACCAAGTTCACCTTCGGGGTCGCCGGGGGCCTGCTGGGAGACGGGCTGCTCGGGGTGGAAGCCGACCTCGCCTACGTGGTGCGCGCCTTCCAGCGGGGCGGCAGGGCCGGGCTCGTGGCCTCGAGCCACGTCACGACCCTGACGGGCAGCGTCCTCGTGACGCTCCCGCGGCGCCTCACCCGCGAATCGCTCCGGCCCTATGCGGTGGGCGGCGTCGGCGCCACCCACGTGGCCATCCAGGATGTCCTCGGCCTCTTCAAAGTCGACCGCACGCTGGCCACCCTGGCCGTCGGCGGCGGCGTCCTCGGACCGCTGTCGGCGCGCACGAGCCTGCGCGCCGACGTGCGGTATATCCGGGACCTCGGCGCCGGCGGCCCCGACGCGCTCGGCGGCACCCGCCTCCGCTTCTGGCGCGCGACCGCCGGCGTGATGCTCCGCTACTGAGCCGGCGCGGGCGCGCGCCGCCCGCCCGGGCGCCTCAGGCCAGCGAATCCCAGAACGCCTCCATCTTCCGGCGCATCGCCTCGTCCGGCAGCCGGCCGCGCGCGCCGCGCAGGTTGTCCTCGAGGTGCGCCACCTGCGTCGTCCCCGGAATCGCGCACGTGACGGCCGGGTGCGACACGGCGTACTTGAGGAAGAACTGCGCCCACGTCTCGGCGTCGAACTCCTTCGCCCAGTCCGGCAGCGGCCGGTCGGCCACGGCCCGGAGCAGGTTGCGGCCGCCGCGCCCGCCGAACGGCACGTTGAGCAACACCGCCATCCCGCGGTCCCGCGCGAGGGGCAGGATCTGGTCGCCCGCGCCCCGGTTCCCGATCGAGTAGTCGACCTGGATGAAGTCGAGGTCGTACTTCTTCATGAACTCGATCATCTGCGGATACTGCGCGTCGCTCGACGTCGTGATGCCGATATAGCGGATGCGCCCCGCCTGCTTCCACTCGCGCAGCACCGGCATCAGGACGTCGACCCCGTTCAGGTTGTGGACCTGCATGAGGTCGACCCGATCGGTCCGCAGCCGGCGGAACGATTCCTCCATCATGGCGACGCCCTTGGCGGCCTCGCCTCCCGGCGCGGTCACCTTGGTCGCCAGAAACAGCTGCGGACGATTGCCGATCTCCGCGACGAGCTGGCCGATCACCTCTTCGGACCGCCCGTACGACGGCGCCGTGTCGACCACCTTCCCGCCCAGCTCCGGCAACCGCCGCAGCACCTCCCGGAGCGGCGCCAGCTCTTCCGGCGTCTGGGCGCGCCCGTACGCGTTCGTCCCCAACCCCACGACGGGGAGGCGTTCGCCCGTCGAGGGGATCGGCTTCGTGATCAGGGGCGCCGACCCCTGCCGCGCCGCCGCGGCCGCCGGCCACCGCCCCACGGCCAGCCCCACCCCGGCCAGCACGCCAGTCTTCAGCACGTCGCGTCGTGAAGGATGCGCACATCGCGGTCTCGACATGGTTCCCTCCATCACCTTCGCGTCCTCGCTCCGAACCGGCTCGTTGCGGTCACGCGCGCTCGGCGGTCGCGGCCGCCGCCGCGGGTACCCCGACCCACGTCCCCTCGGCGATCTGCCGGTAGCGGCGCCCGAGCCAGAGCGCCACCAGCACCCAGACGATCGACACCGGGACCATGGCGGCCGCCAGGCCCGAGGCCCCGAGCCCCAGCCCGCCCATGAGCCGGTACGACCACGCGCCGACCTGGTCGCCGACGCGGTAGACGAACGTGTCGTTGAAGTTCTTGGCCTTGTACTTCTCCGCCCGCGAGAGCACCGTGTAGAGTCCCTCCCGCGCCGGCCGCTCGATGGCGAAGTGCCCGGCGCGCCGGAGCACCTGGAAGGCGACCACCACCGCCAGCACCGGCGCGCCCCACAGCAGCGAGAACCCGGCGAGCGTCAGGGCCGGGAGAAACGCCAGGCTCAGGGCCATCCCCAGCCAGCGCAGCACCCGCCCGGTCAGAAAGAGCTGGGTCAGGAGCGTCAGGGCGTTGACCGCCAGGTCGATGTTCGCGAACAGGCGCGTGCGTCCCGCCGAGTCGGCGGCGAACGTCCGGGAAACGATGTCGGCGAGCTGGAAGTAGAGGAACGTCGACGTCACCGTGAACAGGAGCATGAGGACCGCAATGCCCAGCAGGTACGGCGAGCGGGCCACGTCGCGGATGCCCTCGAGCACGCGGCCGCCGATCACCTCGCCGCCGGGCTGCGCGGCCGGTGCCGCCGGCTCGTCCGCATCGAGCGACACCCGCGCCTGATGGCGCTCGAGCGCCGCCGCGGCGACCACGGCCACCCCGAGCAACACGCCGGAGACGAGCAGGAGGTTCACCGGCCCGAACGCGCGCGCGAGGGCCGACGTGATCGTCGAGCCGAACACCGCCCCGAGCGTGCCGCCGACCGCCACCAGCCCGAAGAGCCGCTTGGCCTGGGAGGGCCGGTAGAAATCCGTCATGAACGACCAGAACACCGACACGACGAACAGGTTGTAGACGCTCACCCAGATGAAAAAGACCCGGCCGACCCACACCCCCGCCGCCGCGTCGGCCGCGCGGAAGGCGAGAAAGAACGCCCCGAGGTTGAGGATGAAAAACCCGTAGGTGAGCGGCACGAAGCGCCGCCGGGGCCACCGCGAGACCAGCGCCGTGAAGAGCGGGTGGACCAGCAGCATGCCGACCAGCGTGCCGGTGAACAGCCACGGCAGGTTCTCCACGCCGCCGCGCACGCCCATCTCGTCGCGGATGGGCCGGATGACGTAGTACGAGCAGAGCAGGAAAAAGAAATACGCGCACGACCAGAAGACCGCGCCCGCCTCGTGCTCGCGGATATCGACCGCGCGCCTGATCCACCGCCCGACCGCTGCCGTCATGATCCGCCGCCCCCGCGCTGATGACCGCGACTCCCGAACCTGAGCCGTTGCCGCATAATACCCGATGGCGGCAAGCGCCGTTTACCTCGTAGCGCCTCGCCCGCGGCCGGCCGGCGCGCGTGGTTCTCCCGCGTATTTCCGACTGCCCGCAGGGCGGCCCTTATCAGGGCCGCCATTCTTCGGCCGCCTTTCGCCCGCCCGGGCGCGTGTCCCCCGCGCCCCGTCACACGCGTGTTACACAGGTGGGCTATGCTGTTCCGGAAGCCCATTGCGCCGGTGCTATACTCGGCGCAGTCGGTCCTTGTTTCCGAGGAGCCCTTTCATGCCCATGGATCTTCTCCGCAACGGTCGGCGCCTGCGCCGAACGATCGTCGTCACCTCGTGCGTCGTGGCCGCGGGACTGCTCGCTGCGCTGCCCAGCGCGCGGGCGCAAGGGGTCACGACCGGGGCTATCAACGGCGTCGTGACGGACGCCCAGAAGCAACCCGTGGCCGGCGCCGGCGTGAGTGCGCGGCACGAGCCTTCCGGCACGGTGTACGAAGCCGTCACCGGCGCCGACGGGCGCTTCTTCATCCCCGGCATGCGCGTCGGCGGCCCGTACACTGTGACCGTCTTCTACGCGGGCTCCGGCGCCGCGGCCTTCGAGCCCCAGACCGTCACGGACGTGTACGTCAATCTCGGCGTCGCCACCGACCTGCCCATCACCGTCCGCCCGATCAAGGTCGAGGAGCAGGTGACCGTGACGGGGCAGTTCGACCCCATCTTCAGCTCCGAACGCACGGGGGCCGCCACCTCGCTCGGCCGCGACTTGGTCGCCACCCTGCCGACCATCAGCCGGCGGCTGAACGACCTGACCCGCCTGACGCCGCAGGCGAGCGGGAACATGTCGTTCGCCGGGCAGGACAACCGCCTGAACAACATCACGGTCGACGGGTCGTACTTCAACAACTCGTTCGGCCTGGCCGGCACGCCGGGCGAGCGCACCGGCGTCGCCCCCATCTCGCTCGAGGCCATCGAGCAGGTGCAGGTCAGCATCGCGCCGTACGACGTCCGCCAGGGCAACTTCGTGGGCGCGGCGGTCAACACTGTCACGCGCAGCGGCTCGAATCAGTTCCGCGGCTCGTTCCTGCACCAGTTCCGCGACCAGGGCCTGGTCGGGACCCGGGCCAAGGACGCCGCGGTCGACCCCGGCACGTTCAGCTTCCGCAACACGGGGGGCTGGGCGTCGGGACCGATCGCGAGGAACAAGACGTTCTTCTTCGGGAACGTCGAGAGCGAAGCTCTGACGCAACCCGCCACGACGTTCCGCGCCAACCGCGGCGGCGAACCGGTGGGCGGCAACATCACCCGCGTGCTCGCGTCGGACTTGGACGCGCTCTCGCGGTTCCTGAAGGAAAAATTCGACTACGACACCGGCGCCTACGAGGGCTACGACTTCAAGACGCCGGCCAACCGGTACCTGATCAAGGTCGACCACAACCTCGGCGCGCGGAACAAGCTCACGATCCGGTACAACCACCTCGACTCGGAAACCGACGTGCTCGTCTCGAACTCGTCCTCCCTCGGCTTCGGCAACCGGCGGACGAACACGCTGGCGCTCAACTTCCAGAATTCCAACTACAAGATCATGGAGAACATCCGCTCGATCATCGGCGAGTGGAACTCCATCGTCTCCGACAACAAGGCGAACAGCCTCATCGCCGGTTACACGTATCAGGACGAGAGCCGCAAGCCGGTCGGCAAGTTCTTCCCGTTCGTCGACATCCTCGAGGGCGGCTCCACCTATACCTCGTTCGGCTTCGAGCCGTTCACGCCGAACAACGAGCTGCGCTACGGCACGTTCCAGGTGCAGGACAATTTCAGTTGGTACGCCGCGAGCCGGCACATGCTGACCTTCGGCGCGAGCGCCGAGCGGTACCGCTCGGAGAACGTCTTCTTCCCGGGCTCCCAGAGCGTCTACGTGTACAACTCCCTCGCCGACTTCTACGCCGACGCCAACGGCTATCTGGCCAACCCGAGCCGGACGACGGCCCCCGTCACGCTGCGGCGGTTCCAGGTGCGGTGGATGAACATCCCCGGCCTCGAGAAGCCCATCCAGCCCCTCGAAGTGTTCTACATGGGCGCCTACGCCCAGGACGAGTGGCGCGTGCGCGACGACCTGAAGCTCACGCTCGGGTTCCGGTTCGACGTCCCCTTCTTCGGCGATACCGGGTACGCGAACGCCGACGCCGACGCCCGGACGTTCCGCGACGAGCACGGCAACCCCGTCCAGTACTCGACCAAGAAGCTGCCCGACCCGAACATCCTCTGGTCGCCGCGCTTCGGGTTCAACTGGAACGTCGGGGGCCGCCAGACGACGCAGGTGCGCGGCGGGACGGGGGTGTTCACCGGGCGGCCGGCCTATGTCTGGATTTCCAACCAGATCGGCAACACCGGCGTCCTCACCGGCTTCGAGCAACTCGACAACACGACGTTGCGGCCGTTCAATCCCGATCCGAAGCGCTACAAGCCGACAAGCGTAACCGGCGCGCCGGCGTCGAGCTACGAGCTGGCCCTGACCGACCCCCACTTCAAGTTCCCGCAGCTCTGGCGCAGCAACATCGCGGTGGACCAGCGGGTGTTCTTCGGATTCACCGGCACCCTCGAGTTCCTCTACGCCCGCGACGTCAACGGCATCTACTACATCAACGCGAACCTCCCGGCGCCGAACACGCGGTTCACCGGGCCGGATTCGCGCCCGCGGTGGACGGCGGGGAACCGCATCCACTCGAACGTCGCCAACGCGATCGTCCTGAAGAACCAGAACGTCGGGCGGTCGTGGAACATCGCGGCCTCGCTCGAACGGCCGTACCGGAACGGCTTGTGGACGAAGGTGGCCTACAGCTACGGTGAAGCCAAGAACACGGTCGACCCGGGCTCGATCGCCTTCGGCTCGTGGAACAACAACCAGCACCCCGGCGACCCGAACAACCCCGGCATCGGCTTCTCGACGGCGTCGCCCGGCCACCGCTTCTTCGCCGCAGCGTCCTACACGCGCCAGTACTTCAGTTGGGGCGCCACGACCGTCTCGGTCTACTGGGAGAGCCGGACCGGCGGGAACGCGAGCTACACCTTCTCGGGCGACCTGAACGGCGACGGCGGGACGAGCAACGACCTCATCTACATCCCCCGCGACACCGCCGAGATGAACTTCCAGACCTTCACCTCCGGCGGCCGCACCTACACGGCGGCCGAACAGGCGGCGGCCTGGGACGCGTTCATCCAGCAGGATCCGTACTTGAGCAAGCACCGGGGCGAGTACGCGGTGCGCGGCGCGGCGTTCCAACCCCTCGAACACCGCGTGGACCTGAACTTGACCCAGGACGTCTTCGTGACGATCGCCGGCCACCGCCACGCCTTCCAGCTCCGCGCCGACGTGCTCAACTTCGGCAACCTCCTGAACAAGAACTGGGGCGTCGGTCAGCGCTTCGTCACCACCCAACCCCTCATCGTCCCCACGACGGCGCAGGGCGGACCAGCTGATGCGCAGGGACGAGCGCAGTACCGGCTGCGCGTGATCGGCGGCGACCTGATCAGGAAAACGTTCGAGCCGAGCGCATCCCTCGGCGACGTCTACCGCATCCAGTTCACGGTTCGCTACACGTTCTAACCCGGAAGGCGCGTTGGACCGGGGCCGGGCCTCTCGAGGCCCGGCCCCGCCGTCCTGGCGATCGCCGGGCGCCTCCCGTCTCGGGGGCGCTCGAGAGAGGCACCCTGCGGACGATGGAGAGACGCGCGCGGCGCGACCCGGACGCGGCGGCCTGTAAGAGCAGTCCGCGGGGAACGGCTTGACTGCCGGCGCCGTCCGATTTACAACTGACCCGAACCCAGGCACCAGATCCAGCCGACCCACGGAAGGAGACGCCATGCGCCTCGCTGTCGGACTCGCCGCCGCTTTCGCCCTCGCCGCCCCGGCCCTCGTTGTTCCGGCCCTCGTGGCCGCCCAGCAGCAGCCCGATACCGCCCGCGCCGTGGCCGGCGGCATCTTCGTCCCTGGGTGGATGGGAAAGATCGACCCGCAGGAGGAAAAGGCCGGCCTGACCCTGAAGGACGCCAGACTCGCGCAGGAAGGGGACGCCCTGCACGTGACCACCGGGCCCGCCGTCACCTACTGGCATCCCGCGAACGTCGCCACCGGCGAGTACACCGTGACGGCCACGTTCACCGAGTCGAACTACATGGGCCTCAACGACCATCCCCACCCGTACGGCGTCGTGATCGCCGGCCACGACATGGGGACGCCCAACGCGACCTACCTCTATTGCGCCGCCTACGGCAACGGCACCTTCATCGTCCGCGGCTTCGGCCCCGAGCCCTTCCAGATGGGCGGCCGGCGGCCCCAACCCCACCCCGCGGTCAACAAGGCGGCCGGCAAGGGCGCGCCCGTGACGCAGGAGATCGCCCTGTCGGTGAAGGACGACAGGGTCTCGTGCGCCATCAACGGCACGGTGGTCGCCACCTACAGCAAGGCTGAACTCGTGACCGCCGGCAAGCTGAAGTCCACCGACGGCATCTACGGCATCCGCTTCGCGCACAACACCGAGGCCATCGTCAAGGGCCTGAGGGTCACGAAACCGTGACCCTCGCCGGGATGCTCGGCGGCGGGCCCGCACTGCTCCCCGGGGGCGAGGCGCCCCTTCGTGGAACCGGCGTCGGGTCCGCAGCGCCTCACTCGGGCGCCGAGCGGCGCGCCGCTTCCGCGAACGCGTCCGCCACTTTCAACGCGAGCGAGAACGTGCCGGCGTAGGAGATGTTCGACAGGACCGCCACGACCAGACCGCGGTCGGGGACCACCATGAAAGACCCTACCATCCCACCCAGCGACTCGCCGTCGTGACCGACCATCCGGACCCGTTCGCCCGCCAGCGTGACCGTCTCGAGGTCCCACCCCAGGCCGTAGCCCGTCTCCTGCCCTGACGCCAGGCGCTGTGAAGTCTGGAGCAACCGGACCGTCTCCGGTCGCAGCAGCGCACCCCGGCTGATCCCCAGACCGAACCGGACGAGGTCGGCCGACGTCGAGACAAAGACCATGGACCCTGCGTAACAGGAGAGGTCGATCGGGCGCATCGGGTGGAGGCCGTAGCGCGGATCCGCCATGAACCGCGGAAAGTAGAAGGTCGCCAGATTCGGGACCTCCTCGGCCGGTGCGTCGGCCGTGGTGTCGTCCATCCCCAGGGGCTCGAAGACTCGCTCGCGCATGAACGCGAGAAACGGCTGCCCCGCGGCCGCCTCCACCGCGGCGCTCACCACGATCCAGCCGTAATTGGAGAATCGGAACCGCGTCCCGGGCTCGAACCGCAGGGGACGATCCGCGAAGGCGCGCAGGGCGTCCGCCGGCCGCTCGCAGTGGCGGGAGAACAGCGGGCTCTCGTCACCACCGTCGCTCCCGAGGCCCGCCAGGTGCCCCATCACCTGGCGCAGCGTCACGGGCCACGGCTTTACCGGAAACTCGGGGACGTACGTCTGGACCGGCTCGTCCAGCTTCAGCCGGCCTTCCTCCACCAGCACGCCGACCGCGGCCGAGGTGAGTACCGCGGAGGCCGTCCCGATCCGGAATCGGGTGTCGGGCGTCACGGGTGCGCGCCCATCCAGCTCGGCCCATCCGAAGCCTTCGGCCCACACCAGATCGTTCTCGACCCCGACCGCCACCGAGAGCCCCGTGAGGTTCTCCTCCGAGAGGGCCGCCCGCACGGCTTGTCGCGCGCGGCCGACCGCGGCGGCCCACCGCGCCGGCGGCGCCGCAGACGTCACCGAGGGCACGCTCTGCGGCTCCGGATGCAGGCGGGTCGCCGTCGCGCTCATGAACAGCGGCAGGCTCAGGATCGCCGCGAGCCCCGCACCCGCCCCGATCACGCCCAGCGCCGCCCAGGTCTCCAACCGGTTCCAACGTGGCGACACGGACCCTCCCTGGATCAGGCTCGCAGCTCCGGCCGATCCGCGACCCGGCTCGGACCCCGGCTGGGCGCGGACAGCGCTCAACTCGACACGGTGACCTGCCGGCGCACGCCGGGCACGAGGTGCTCGTAGCGCCCGCCGCGCTGGACGTCGGCGGCCGCCATGTTCTCGAAGGGCGCTTCGAGCCGCATGCCGTGGGCGATCGTGGTGAACGCCGTGTAGTGCATCACGGCACCGGCGATCTCGACGAGGACGCCCGGACCGACCCCGCAGTGCCTCCGCAGATACTGCGTGAAGTACGCGACCCAGTAATCGCTCTGCCTGAAGCCGGCCACCGCCAGCGCGGCGCAGCCTTTCGTCAGCTCGTCCAGCACCCCGGAGGCGAGCACCAGCCGATCCTTGCGCCAGGTGGCGGCGAGCACCTTCGGATCGGGGGCGAGGGCCCGCCAGAACACCGGCACGTGGTCGATGCCGAGCGCGCGTGCGGCCCACTCGCGGATCTGGGCGAGGGTGCCGGCGGCGTCGCCCGCCTCGGCGCGCCCGGCGAGCGGCCCCACAGCGTCCTCGCCCGCCGCCTCCGGCGCCCGGGGCACGTCCGCGCGGAGCCGCAACGTGGCGGCGCCGGCCGTCAGGCTCGCGACATGTTCCGCGATCGCCACCACCTCCGCCACCGCCCGCTCCGATTCCGCCAGCCGCAGCACGGCGGCCGCATGGAGCGTGAGTCAATACTCGCAGTTGTTCGCCGCGGAGACGGCGGCGTGCATCGCTTCCTTCGCGAGGGGCGGGAGCGCGCCGCGCGCCATGTACGTCGCGAGACTGTGGTCGAGGTTGGCCTCGAGCCACGCCGGCCAGTGCGCCTGCACGCCGAACACCCCCGGCTGGAGGAGCTGCTCGACCGGGCGACCGAGGCGCTGCGCCACCCGTTCCAGCGTCGCGCGGTCGTCTTCAGAAAGGCACGCCAGGTCCGGCGTTCGTAGCGTCGTCATGTCCGCTTCTCCTTCTCCTTGCCGCTCGAGCCCGCCCCCCATTGTGACACCGACCCACCGCCGGGGGCAGCCGCGTCAGTGAGGAAGACCATGCGGCCACGCCGCCGCCCCCGAGGCACTCCCCCTGTAACATTTCGCGGCCGAGCGACACTCACGATGTCACGGTAGCCGTGACTCGTGCTCGGTGGAGGACCCGATGACGACCGCATCCGCATGGCCGATCCGACTCGCCCTGGCCGCCCTCGTGGCGGGTACGCTCGTTGCGCCCGCGGCGGCCCAGTCCCAATCGGCGCCCGGGACGCCGCCCGCACTCGGTGACCCTGTGCGAGACTTCACCTTGAGGGGGCTCGACGGCCAGCCGCTCCACCTGGCGGCTCTCACCAGGCAAGGGCCGGTCGTCCTGATCTTCTTGCGCGGCTGGGTCGGCTACCAGTGCCCGATCTGCCAGCGCCAGGTGGGCGACTTCATCGCCCACGGCCGGGAGTTCCAGGGGGCCGGCGCGAGCGTCGTGCTGGTCTACCCGGGCGCCGCCGACCTCGTCCAGGCAAAAGCGCAAGAGTTCGTCGCGGGTAAGACTCTGCCCGACCGGTTCCACCTGGCCGTCGATCCCGAGCTGAAGGTCGTGAACCTCTACGGCGTCCGGTGGGACGCCCCAAACGAGACGGCGTATCCGTCCACGTTCGTCATCGACACGCGCGGCACCATCCGGTTCGTGAAGATCAGCCGGTCGCACGGCGACCGCAGCACGGCGCAGGAGGTACTGCAGGTACTCTCGACCTCGCAGGGACGCTGATCTGAACGCGCCCGGCGGGTGTACGATACTGGTCCCGTGCGGATGGTGCTGGGCGCCTTGCTGGCCGCTCTCCTCGCCGTCCTGACCACCGCGGACCGGTTCGCCTGCCCCGACGGCTGCACGCGCGCGACGCCGGCGCAGGTCGGCTCCGGGTCTCTGTCGCCGGCGTGCGCGCTCTGCCACGGCTGGAGTCCGGCGCGCCTCGTCATCTCCTCGCGACCTGCCTGGCTGCTCGTCGCCTGGCGGCCCGCCGCCCGCGCGAATCTGTCCGAACCCACCCTCCCCGAAGTCGATCCGCCTCCCCGAACCTAGTCCGCACCGCCGGACAACGGTTCAGGCGTCCCGCCGCGGCGGGACCTTCACGGAGGCATCGCATGCGGACCGTCGCCAGTACCACGTTGGTGTGGATGTGTGTCGCGCTCGCCTCGATCGCGCAGGCCCAGCCGTCGGCCACACTGGTGGTTTGGGTCCAGGCCGAGGATGGGCCGGTGGCCGGCGCCAGCGTCACCGCGGGCGATCAGCAGGCGGAGACGGGTCGGGACGGGCGGGCGGTGTTCCGCGTCGCACCGGGAGCTGTGACCCTTACGGTGAGGAAGGATGGCTTCCTCGAAGCGCGGCGGGACGTGACGGTCCCGGCGGCGGGTCTCGACGTGACGGTGGACCTCGCTGCCGTTCCGACCCTCGAAGAGGAAGTGGTGGTGGTCGCCATCACACGAACCGGGTGGCGCGTGGAGGATCAGCCCACGCGCGTCGAGGTGCTCGGCCGCGAAGAGATCGAGGAGAAGATGCTCATGACGCCCGGCGACATCGTCATGCTGCTCAATGAGATGGGTGGCCTGCGCGTGCAGGCCACGTCGCCGTCGATCGGCGCGGCGAGCGTCCGGGTGCAGGGCATGCGGGGGCGATACACCCGATTCCTCAGCGACGGCCTCCCGCTGTTCGGCCAGCAGGTCGGCGGTCTGGGTCTCCTCCAGATTCCTCCGATGGATCTCGGCCGCGTGGAGGTGATCAAGGGGGTCGCGTCAGCGCTCTATGGCGCGGGCGCCATGGCCGGCGTCGTCAATCTCCTCGCGCGCCGTCCCGGTGACGAGCGAACGCTCGAGGTGCTCGTCAACCAGTCGACGCTGGGCGCGACCGACGGTGTCGCGTTTCTCGCGACCCCGCTGAGCTCCACATGGCGGCTCTCGCTGCTCGGCGGCGGGCATCGCCAGGCTCGGGTCGACCGCGATCGTGACGGCTGGGCGGACCTGGCGGGTTACGCGCGCGGCGTCGTGCGGCCCCGCCTCTTCTGGGATCGCGGCGGCGGCCGGTCGGGGTTCCTCACGGCCGGCCTCACGATCGAGAACCGTGAGGGCGGGACGCTCCCTGGTGCGGCCCCCGCCGCCACCGGTTCGCCCCACGTCGAGGCGCTGGTCACCCGCCGCTACGACGTCGGCGGGGTCGTGCAGACGCTCGTCCGTGACCGATACGTGCTCGCGGCGCGGGCCGCGGCGGCCTGGCAGCGGCACGACCATCGGTTCGGCGAGCTCACCGAGCGGGACGCTCACACCTCGCTCTTCGGGGAGCTCGCCGTGCGCGGCACTGCCGGCCGGCACACGTGGGCGGCCGGGGCCGCCTACGAACGCGAAGCCTACACACCCACCGATGTGCCGACATTCGCGTACACCTTCCGCGTCCCGGGCATCTTCGTGCAGGACGACGTCGAACTCGCGCCGTGGCTGTCGGTCTCCGCGGGCGCGAGGCTCGACTGGCACAGCGAGTACGGCGCATTCCTGAGCCCGCGCGTCGCTGGCCTGATCCGGACTCGCGGGTGGACGAGCCGCCTCTCGTTCGGCCGGGGTTTCTTCGCCCCCACCCCGCTCACCGAAGAGACCGAAGCCGCCGGCCTGACGCGCCTGGAGGTGTCCGCGCCGCTGCGCGCCGAGCGCGGCACCAGCGTCTCGTGGGATGTGACGCGGGCGCTGGGGCCGATCACCGTGACCGCCACTGCCTTCGCCTCCCGCATCGCCGATCCCGTCGCGATCGACCGTGACGCTCGCTACGCACTGGCGAGCCGCGCCCGGCCGGCCACCAACGCCGGCGCGGCGCTGCTCCTCACGGCCCGACGGGGGTCGTGGGCCGGTACCGCCACGTACACGTACGTGCGCTCGCGGGAGGAGGGAGACGAGTGGCGCCGGGATCTCGCCCTGACGCCCCGCCACAGTGCCGGCGTCGTGGGGATGTGGGAAGCGGACGAGTGGGGCCGTGTCGGACTTCACCGGCCGCCACCGGCTCGAGGCCAATCCGTATCGCGACCGCTCGGAACCCTACGTGATCGTGGGCCTGCTCGTCGAGAGGCGCGTCGGACGGGTCCGCCTGTTCGTGAACGCGGAGAACCTCACCGACGTGCGCCAGACCAGATGGGATCCGCTGCTCCGGCCCTCGCGCGGCGCCGACGGGCGCTGGACTGTGGACGCCTGGGCGCCGCTCGACGGCCGCGCGATCAATGGGGGCGTGCGGGTGGGGTTCTGATGGACCCTCGCGCCACCCACGGCCGCTCTCGCGGGGGCGAGGCGTGCGTCGGGCCATCCATCACTTCAGCGGGAAGCGGGCGTCGTCCGGGCCGGCATAAGAATCGTGGCGTGTCAAGAGACCAAGTACGCCCCAACCGGATGCTCGGCTGCAGGTCGCCCCCAGCCGAGCCCGGTCAGGCTCCGGTGGCGTGGGACACCCTGGCCCGGATGAGATCCACCAGCTCGCCGAGCGCCGGCGGGCCCATCGACACGACGTCGCCGTCGACGGCGAAAATGGGACAGGCCGCCTGCCCGAAGGTGTTCAGCAGGCGGATGACCGGACCGTCACGGCCGAGCTTCAGGGGACGCGAGGCATCGATGGCCTCGACCGCCACTTCCGGTAACGCCTCGCGCAGCCGGGCCGTGTAGTCGGCGATCTCGGCCTCGGTCTGGCCGACCGGGCCACAGCACGAGGACTGCGGGCCGCAGGGAAAGCTCTGCGGCACGTAGTAGATCCGAACCGTCGCCTGGTCCGCCATGGCTCGTGCACCCACCACCCCGGGGCGGCGCCCCGCGCCGGCTCCCTACACGAACAGATTGTAGACGTACCCCGCGGCCACGCACCCGATGAATGAGAGCCCGACGTAGAGCAGCAGCACACGCGGCCGGAACACCCCCGACAGCATGGCGATCGAGGGCAGCGACAGGCCCGGTCCTCCGAGCAGGTAGGCCAGCGTCGAGCCGGGACCCATGCCCTTGCTCATCAACGCCAGCGCGGTCGGCACCTCGACGTAGGTGCACACGTAGGCGAGTACCGCGATCGCCGACGCCACGAGCACGCTGTTGAGCGCGGTCCCGCCGACCCAGGCCGTGATCACGGTCGTGGGCAGCAGGACCTTGATTGCGCCGGCGATCAGAACCGCCAGCAGCAAATAGCCGTTGAGCTGCACGAACAGGCGCAGGCCCACGCGCCCGGTCTCGCGCACCTTTTCGAGAAACGGCCGCGAGACGTCACCCTCCGGCAGCACCGCACACGCGCCGACATTCGTGATGGCTGCGGGGTCCGCCTCGACGAGCACCCACCGGCCATCCGGCTGGCATTCGGCCAGGCCCACTTCCTCGAGCAGGCCCAGCTTTCTCTCGGCGTCGGGCCCGAGCTCGTCGGTCGAGACCCCTGCCGGACGCTGCGCCGCCAGCATGGCGAACCGGAAGGCGAACTGCTGCAGGTCGGGGGAAAGGCGCGGCGGGACGTGAATCTTCAGGAACGCGCGCGGGCTGCGATGCCGCCGCTGCCAGTGCGAGAGCACCCCACCCACCGCGAGGGCGATGCCGAAGGTGGCGACCGTGCGCCCGAGCGCCATCGGCCAGCCGAGCACCCCTGCCGTCATGAACACGGTCGGGACGTTCAGCATCGGCGCCGCGATCAAAAACGCCATCGTCGGGCCGAGTGGAATCCCCGCCTGCACCATGCCGGCTAGCACGGGTACGATGCCGCAGGAGCAGATCGGGATGATGGCGCCGGCCGTCGTGGCCAGCAGATTCGCGCGGAAGCCGCCGTAGCCCATGCGCGCCTTCACTTTCTCCCACGACACGAAGACGATGAGGGCGCCGGCGATGAACATGCCGATGATCCAGTACTGGAACAGTTCGACCAGGACCCCCGCGGCCTTGAGGTAGATGAACCAGGCGACCTGCGGGAGATTCCAGGAAAGCGGCGTCGGGATCTCGACGAGTCGCGCGTCGGCGCCGGTCACGCCGGGCGGCTGCAGCAACCCGAAGAGGAAGAGCGACCGAAGCGACAGCCCGTGCACGACCGCGTAGCCCATCCCGCTCGCGTACAAGACGGCCACCGCTGCCAGGTAGAACCACATCGTGCGCGTGGGGCGAAACCCCGCCTGCATGGCCACCTCGGCCGGCGTCTCCACGCCACTGCCCTCTGGCGAGACGACCCGCCCCACGAGCGGGCGATCCATCATCCTCTCCTCCATCCTGTCTTCCTGTGGGGGACGAGACCCGAGCCTCGAGAACGCCCGCCGCCCCGCGCGCGCCGCGCCACGCCGGCTGTGGCTACCCGCAGCATCCGCCGCCCCGCCGGACCGCGTTGGCGGCGAAGTCGATCCCGAGCATGGACGTCATGAGGTCGTTCACTTGCTGGAACAGCGCGACGAGCTGCCGGCCGGCATCCTGCTGTCGCTCGAACAGCGCGTGACGCTGTAGCCGCTCCTGGAGCCCGGCCAGCTCCGTGGCTTGGGGGCCGGTCAGTCCAGCGCCCGCGGCCCGGGCCTGCCTCCAGCGCGTCGCCAGGTCCTCCAGGCGCCGGCGCAGCGTTCTCAACTCCTCATCCCGTTCGAACGCCGCCCGTGCGTTTTGC
>CAYZKQ010000004.1:0-32415 GCA_964478975.1 uncultured Vicinamibacterales bacterium | reverse complement strand
CCGGCGCAGCGTTCTCAACTCCTCATCCCGTTCGAACGCCGCCCGTGCGTTTTGCCACTCTTCCCACTCCGGGGTATGCTGCAGGGCTTCGACCAGTTCGTCCACAGCCCGAAACACCGCACCATCGACCCTCGTTCGTGTGCCCGCCATGGGGCTCCTTTCATCCGCAACAGCCGGGACCGGCGGCAGGGCCGCACCCGCTGAACGAGTCGCGTCCGCCGCCCCTGGACGTGAGCATTTGGACGCCGGTGAACGTCCGAATGGCGCGGTCCGACTCACAGCGCGGGCACCGGGGCTTCAGGCCCTTCGAGTACTCGGTGATGGAGCTGCGCACCTCGAAGGAATGACCGCAGTCCTGGCAGACGGAGTCATAAGCGGGCACGAGACCTCACCTCCTCACGCGACGGCCGACGCTGCCGCCACGTCGGCCGTCGCGGACGTCGCAAGTCCCACGCAGGGGGCCGCCCCGAAAACCTCGTCCATCCGCCGGTGGCACGATCCCCGAACGAACGACCGGCCGTCGCGGAGACGAACGGCGGCGAAGTGGCGCACATCGCGCGTGGCCAGCCGATGGATCCCGAGCGACTCGGCGAGCGCCACGACCGAGGCATCCACCAGGCCGAGGCCGAGATCGGCGAAGCGCCGGTCGATGTCCATCGCCCGCGCAAGCTGACCGAGTGTGGGCGGGGCGTAGGTGAACGCCCTACGGGCGAGATCCTGCATGAACACCTGCATCGCCCGGCGCTCGTGGCGCAGGAAATAGTCGACCTCGGCGAGCACCAGACCGGGAACATAGCGCGCCCGTGTCGCAAATGAGCGCCGCCGCGCTACCGGCCGCCACCGAACAGCTCGCGTTCGTCGCCGCGCTCGCTCAAAGCACGGATGATCCCCGCGCTTCGCGGCCGAGGGTGGCGGCGGTACTGCTCGAGCACCAGGGTGAGGTGCTGGCGGATGAACTCGGCCCGCGACACCCCCCGCGCGCGCGCCGCCCTCGTGAGGAGGCGGTCGTCCTCCGGATCCAGCGCGATCGTGGTGGCCTTCTTCTTCGAGAGTGCCATGGAAGTAATATGACTTCTCGTGATGATCAAGGTCGGCTGACGACGAGCGTGCCTGCGCACCCTCGTCGGCTACCTGTTGAGGCCCTGACAATCGCGCGGCCGCGTCACCGCGCCAGCCCCGCGGGTCTCGCCAGACGCCTTTGCGGTGCAGGGCCTCGGAGAAGTGGTGGACTCGATCTTCGACAGCTTTGTCTGCGGGGGCCGGGTGAAAGGCCGCCGGCCCCAGCGGACGGGGTACGGAGTGGCTTTTTGTGTGAGGAGCGGTGCCGTCGGGAGGGACTCGCCGAGGACTTAGGAGTCGCGACTCGTCGCAACGGACGTTCGGCGCCCGATCTTGATTGGCTGGGAGGCAGGGATTCGAACCCCGATACCGTGGTCCAGAGCCACGTGTCCTACCGTTGAACGACCTCCCAGTGGTCGTGCGAGCCCGTCTGGCGGGATCGCCAGACCATTATAGGGTCAGGCTCGAAGCCGCGACAACGCCCGTCGCAGCTCGCCCGACCACCACCACATCACGAGCACCGTCACCACGACCGCCCCTACCGCGCCGGCCGCGGCGCCCGGAAACGCCCGGAACGCCCCCTCCCGCGCGGCACTCAGGCCGACCATGGTCCCCACCGCCAGCGGGACGAGTGTCACATCGCTGCGGAGCGCGAGCACGTACACCAGCCAGAGCACCAGGCCGACAGCCAGGGCGCCCGCGAACCACGCAGCCACGCCGCCGGCTGCGGACCCGCCGCCCGCGAGACCGCCGAGGACAACGAGCACGAGCGCGCCGAGCGCCCGCCGCTGCGTCCACGCCCGGGTCAGCCGATCCGCGGCGGCCACGATCAACAACAGGAGCACGCTCCGAATCACGACCCCGCCGACAGGACCGGCCGCGACCCCGAGCGCGGGCAGGTACGCATCGGCCGACGCGAACGACGGCGACGGCGGACCCGAGGTTTCGCCGAGCAGGCCGGCGAGCGCCTGGACCCCGAGCGCCAGCCCGCCGAGCGCCGGCCCCAGCCGCCACGCCAGGCTCCGATCGGCGCTCATCGCGTGCGCGAGCCACCGCGGCACGGCCCCCGCGACGAGCGCGACTGCGGCGGCGGGCACGAGCAGTCCGACCGCCCCGAGGGCGACCAGCATGGCCACCTGGAGCCGCCACGGCTGCGCCGTCGACAGCCCGGCCACCAGGCTGGGAAGATTGTTCACCGCGACCACGACCGTCGCCGCGAGGAACACGAGAAACGTCACGGCGCACAGTCGCAGGGCGAACCGCTTGCGCGCCCACGCGACGATCGCCAGCACCACGCCGCCCACGACCACGCCCGCCAGCACGATCGCACTGACCATCCCGACGATGGACGCGCGCGTCTGCCGCGCGCGATCTTGCCGCTCCCACTCCTCGGGCACGTGCACGAAGCGCCGCACATCGGCGACCTCGTCGCCCGCCAAGCTCACCGCGATGCGCAGTTCGCCCTGCGGTAGCGCCGGCCGGCTCGTATCGGCGAAGGTCACTTCCCAGTCCATGCGCGCGGGCCGCCTGGTCGCGACCGCCGACACCTCCCTCAGCGCCCCCGCGTCGAGGCCGAAGCGCTCGCGCACGACCGCCCGCGCTCGATCCCGAGCCTCGGCTTCGGTCAGGCTCGCCCCGGCCCGGGCCTCGGGCAACCGGTGCTCGACGCGGTCGACGGTGCCGCCGCCGCCGACATAGACGACCCACTCCTCGGCCCGTTCGGCGACGTCGCCCTCGAACCGCGCCACGCGCACCCGCCAGCGCGGCGGGTCCAGGTAGGAGCCGAGCAGCGCAAAATACCGGTCCCGCGCCGTGCGCCACACGAACCGGCCCCCGGGCCGGTCCGTCTGGACTACCGGCAACACCCACCACTCCGGCCCGAGTTCGACGCCGCGGTCCGCCAGCGCCGCGCGGGCGGCCGCGACCGCCGCGGCCCGGTCCACCCGAAGCGGCGGAATCTCGGTCCGCCACGGCCGCGCGACGGCCCACCCCACGAGCCCCACCAGCCCGGCGGCCACCAGGCCCCGCACGAGTCGGCCTTCGAGCACCGGCGCCGCCGGGGCGACCTCCTCGGCCGGCGCCGGCGCGGGAGGCGGCGGAGTCCACGCCGCATTCCGCAAGGTGTCCGGCAGTTCCACCCACCGCCCCGCCCGGAGGCGCGCCGCCAGGATCGCCCACACGGGCGCCAGCGCGCAGAGCACGACGAGCGCCTGACTCGCACGCGCCGTCGCGCCGGCCGACACGAAGATCGGTAGCGAGAACCACACGATGTCGTAGACGTAGTGCATCACGACGGCGGGCAGCAGGCCGAACCGCAGGTACAGCCAGCCGAACGCGAACGACGGGAGGACCAGCTCGACGGCGCGCGCGTAAGCGGGCTGCGTAGGATACGGCGCGTGACCGGCGCCGAACACCACGGCTTGCACGACCATCGCGCCCGCGATCCACCAGCGCCGGCCGCCGAACGGGTCGCCGAGCAGCGCGGCGCCGGCGAGCGGAACGGCGCGGAAGAGCGCTTCCTCCCAGAAGCCCGCCTGCAGCGACGGCGCCACAGCCGAGAGCCACGGCTGGTAGGTCGCCAGCACGTCCGGCGAGAAGAGCGCTTCGGACGGCGTCCACCAGCCGAGCAGCCGCGTGGCGAACAGGTAGAGGACCACCTCGTAGGCGAAGAACACGCCCACCAGCAGGTAGGCGGCCATCGCGCGGCCGAGCACCGCCCGGGACGCCGCCGCCTCCCGCGAGCCGAGACGCCAGAGCTGCGGGTGCGACGGAAACGCCCGCCGGGTCAGGCTCTCCGCGGCCATGAACGAGAGCGACAGCAGCGCCGCCAGGCCGAAAAAGCCCGCCACGAGCTGCGCCAGCGTCTGCGCGACGAACGTGCCCCGCGAGAGGGCCGTGTCGTAGGTCATCCACAAGAGCGGCCACTGGTTCAGCCCGGCGAGCAGTTGCAGGCCGGCCACCGCCACGCCCCAGGCGACCGCGGGGCGCCAGATCACCCAGCGCCGGCGGACGAGCACGAACAGCCCCACACCGATCCCGCCGAGCACGTAGAGCAGCGCCGTCGCGACCGCCGAGCCGACGCCGATCGCCTGGTTGGCCGACCGCATCTGCTCGTACCGCCGCGAAAACGCCTCGGGAATCTGGAGAACGTGCGTCAGCTCCGTCAGCCGGTCGCCCGAGACGACCAGGCGCAGCCGGAAGCGCCCCTCGTTCAGGCGCTCGCGCGTCCGCTCGTACACGAACGTGTGGTCGACGCGCCCGCCCGGCCGCCGCTCTTCGGACTGCGACACCAGCGCGAACGGCGCCAGGTCGACGGCCCACTCGACCGTCGCCGCCCGCTCGGCGATGGCGCGGGCCTCCGCCGCCCCGAGCGCCGCACCCGGAGCGTCCTCGCGGAGGCGCTCGACGAACCCGTACGGACGCCCCTCCGGCGTGAAGCGGATCGTCACCTCGTGCTGCTCGCCTTCCCGGAACCGGCGGACGCGCCACGTATACGGCCGGTACGGGCTGTCGGGCTGCACCAACCGCGCGAACGCCTCCTTGCCCCCGCCCTCGAGCTCGACGAAGGTCTGCGCCTCGGCATCGAGGCTGAACGAGGCGGCCTGGCGCGCGCCGGCGGGCCCCAGGCGCCGTTCGGCCGCGATCCGCTCCGCCGCCGCCAGCGCCGCCTCGCGATCCATCCGGATGTCGAGCGAGACGATGGGAAACGCCCGGGGGAAGTTGCGCACCGCGAAGCCGACCGAGAGCACCGAGACGAGCGCGAACGCGAGCCAGAACGCGGGCCGTCGGGTCATGGCGACCTCCTGTCGAGGCCGAACGGATCGACGCGGCCTGGACGACGCGTCACCCGGCCGGCCGCCGCGCCCTCGACCGGGCCGCCGGGCGCGCGCGCCGGGCGAGCGGCCGCGTGTCCAGACTCTCCCAGAGATACCAGCTCGCCACCGAGCGGTACGGCCGCCAGCGCTCGCCGATCGCCAGCATCCGCGCCGGCGAGGGCAGCGCGCGCAGCCGGTAGGCCCGCTGGATCGCTTTCGCGATCCCCAGGTCGTCCACCGGCAGGACGTCCGGCCGATGCAGCTTGAAGATGAGGAACATCTCCGCCGACCAGCGCCCGATCCCCTTGACGCGCGTCAGCGTCTCGATGACCTCCTCGTCGCTCAACCGATCGAGCCCGTCCAGCCGCACCGTGCCGTCGAGCACCTTGGCGGCCAGATCGCGCAGATACGCCGCCTTCATCCGGCTCAACCCGGCGGCGCGCAGCGCCGACTCGGGGACCGCGAGCAGCTCCGCCGGCGTCGGACACCGCTCGTCGCCGAACACGGCGAGGAACTTCCCGTAGATCGCCAGCGCCGCCTTCCAGGACAGTTGCTGCCAGACGATCGCCTGGACGAGCGCCTCGAACGGATCGGCCTTCTGGCTCTCGGCGAGGCCGCAGGGCCCCACCCGCTCGATGAGCCGGCGCATCACCGGGTCGCGCCGCATGAGCAGGCGTCGCGCCCGGGCGTAGTCGGCGGCGGTCACGCAGAGCTCCGTCTCAGGAAGTGCGCCCGCCTCTGCGGCGAGCGCCGGTCCACGATAACAATCCTGCAACCCACCCGCAAGCCGGAATCGCGGCCTCCCCCTCCTCCCCACCCGCGTCGTTGCCGGCGCCTCCGCGTTCGTGTACCGCGTTCGTGTACAAAGAGGCGTTCGCCGGCTGACAGCTTCTCGCCCGGGACCGCCGCTGCGGGTCCGCAGAGCCGGGCCCCCCGGGCCGCATGGAGGACGCACATGGCCAGTCGTCTTCTCGCGGGCGTCGCGCTACTGGGCCTCCTGGTGGTCCCGACCGGGTCGGGCCGCGCCCAGCGCCCCGAGGCCACGTTCCCCGTGATCGTCGTGTTCGACGACCTCGCCCCGTTCCAGAACTTCCGGGACCAGTACCGGCCGGACGACCGCGCGGCCGCCAACCCGCCGGCCTGGGACTATCTCGACCGCGGCGTCGCGGGCCTGGTACAGGCCATGGAGCGCGGCCGCGGGTTCCGCGCCGACCACGTCTACAGCGCGGCGATCCGCGGGTTCGCCGCCCGGTTGACGGCGCGGCAGATCGCGGATCTCGAGAACGACCCGGCGGTCGCCTACATCGAACCCGACGGCATCATGACGATCGTCGCCCAGACGGTGCCCTGGGGGATCGACCGCATCGACGCCGACATCAGCTCGACCCGGGCCGGTGACGGGCAGGGCGCCGTCACGAACGTCCATGCGTACATCATCGACACCGGGATCGACGCGAAGCACAGCGACCTGTACGTCGTCAATCACGTCAACTTCGCCGGCGGACGCAACGCCGACTGCAACGGCCACGGGACGCACGTGGCCGGCACGGTCGCCGCGAAGGACAACACGATCGACGTCGTCGGCGGCGCCCCGGGCGCGCCGCTGACGGGCGTGAAGGTGCTCGGCTGCGGCGGGTCCGGCACCACCTCCGGCGTCATCAAGGGGGTCGACTGGGTGACGGCCAACGCGGTCAAGCCGGCCGTCGCCAACATGAGCCTGGGCGGCGGTGCGAGCCAGGCGCTCGACGATGCGGTGAAGCGCTCGGCCGACAGCGGGGTGGTCTACTCGATCGCCGCGGGCAACGACGGCGCCGACGCGTGCAACGCCTCTCCCGCCCGCGCCGGCACCCACGCGGGCGTCATCACGACGGCGGCGACCAACAGCAACGACCGGGAGCCATCGTGGAGCAACTACGGGAGTTGCGTCGACCTGTGGGCTCCCGGCGTGAACATCCTCTCGACGCGCCTGCGGGGCGGCACCACGACGCTGTCCGGCACGTCGATGGCGGCGCCGCATGTCGGCGGCACGGCGGCCCTGTATCTCTCGTCGTCGGAGGGCGCGTCCCCGGCGGATGTCGAAAGCCGGCTCAAGTCCGACGCGGTCCTCACCGGCACGAAGAGCAAGGACGGCCGCGACATTCAGCTCGTGTACGCCGGCCGTTACTGAAGTCGGTCCCGAGCGCCGGTCTCTTGCGGTCGATTCCAATCAGTCCGCCGGCAGCAGCCGCGCGGCCTCGCCGAGCCGGCGCAGCGTCCGCTCCCGCCCCATCAGCTCCACCACCTCGAACACCCCCGGGCTGACCGCCTGCCCCGTCGTCGCGACCCGCAGCATGTGGATCAGGACCGCCGCCTTGAGGCCGCGGGCCTCCGCCAGGGCGCGCACCGCACGCTCGACGCCTTCGTGCGTGAAGGGCTCGACCGCCGCGAGCGTGTCGGCGAGTGCGGCCAGGAGGACCCGTCCGTCCGGGCGCGACAGATACTTCCTGACCGCCTCCGCGTCGTACTCGATGACCTCGGCGAGGAACGGACGGGCCATCGAGACCAGGTCGGCCAGCGTCTTCGCGCGGGGTCTGACCAGCTCGAGCACGCGGGCGAACCACGCGCGCGCGCTCCCCGCCAGCTCCTCGCGCCAGAGGCCGGCGGCCCGGAGGTCGGGCTCGAGGCGGGCCGCGAGCGCCCCCGGCGACATCCGGAGGATGTGCTGGCTGTTGAACCAGTCGAGCTTCTCCGGGTTGAAGACGGCGTTGCCCCCGCTGATCCCTTCGAGCGTGAACGCGGCGATGAGCTCGTCCCGCGTGAAGACCTCCCGGTCGTCGCCGGGCGACCAGCCGAGCAGCGCGAGGAAGTTGACCATCGCCTCCGGGAGATAGCCCATTCGCGCGTACTCCATCACGGACGTCGCGCCGTGCCGCTTGCTCAGCCGGCGCTTGTCGGGGCCGAGGATGAGGGGCACGTGGGCGAACGCCGGGGTCCGCTCGCCGAACGCCTGGTAGAGCAGCACCTGCTTGGGCGTGTTCGAGATGTGGTCCTCGCCGCGGACGATGTGCGTGATGGCCATGTCGATGTCGTCCACCACGACCGAGAGGTGGTAGGTCGGGTGGCCGTCGGAGCGCAGGACCACGAAGTCTTCGAGCTGCGCGTGGTCGACGGCGATGGGCCCGCGCACCAGGTCGGTGAACTCCGTGCGTCCGGGCGGGACGAGGAACCGGATGGCGCGCGGCTCCCGTCTCGCCTCGCGCCGTTGCACGTCGTCGCGGCTGAGCGCGAGGCATCGCCGGTCGTACTTCCAGCCCTCGCCCCGGGCCTGCGCCGCCTCGCGCGCCGCCGCCAGCTCGTCGGGCCGGCAGTAGCAGTAATAGGCGTGACCGCTCGCCACGAGGCGCTCCGCCGCGGCGCGGTACCGCTCCAGGCGCTGGGATTGGAAGTACGGGCCGTGGGGGCCGCCGACCTCGGGGCCCTCGTCCCAGTCGAGCCCGAGCCAGCGCAGGCCGTCGAGAATCCCCTGGACCATCTCCTGGGAGGAGCGCTCGACGTCGGTGTCCTCGATGCGCAGGACGAAGACCCCGCCGTGGCGGCGGGCGTAAAGCCAGTTGAACAGGGCTGTGCGGGCCCCGCCGACGTGGAGGTAGCCCGTCGGCGACGGCGCGAAGCGGAGGCGCGGCGCGCTCATGCTGGGTTCATTCTAGACCGGGCGGCCGGCCCTCCCCGCGGGCGTGCGCAGCGCGCTCGCCCGCCGGCGGGCGGGGCGCGGGCGGTCACGTGAGGATGCCGGCGAAGAAGAGGACCAGCTCGACGAGCAGGATGAGGATGATCGTCAACTCGAGCAGGTGGCCGCGCGACATGCCCGTCTGGTCCACCGCGAACCGGTAGATGTCGTCGAGGGTCTTGAGCTTCTCGTTGACCGCCTGCTTCCAGCGGTCGAGCCCCAGGCGCTCGGCCACCAGGTGGAACAGGCGCGCGGCGTAGATGTCGCCGACCATTTTGAGGGCGTTCTCGGTCCGGTCCGTGATCTCGTTGACGTCGATGAACAGCGAGTGCAGTTGCTGCGCCGCCCGCGTATACCGGCGCCCCGCGAAGGCGTCGTACCAGCGCGGCCGCTGCAGCTCGCCGTAGATGCGCTCCAGCTCCTTGTCGAGCAGCTCGTCGTAGTAGCGGAACTGCAGGAGCTGCGAGTTGGCAAACTCGAGAATCTCGAGCGCCGCCCGCGCGCCCGCCTCCGTGTCGTAGACGAACGCCGCGCCCCAGGTCGGGATGACCAGGTCGTCCGCGAAGTACGACAGCCGGTGCCGGAGAATCGCCTCCTGTTCCTGCCGGCTGAGCGCCTGGCGTTCGCCCCGGAGGAGCAGGGCGATCTCCTCCCCGTGCGTCTCGATGAGCTCCTCGGCGCCGAGCGGCGGGTCGAGGGCGTGCACGGCGAACACGACGTAGTCCTCGGACAGAAACTGCCGCCGCACGTCCCGCATGGCCGGCCGCAGCCGCTCCACTGCGAGGCGGCACGCCTGCTCCGCGCGGGGCTCGAGCAGTTCTTTCTCGACCAGCTTCTGGCTGAGCGCGATGAGCTCGACCCAACTGCCCGCGAAGGGCCGCCGGAGGGCGACCGACACGACCCCGTAGTCGAAAAACTTGAACCGCGTCCGGAAGCCGTCGACCTCGCTCATGCCGAACGCCTCGCCGTCGGCCAGCAGGGGCGGCTGGGCGTACTGGACGTAGTCCGGCGTCACCGGCTTCGGCTGGAACCGAGCCGCCTCGGCGCTCGACCCGACCAGCTCGCGGAGCCGGACGAGGTCGGTCGACTCGGCGACGTCGAACAGGTAGAACGCGGTGACGGTGGCCTGGGTGATCATGGGTTCCTCACGCCTCGGCCCAGGCGACCGCCCGCGGGGCGCCGAGGCTGCGCCATCCGAACGCGCCGGCGACCAGGGCGGCGAGCCCCCCGACGCCCAACCCCCAGCGCGGGCCCGCATGCTCGCCGATCCAGCCGACGATGGGGCCGCCGATCGGCGTCGATCCGAGAAAGGCCACGGACCACAAGCCCATGACGCGCCCCCGCATCTCGGGCGCGCTCTCGAGCTGCAGGGTGGTGTTCCCGAGAGAAAGGAAGCTGATCGAGAAGACGCCCACCAGGACCATCGCGGCCAGAGCCCACTCCCGGTTAGGCGTGATCGCGGCCAGCAGGAGGACCATCCCGAACAGCAAGGCCGCGTTCGTCACCATCCCGGGCACGACTCGCGCGCGGCTCGCCGTGTAGAGGCCCCCGACCACGGACCCCGCGCCCATCGCCGCGGTCAACGCGGCATAGGTGCCGGCCCCGCCCCCGAGCGTGAACTGGGCGAAGAGCGGAAGCGTCACCTGGAACTCGTACGAGAGGGTGCCGATGAGCGCCATCATGAGGAGCACGCTCCGCACCACGGGGGTCGACCTGACGTAGCGCAGCCCCTGGCGGAGCTGACCCGCGGTGCGCGCGACGAGCGGGGCGGGATGGAGGTCGCCGGCGCGCATCATCCGCAGCCCGACCAACACACCCACGTACGAGGCGGCGTTCACGAAAAAGCACGGGGCGAGCCCGGCGCCGGCGATGAGCACGCCGGCGAGCGCGGGACCGATGACCCGCGCCAGATTCACGAGAACGGAGTTCAACGAGACGGCGTTCGCAAGCTGTTCGTGCCCGACCATCTCGAGGACGAACGTCTGGCGGGCGGGATTGTCCACGGCGTTGACAACACCGAGCGCGAAGGCGAGCCCGCCCAGGACGAGCATGGGCAGGAACTGCAGGGCGGTCACCAGACCGAGCGCCGTCCCCGAGCCGGTGATCTGGAGCACGAGCCACGACTGGGCGATGGTTTGCATCCACGTCCCGGACAGGGAAATCGCCTGCGCGATGAAGTAAACGCGGAAGTTCCGGATACTCAGCGAGGAGAAGGTCCGTCGAAACGACTCGGCGCCGCCCATCGACGACCATTCTACCGGTCGCCGCGGCGGCGCCTCCCGCGAGCGGAACCGTCGCGGGTCAGAGAATCGGCCGCCTGACGATGCCCGCGTACCAGTCCCCGGGCTTGGCCAGAAGACGCGTCAGGGCGCGCTGGGCATCGAGGCGCCTCGCGTACACCTGGACGACGCTGCGCTGCCTGGTGTCATTCCACGCGTCCAGGACGTACACTACGGAGCCGGCCCCCCGCCGTCGTCCGGCGCTCTTGCGCGCGGTGGGGCTCACGCTGACCACCTTATACCGCGGTGTCCGTCCGGTCAAGCGTGACCGGATGAACCCGCCGGCCGAACCGCGGTCGCCCCTGCGCCGCGCCGGGCGGGCCGTGCCGGCGCTATGATGAAGCGCCCGGCGGCGGGCGCGCGCCGCCGGCCCGCGAGGACCCCATGCGACGATCCCTGCTTCTGCTCGCTGTCCTGACCGCCTCGGCGTCGATTCTCGGAGCGGCCGCGCCGAACCGCCAGACCGGTTCTCGCTACGACGACCTGGTGGCGCTCTTCCACGAGTGGCGCGCGTTCCAGCGGCCGAAGCTCGTTGACGGTGTGCCCGATTACACAGCCGCCGCCATGGCCGCCCAGCACCGCGAGCTCGCCGCCTACCGCCGGCGCCTCGCCGCCATCGACCCCTCGACCTGGCCCGTCCCCCGCCAGGTCGACTACCACATCGTCCGGGCCGAGATGAACGGCCTCGAGTTCGACCACCGTGTTTTCAGGCCGTGGGCGAACAACCCCGCGTTCTATGTGACCGTGTTCGAGTCCGAGAGCGACCAGCCCGCCCGGGAGGGGCCCTTCGCCTACGGCGCCGTGGAGCTGTGGCAGTACCGCTTTCCACTCGATCGCGAAAGCGCGGGGCGGATCGCCGCGGGCCTCAGGACGATCCCTGCGCTCCTCGAGCAGGCGCGGCGCAATCTCACGGGCAACGGCCGCGACCTGTGGCGTTTCGGCGCCCAGAAGATTCGCGCCCAGAGCGGGGTCCTCGAGCGCCTCCTGGCGCGCCTGACGCCCGAGGATGCCGAGCTACGGCGCGAGGTCGAGCGGGCCAAGGCTGCCACCGACGCGTTCGCGGCCTGGTTGGAGGAGCAGGCGCCGTCGAAGACTGGTCCCTCGGGCGTGGGGATCGCCGAGTACGACTGGTATCTCGCGAACGTGCAACTTCTCCCCTACACCTGGCGCGACGAGCTGGTGCTCATGGAGCGCGAGCTGGCGCGGGCCCACGCCGCTCTGGCCCTCGAGGAGCAGCGCAACGCCGGCCTGCCAGAGCTGCCGGTCGTCGCGAGCGCCGAGGAGCACGCCCGGCGGTTCAACGACGCGGTGACCGAGTACATGGCGTTTCTCAAGACCCGCGACATCCTGACCATCCACGACGACATGGAGCCCGCGCTGCGCGCGCGCCTCGGCCGGTTCTCGCCCGGGCCGCGGGAGTTTTTCGCCGAGGTCGACTACCGCGAGCCGGTGGCCATGCGCCTGCATGGCTTCCACTGGTTCGACAAGGCCTGGCTGGCGCGCGGGGCGGCGTCGAGCCCGATGCGCGCGGTCCCCCTTCTCTACAACATCTTCGCGACGCGGACCGAAGGCCTCGCGACGGCCTGGGAGGAAATGATGATGCAGGCCGGCCTCTTCGACGGCCGCCCGCGGGCGCGCGAGCTCATTTACATTCTCGTGGCCCAGCGCGCGGCGCGGGCCCTCGGGGAGCTCCGCCAGCACGCCAACCAGTTCACGCTCGAGCAGGCGGCCGAGTTCGCCTCCACCCACACCCCGCGCGGCTGGCTGCGGATGGACGGGCGCCTGGTTCGCGACGAGCAGCACCTGTATCTGCAGCAGCCCGGGTACGGCACGAGCTATCTGGTCGGCAAGATCCAGCTCGAGGGCCTGCTGGCCGACCGCCGCCGCCAGCTCGGCGCCGCCTTCACCATGCGGCGGTTCATGGACGAGCTGGTGGCGGCCGGGCTCATTCCCGTCTCCCTCGTCCGCTGGGAGGTCATGGGCGAGCTGCCGCCGGATCTGCAGCCCGTTCTGGCGCTGCCCCGCTGACGTCGCGCCCGCGGGCCTGAAACCGAGAGTTCGTCGCGCGGGCCTCCTCGAAACGCACGTAGCGGCCTGGCATCAGATAGAGGGAAAGGGCGCCGCCAGATTAACGTCCTTCACGATTGCCGAATCAAGTCCAACGGCGCCTTCCCAGGCTTTGGCGACTCCATGAGGCCTCCTTAGCCAAGAGACCCTCCAGGTGCGGCACGCTCTCATGGGCCTCAGCAATCACCCTCTGAAGTTCTTTCGCCACCGAAGGGAACAACGGATCGTCGCGCTTCACACAGCGCAGACGCTCGGCTTCCAGAAGACCTATGTAGAACGCGTACAGGGCCGCCGCGAGCTCCGCCTCGAACGTCGCCACTTCTCTTTGGGTCCGATAGTAGAGCCCACTAGTGTCGTAGATGGGTAAAGTGAGTTCGAATGGCCCAGGCAGCGTCGCGAAGGCATTCGTGAGGGCCGTCAGGTGGTCCTTCAACTGACGAACCTCCAAGAGGAACGCGCACGCAAGATTCCTTCGTTCAAAGCGGACTTGACTCCGCCAGAGCAATCGTGCGGATAGAAACGCGATCGCGCCGCCGACAAATCGTGCTGAGAAGGTGTGAGAGTACGGTCATGATCATATCTCTTCACCCGTAACGGCGGCATTGCGAACGCATGCCCCCCACAACCCGCCGTCGATCACTTGCCGGCGCCTGACATCTAACGATTGCCAGGGCCGTCCGCGGCCTCCGTGACCCCGCACCCGCTGGGCCTCACGCGAGCGCGTCGAAGAGCTCATGCATCGAAGAACCCCGGCGTGGCCACGCCTGCGCTCGAGCCGCTGGCGACAAGGCCATGGTGAGACCCGAGTGCCGGCAGGCGCACGGAGCGGGCCGAGCAGCCGCGGTTCTATTCGCTGGTTACGCCGCGCCTCGTTTTGGAGCACTGTGAAGCGCCTCGATGACGACCTTTGGCTTCCTCGCCGCAACTCCCTCCTCGCGCACCAAACAAGAGCTTGCTTACCCGATGACCGCACAGCGATATGCGTGCGACATTCCCAATGACCTCTTGGCAGACCCGGTACCATTCCAGCTGTGTCTTTGTCAGCCGGTCCCTGGCCTTGGCCTCCGCACAGAACCATCTTCGGCTGTGTGGCTCCCAACAGAATAGGTCTGGCTCTCCTGTGAAGCCCGAAAAACCATTCTCGCGAAGTGCCTCTTGAAGCGACCGGAAGTTCGATTCTCCCGTCCACTTCTTCATGGTTGCCCAATGCTTGAGGGGCCTTTCGTGTGATGAGGCCAGCAACGGCATGCGGGTCGCCATCGAGGCCGCACAGCGCTCAGGATAGGCGGGCGCGGGAGGGATCGCCGAGCCGAATCGCCCCGGCGCGGTGGCAGCCCTCTCGGAGACGGCAGCTCTCCTGGTCGCGCCCCCCGCCGCGTCACGCAAGCGCGTAGAAGAGCTCGACAAACGACCGGACGGCGCCGTCCATCCCAGCGATCTTCGGATGGGCCGACTCGATCACCCAATACTCATCCGGCGCGTGGGCGCCACCGCCGTGGCCCAGACCGTATTGCCCGGCCGGGAGCTTGAGCGGCGGGCCGGTGAAGACCACGCCGGGCCAGGAGCCCGCCAGGCGCGGCCACAAGAGCGGCTCGATGCCGGCCCGGCGATACGCCGCAACCATGCCCTGCACGAGCCGCGAGTCGGGCGGCGTCTCGGTCGGGTCGTACCCGCCGGTCATGTTCACCTCGATGTCGCCGAAGCCGCGCTTCGCCAGGTGCGCCTTGAGCAGCTCGAGCGTCTCCTTCGCCGTCATGTCGGGGACGAGCCGCATGTCGATTTTCGCGACCCCGCGATGCGGCAGGATCGTCTTGCCGCCCGGGCCGGTATAGCCGGCCACGATCCCCTGGATGTTGATCGTCGGCTGCGTCACGAGGCGGACGAGCGAGTCGTGCCAGTTCTCGTCCTTGAACCACCGCGTGACGCCGAGCGCCGCCTTGGCGGAGGCTTCGCTGCGCTTCGGGATCGCCTCCTCCAGAATCCTCCGCAGCTCGGGGCTGAGCGGCCGCACCTTGTCGAAAAAGCCCTCCACCGCCGGCGTGTGCCCGTCCGGTGCCACGAGCGTGTTCAGCGCCTGGACGAGATGCCACACCGGGCTGTCGAGCTGCGCGAAGTAGCTGGAGTGCACATCCCGCGTCGGCCCGCGGCCCCACCTCTCGCCCGTCGCCACCAGCTCGAGTTCGACGACGCCCTTCGCACCCAGATTGATCTGGACCGAGCCGTCCAGGTCCTGGTTGCCCAACGGGATGATGACGCCGACCGAGCGGCGCAGCGCCGCCTCGACCTCGGGCTTGAAGACAATCTGCTTGAAGTTGGGCGAGCCGATCTCCTCCTCCCCTTCGGCCACGAGCACCAAGTTGACGGGCGGCTTCACGCCGGCGTCCTTGAACGCGTGCAGGGCCGCGAGCAGCGCGACCTGGGGGCCCTTCGTGTTGGTGGCGCCCCGGCCCACCATGACTTTGCCGAGGCCGGGCTTGTCGACGATCCGGCCTTCGAGGGGCGGCGAGCTCCACTCGGCCGGGTCGAACTGCTTCACGTCGTACATGAAGTAGACGCCGAGCGTGGTGCGGGCGCCTGCGTCGAGCGTCGCGAAGACGCCGGGCTTGCCGGCGGTGGGCACGATCTCGACGTGGCCGAACCCCGCCTCGCGCGCCAGGCGCGCCATGTACTCCGCCCCCTCGGGGTAGCCCCGGTTTTCCGCGGCGATCGACGGGTGCGCGATCCAGTCCCGCAGCATCTGCACCGTCGCGTCGTGCCGGGCGGCCACGCGGGCGAGCACCGCCTCCTGCTCCGCGGCCGCCCAGACCCCGCGCGCGCCCCCGGTCAGCAGGACCGCGGCGCCGCCGATGGCCCCTTGGACGAATGTTCGTCGGTCGATCCGGTGCGTCTCCATCCCTCGCCTCCTCGACTCGCGCGGGCGTTATGGTGCCCAAAGCGGCAGGCGCGCGTCAAACGCGCCCGCCTGTACCTGCCGGGCGCCGCCGGCACCCCGGCGCCTCACAAAACTTCATTGTCGCCAGACGGGCCGCGTCAAGCACGTCGGGCCTCCCGCGCCGTTGATGCCGATTTCGGCGCCCGCGAGCGCGAACACCTCGAAGCCGGCGTCCCGGAGCCGGCGATTCGTCCGGGGATTTTCCGCGAAGGCGACGAGCCGGCGCCCGCCCAACGCGAGCACATTGCAGGCGAGGGTGTCGCGCTCCTCCGGGTCGATGTCGACGAGCGTCCATCCGCGATCGATCAGCCACTCGACCGTTTCGACCGCGAGCCAGGTCCGGTCGACCAGCGCCACGCGCTCGTCCAGCACGCTCAGGAGCGACATCAGGTGGAGACAACTCGAAGGCCCCTGCCAGTAGGGCAGCGGCGCGGTCACGACCGTGACCCCGAGCGGCGCGAGGAGCGTCCGGAGCTGGGCGACCCCGGCGGCATTGGTGCGCAGCGAGCGCCCCACCAGGAGCGTGCGCTGGTCGATCCAGACCAGGTCGCCCCCCTCGCAGCTCGCGGGGGGCTCGATCGCGCCCAGAAGGGGGATGCCGACCTGCCAGTAAACCTCGGCGTGCACCGCCGGCTCGCTGGCGCGCGCCGCCTTGCCCATCCGCAGGATGACGGCACCCCGATCGGTCACGAACGAGGCGTCGTGGACGTAGACGGCGTCGAGCGAAAGCCGATCGTCGGCAGGCAGATACAGGACCTCGGCCCCGGCTTCCTGCAGTGTGTCGACCAGCGTCGCGTGCGCCCGCCGGGCGGCCGCCTCGTCCGGGGCGCGGAAATAGCCCAGCTCCCGCCAGCGCGCGGCGCGCTCGCCGTGGGCCCATCCGGCCGCGATCGGATCGCAAACCAGCACGCGGCGCAACGGGGCGGCCATCGAATGCCCGCCCCATCGCCCGGGTGTCGCGCTCACAAGCCGAACTCCCCCAGTTCCGCCCGGATGCTGTCGAAACCGCGCCCGAGCTCCGCCAGACACGCGAACCGGGTCCGCCGATACGCAGCTCGGCGCTCCTGACCGCACCCCGCGCGGGCCACTTGATCCCCTGTGGACAACCCGTCAGACTGCCGCCATCTGCCGGCCATGTCAGTCAGGCGTTCCTTGTATACCACGCTAGCTGGCCGATACGGAGGGAGCGAGCGCGGGCGGACACCGAGGTGAAACGCCAGTGGATTCGGAGCTCTATCAGCTCAAGGTGACGCTTCAGAGGATCGCGGCCACCAATCTGGCGCCGAGCGGCCCTCTCTGTCACGGTACCCATCAAGCCCTCGCGGCGTGTTTCTTCATGGCGTTCAAGAACATCTCCTCGGTCCAGATGCCGAGGCCGGTGAACGCCGGCTCCCCCGGGCGCCTGACTAGCACTCGCACCTGACCGGCGCGACCGAGTAAAAAAACGCCTCAGGAGCCAAGTCACGGACGGCGTCGCGCGCGGAAGAAACTTCGCGCTTCACCGTGGCGGCGCAGGGGACAACCAGGCCATCCAGTACCACAATCCGCGCCCTGCAAACCAGGCAAACAGGCTCAGAACGACCAGCGCCGTCAGCCGGTGGCGACGCAGACCCTCCGCCACACCCACGCCGGCCAGCACGGCGAGGGCCGGCGCCACGGCCAGGTAGTAGCGCAGATCAACGGGTGTGAGCAGTCCTATCAGGAGAAAAAGCACGCACGTGCAGATCCAGGACCAGAGCAGCAGGGCCACCCGGTCTCTTCGGTGGGGTTTCATCGAGATCCAGCCACCGAGGCCTGCCAGCATGAGCAATGGCCACTCCAGGTACTTGGCCACATAGCCGGGTACGGCCCTCAAACGATTCCTCAGAGGAATCCATCCAGGCGCCCAGGCCGTCTGATGGGCTTCGGCCTTTTGCTCTGGAACTCCGGCATTCGAGCCAGAGGAGGTACGAACCGCACGGGCGACCATCGAGGGGTATCCGCTGTATGTGTCGGCAAAGTGCCGGTAATAGAGTGCGATCGCGACACCCAGGGCGAGGCCGAAGGCGAACGCCGCGGCTGACGCCGCCCGTCGGGCGGCCGGGTCGCCTTTGAGGACGAAGAGTAAGCAGGTCATCCCCGCCGTAACCGAGAGAATCGCAGCTGTGCTCGTATGTGAGAGCAGCGCGAGCGCCAGCGCAGCCGTCGTACCGGCCAGCCGCCACGTGTCCAGCCAGCCGCCGGTGAGCGTAGACAACCCGAAGAGCCCGACGACGGAGATCGCATGGGCGAAGGCGTTCGTCAGATACGCGGCCCCGTGGACCTGAAACGCCGCCGGTGTGAGGTGATAGATGGTCGCGGCCCATAACCCTGCGGCCGCCTTCGCCCCTAGACGACCGGCCAGGCCGTAAACGGCGAACCCCGCGGCGGCGTCTGCGACAAAGACAAGGGCTCTTAACAACGTGACCGGTTCTGTCATCAGCGGTCGCAACCAGCTTGCAACCACGTAGAGTCCCACGGGATACGGAAACTCCCCGCCGGGGGCCACCGAGGTGAACAAGTACCGACCGGCGAGCACCCGTTGGAAGCGATGGAGGTGGAAGATGGTGTCGCCCACAATCATGTCGGGATGGAACACCACGAGCGCTTTAGCGGACATCGCGGCGACGCTGACCGCGAAGGCGAGACCCGTCGCCTGTGATCGCGGGCGTCCGAAGAGCTTGGCGGCGAGAAGGAGCACGGCGGCAGTGCCCGCGATCCACAGGACCGCGTGACAGGCGCGGGAATCGTATCCTGCGTACGCCGCCGAGCCGAGGCGCAGCAGCCACCCGGAGAACAGTCCCAAGCTGCCGAGCAGGGCGGTCAGATACGGCAGGGCCAGCCCGCTGAGCTTGAGCGCGACGGCGAGCGCCACGCCCGAAACCACCCTGGCCACCAGAGCCGAGACTGGTGGCATCGCGAGTCCTTCGGGCTCCAGCACGATCTCGCTGACGACCACGCCGAGCCGGCGAGGATCGTGGGGACCGGGGACGAAAGTTTCAGAGCGAAAGCGAAGCATCAGACCCCGACGACCGGGCCGGCGCGCTACGAACAGTTCCTGGTCGGCGAAGTCGGTTGGGGGAAGCATCCGCGTCTCGACCCGCCCATCGACCTCGAGCGCGAGCGCGGGTGGCCGGGCCTGCCGGGGCCAGGCTCCCCTGGCGAGCCGAATCCGGAGCCGCCAGGCCGGGCGGCGGTCGAGGTGGGGGAAAAGGACGCGCGCATCGCCGTCGGTCCAGGCGAATGGAATCCCCTGAGGGGTCGTCTCGGCTGGATAGAAGCCCGCGGCGATCCGGTCTATCAGCGGCCTGTGCGGACTGAACGACACGCGGATAGAGGGCGACGCCACGTAGGGGACGATGCTGGCCCCGACGAAGAGCCCGGCCGCGAGAATTGTCGCGGCACCGGACTTGACGAGGGACCGGATCGCGGTCCACATCGCCGCATCCTCTCTTCGCTGCGACGGTTGAACCCCCACCAAGCTAGGTTCAAATGCCTCGCAGCAGGCTCCGGTGACCGAATCACCCAGGTATCCGCATTAGCGGATGAGGCCGGCGCCGATGCCGGCGCGCCCTGCTCGGGCCCAGCGGGACCAACGGCACGAACACGGCCGTCTTGCGGCACGGGAATGGCGGTGAGGCAGGGATTCGAACCCTGGGTAGAGCTTTTGGGCCCTACAACGGTTTAGCAAACCGCCGCCTTCAGCCTCTCGGCCACCTCACCGATCAGACCTGCCGTATTCTCGCACAGAGGCCCGCCAATTTCACGTCCGGGCGCTGAGCGGCGGCCCGGCGCTCGTCCCGCGGGTGGCCCCTCACCCTGTGGCTGCCCCCCGCGCCTCGGCCGCCAGCCTCGCCTCGATCTTCGCCCACGTATCCTTCAGCCCGACCGTGCGGTTGAACACCAGGCGCCCGGGGCGCGTGTCCGGGTCGACGCAGAAATACCCCAGCCGCTCGAACTGGAACCGCTCGCCGGGCTGCGCCGCCTGCAGGCGCGGCTCGACCTGGCAGCCGGTCAGGACCTCCAGCGAGTTCGGGTTCAGATCCTCCTTGAAGTCGCGCCCGCCGGCGCCGGGGTTCGGCGTCTTGAACAGCCGGTCGTACAGCCGCACCTCCGCCGGGACAGCGTGCCGCGCCGACACCCAGTGCAGCGTCGCCTTCGCGCGCCGGCCGTCGGGCGCATCCCCGCCGCGCGTCGCCGGGTCGTAGGTGCACCGCGCCTCCACCACCTCGCCCGTCGCGGGATCCTTCTCGAACCCGACACACCGCACGAAATACGCGTTGCGCAGCCGCACCTCCCGCCCCGGCGCCAGCCGGTAGTACTTCGGCGGCGGCACCTCGCGGAAATCGTCGCGCTCGATGTAGAGCACCTTCGAGAAGGGCACCAGCCGGGTCCCCGCCGCCGGATCCTCCGGGTTGTTCACCACGGGCAGCTCCTCGACGAGGTCGTCCGGGTAGTTCTCGATCACGAGCCGGATCGGTCGCAGCACCGCCATCGCCCGGGGCGCCGTCTTGTTGAGCCGCTCACGCACCGCGTGCTCGAGCAGCGCGACGTCCACGATGTTCTCGCGCTTGGCCACGCCGACCCGCTCGGCGAAGTCGCGGATGGCCTCGGGCGGATACCCGCGCCGCCGCATGCCACTCAGGGTCGGCATCCGCGGGTCGTCCCAGCCGCTGACGTAGCCGCCCTCGACGAGCTCGAGCAGCTTGCGCTTGCTCATCACCGTGTAGGTGAGGTTCAACCGCGCGAACTCGATCTGCCGCGGCCGGTGCGGCACCGGCGTGTTCTCGATGAGCCAGTCGTACAACGGCCGGTGATCCTCGAACTCGAGCGTGCACAGCGAGTGCGTGATGCCCTCGATCGCGTCGGACAAGGGGTGCGCGTAGTCGTACATCGGATAGATGCACCACGCGTCGCCCGTGCGGTGATGCGTCGCCTTGCGGATGCGATACAGGGTGGGATCGCGCAGGTTGATGTTGGGCGACGTCATGTCGATCTTCGCCCGCAGGACGTGCGTGCCGTCCTCGAACTCGCCCGCCCGCATCCGACGGAACAGATCCAGGTTCTCCGCCACCGACCGGTTGCGGTACGGACTCTCGCGCCCCGGCTCGGTCAGGGTGCCGCGGTGCTCCCGGATCTCCTCGGGCGTCAGGCTGTCGACGTACGCCTTGCCGGCCTTGATGAGATACTCGGCGAACTGGTAGAGCTGCTCGAAATAATCCGAGGCGTAGTACTCGCGGTCGCCCCAGTCGAACCCGAGCCACTTCACGTCGCGCTTGATCGCCTCGACGTACTCCGCCTCCTCGGTGGTCGGGTTCGTGTCGTCGAACCGTAGGTTGCACAGGCCGCCGAATTCCTCGGCGACGCCGAAATTGAGGCAGATCGACTTCGCGTGCCCGATGTGGAGGTACCCGTTGGGCTCCGGCGGAAAGCGCGTATGCACGCGCCCCCCGTTCCGGCCGGCCCGCACATCGTCCGCAATGATCTGGCGGATGAAGTCGCGGGGTTCAGGCATGGGCGGGGAAACAGACGGCGCGACCTAAACCATTATACGTGGCCGGCACGCCGCGACGGACCCGGAGGCGGCGGCCCATAAAGGGCCGCCCGACGTACGGGCCGGCGGAACGGCGATTCAAGTCAGCGCCGATAACTGACGCGATAGATGACGCCCGCCAGGTCGTCCGAGACGAGCAGCGCGCCGTCCGGCATGACGAGCACGTCGGCCGGCCGCCCCCACACGCGCTCGTTTTGGAGCCAGCCTTCCGCGAACGGCGTGTACGACACGGCGCGGTTGCCCTCGAGGCGCACGAGCGTCACGCGATACCCGATTTTCTTCGACCGGTTCCACGACCCGTGCTCGGCGATGAAGATCTGGTTCCGGTACTCCGGCGGGAACATCCGCCCCGTGTAGAACCGCATCCCGATGGCCGCCACGTGCGGGCCGAGCTTCTGCGCCGGCGGCTCGAACTCCCGGCACGACCGTTTCGCCCCGAACTCGGGGTCCGGCAGATCGCCGCCGTGGCAATAGGGGAACCCGAAGTGGAGGCCCTTCGACGGCGCGCGGTTCAGCTCATCCGGCGGACTGTCGTCGCCGAGCATGTCGCGGCCGTTGTCGGTGAACCAGAGCTCGCGGGTCTCCGGGTGCCAGTCGAAGCCCACGGTGTTCCGCACGCCGCTCGCGAACACCTCCAGGTCGGTCCCGTCGGGCTTCATGCGCAGGATCGACGCGTACCGCGGGTCGTCGCGCTCGCACACGTTGCAGGGCGCCCCGACCTGCAGATACAGGAGCCCATCCGGCCCGAACGCGATGAACTTCCACCCGTGGTGCCGGTCCGACGGCAGCGCGTCGGTGACGAGCACCGGCGCCGGCGGCTGCTCCAGCCGCTGCTCGATGCCGTCGTACCGCCACACCCGGTTCACCTCGGCCACGTAGAGCGCACCGTCGCGGAACGCCACGCCGTTCGGCATGTTCAGGCCGCTCGCGATCGTGTAGACCGCGTCCGCCTTCTGGTCGCGGTCGCGATCGACGACCGCGTAAACCGCGCCCGCCTGGCGGGTCCCGACGAAGAGCACCCCGCCCGGGCTCAGCGCCAGGGACCGCGCGTTCCGCACGCCGGTCGCGTACAGGTCGATCGAGAACCCCGGCGGCAGCTTGACCTGGTCGAGCGGCAGCGGCGCCTGGGCCTCCGGTGACCCGGCGAGCCCGATCGCGACGAGGACGCAGACAAAGACGGGCAGCGATCGCCTCATGTCGACACCTCTCTGGTGAATCATTCCCCAGCCTCCCTCAGCGGCGGAACAGATACGCGACCTTCATGAAAAACGTCCGGCTCGTCCGCCGCAGGGCGTCGTCGGCGAACCGCTCCTCGTTGAAGCGCCGCCCCACCTGCGCGCGGTCGTCGTACCCGGCGAAAACCACCGTGCCGGCGTCGACGCGGTAGGTGGCTAGCAGGTTCACCCCGAGCTTGCCGGCATAGGTGTCGTACTCGACGATCTGGCGAAGCAGCAGGCGCTCGGTGAATTGATAGGTCGCCCGAGCGCGGTAGAGCTGCACATCGAACACCCGCGTGCCCGTCGCCGGGTCGATGAACCGGCTGAAGTTCCCGGTCACGTTCGCTTCGAGGCGCGGCCCCGGGCGCAGCGTCAGGCTCGCGGACCCTCCGTAGGTCCGTCCCAGGTAGGGGCTGTCGCCGTACCGGATTTCGTCCCCCCAGTTCCAGTGCCCGCCGAAGGAGAACCGCCGGCTGAAATCCGCGTCACCGCCGAGCGAGTACCGCCACTTGAAAAACTCGATCCCTTCGTACCGCTCCATCTCCCGCGTCGCGTTGCCCCGCATCCCGATGTTCCGGGCGAACCGCGCGTTCAGCCCCACTTCCACCTCTTCGTCCTGCTTGAGCCCCGCGAAGTCGTAGTTGACGCGGTAGCGCGCCCGCGGGCCCCAGTTGATGACGGTGGCCTGCGGCCAGAACGTGTACGCAGCGCTGGCCGTCGTGTCCCGGATGTCCGTCCGCCGGATGAACCCCAGGGCGGTCTCGAATTCCGGCGAGAGGCTCGTGTGCGTCACGGAATAATCCAGGCTCCGGCCCGTACGCGCGAAACTCACCTGCAGCGCGTAGCCCCGCGCCCGCACGCCTTCCTCGTCCCGCGCGTCGGTGCCGGCCACCATGAAGCTCAGGCGATGCACGGCGCCCAGGCGGAACCGGCCGTCGACGCCGAGCGCCCGGCTGAAGGTGTCCAGAAACGCGCGGTCGGTCACGATCGCCCCGAGGAACGATTCGGCGTACAGGTCGCGCCGCACGCGGCCGACGACCACCCGCGCGGTCCGGCCGTACGCCCGATCGTCCGGGTCGTCCACGCGCCCGGGCGCCTCGTCGTTGGCCACGAGGACCCCCAGATTGGTGGACCCGACCTTGCCCGTGAGCTTCGCGCCGCCGAGCGGGTCCACGATGGTCCGCGTGTGCACGAGGTTGATCGCCGTGCTGAAGATCTCCTGCCCCTCGAGAAAAAACGGCCGCCGCTCCGGGTAGAACACCGGATACCGCTGGTTGACCTCGATCTGCGGGCGATCCGCCTCGATCTGCGAGAAGTCAGGATTGTAGGTGAAGTCCGCCGTCAGGTTCGTCGTGACGCCGTACTTGACGTTGACCCCGACGTCCGGCTGCACGGGCCCGCGGCTGAACACGCCCGACTCCCGATCGCGCCGGTCCGCGCGGACGGCCGTGGCCGTGGGCTGCACCTCGAGATTCTTGCTGGACTCGAGGTCGCGCAGGCCGTAGAGCACGCCCATCTGCGCGAGGAAGCTCTCGACCCGGCGCGAGATCGGCGCCCACGCGACGTCCTCGTCCTTGCTCTCGATGCTGCGCGTCATCTGCAGGCCCCAGCGGTGCTCGCCGCCGTCCCGCGGGGGCGGATACCTCAAGCTCTTGAA
This sequence comes from uncultured Vicinamibacterales bacterium, assembly GCA_964478975.1. Classification (GTDB taxonomy): domain Bacteria; phylum Acidobacteriota; class Vicinamibacteria; order Vicinamibacterales; family JAHECP01; genus CAYZKQ01. Next base: position 8,111 of record CAYZKQ010000004.1, on the reverse strand, counting down.
GGGAATCGCCACCTCGACGATCCAGCCGTCCTCGACCGGCCCGCCCGCGGTGTAGAACAACGCATCCCACGACTCGTCTTCGCCGCGACCGGGGCCTCCCGGCCCGCCGCCTCCGGCGTTGAGAATCGCGTCACCCTGCACCCCGTAGCCGTTGACCGAAAACCGGTACGCCCGCTGCTGGTCGAGAAACGGGTCGAGGTAGAGGGACACCCGGTCGTCGCGGTCGGCCCGGTCGCGGTCGGCCCGGTTGGCCCGCATGAGCGACACATCGGAATAGTGCGCGTAGATCGCGACATACAGCGCGCGACTGTCGTAGGCCAGCCAGACCTCGGTCTGCTCGCTCGCCGGCACCCCTTCCCGCGGGTTGTGCTGGGTGAACTCGGTGACTCGCACCGCCTCGCGCCAGGCGTGATCGTCCAGGCGGCCATCGAGCGTCGGCGGGCTCGCGACCCGCCGGATTTCCAGTCTCGGGCGGCCGGCGAGCGCGTTCTCGTTGGCGGCCGCGAGGCCAGGACTCGTGCCCAGCAGCACCACGCCCACCCAGCACCAGCACCACACGCGCACCCTCGCACCACCTCCGCACCAGGCCCCGGCCCCGTGGACCTCGCGAAACGCAACCCTATCCTACCTGAAGCGCCCCGCCATCGCTTACACGGCGTGCGCGCCGCGGCCTGCCCCGCCGCGCGCGACCGCGCCCGCCAACCGCCTTGCCGCCGGACGGCCCATAATGGATCGCCGTGGCGACACCCGTCGTCGTGACCTGGGGCGTGATCGCCCTGCTCATCCTGGTCAACGCGGTCTACGTGGCCGCCGAGTTCGGGACCGTCGGCGTCCGGCGCAGCCGGCTCCGCCAGTTGGCCACGGAGGGTCACCGGCTGGCCCGGCGGTTGCTCCCCATCGTCGACGACCCGCGGGCCCTCGACCGCTACATCGCCGCGAGCCAGATCGGCATCACGCTGTCGAGCCTCGTCCTGGGCGCGTGGGCGCAGGTCACCCTGGCGCCCGCGCTGGCCCCGCGCCTCGAGCCGTGGGTCCAGCGATGGCCGCTCCTGGAGTCGGCGACGGCGGCGGGCCTCGCGGTCGGGATCGTGCTCGCCACGCTGGCGGCCGCGCAGGTCGTGCTCGGCGAACTGGTCCCGAAGGCCCTGGCGCTGCAGTACCCGACGCGCGTGGCGCTCGCCACCGTCGTGCCGATGGTGTGGTCGCTGCGCGCGCTCGCGTGGTTCATCGCGGTGCTCAACGGCAGCGGCCTGGCGATGCTCCGCCTCCTCGGACTCCGCTACACCGGCCATCGCCACGTCCATTCGCCCGAAGAGATCGAGCTGCTGGTCGCCGAAAGCCGCGACGGCGGCCTGCTGAAGCCGGAAGAGCAGGCGCGGCTGCAGCGCGCACTCCGGCTCGGGCGGCGCGTGGCGCGCGACCTGATGATCCCGCGCGACCGCGTGGAGGCCGTCGACGCCCGCGAGCCCTTCGAGCGCGTCGTGGAGCGCGCAGTCGCGAGCCCCTACACCCGCCTGCCCGTGTACGAGTCGTCGCTCGACCACGCCATCGGCGTGGTGCACACGAAAGACCTCGCCCTCGCCTACGCCTCCGGCGCGCGGCCGTCCCTCCGGTCGCTCATCCGCCCCGTCGTGCGCGTGCGCGAGGACCTGCCCGCCGACCGCCTGCTGTCGCACCTGCGCGGGGCGCGGGCGCCGCTCGCCCTCGTCGTGGACCGGCGCGACCGTGTCGTCGGCCTCCTGACGCTGGAGGACGTGGCCGCCGAACTGCTCGGCGGTCTCGACGAGGCGCCGGCGCCGCCGGGCTCCGGCGGGCCGTCCGGGCGCGAGACCCGCGATGCCTGACCTCGTACCCTGGCTCGTCGCCGCGGCGCTCATCGCGCTGAACGGCGGCTTCGTCGCGGCCGAGTTCGCCATCGTGGCCGCCCCGCGGCCGGCCGTCGACCGCCGCGCCGCGCGCGGCGAGTGGCTGGCGCGCCTCGTCAGGCGGATCCAGCGCCGCCCGGCGGAGCAGGACCGGTTCTTCGCCACCTCGCAGATTGGCATCACGGTGGCGAGCCTGGCGCTCGGCATGTACGGCGAGCACGTCATGGCCGCGCGGCTGGCCGCGTGGATCGCCGCCGCCGACCCGCCCGCCTGGGTCGCGGCGCACGGCGTCGCGAGCGCCGCCGCCGTCACGCTGCTGACCTATCTGCACGTCGTCCTCGGCGAAGTCGTCCCCAAGTCGGTCGCCCTCCAGCACCCGGAACGGGTCGCCCTCGCCGCCGCCCCGCTCGTCTTCGCCCTGCGGACGATGCTGTTTCCGGTTGTGGCGGCGCTTGGCTTCGCCGCGGCCGGCCTGCTCCGCCTCGCGGGCATCGCGCGCCGCCCGAGCGCCGAGCGGTTCTATACGCCCGAAGAGCTGCAGATCGTCGTCCGCGAGAGCGAAGCCGGCGGCGCCATCCAGCCCGACGCGGGGCGCATGCTCCGCGAGCTGATGGCGTTCAGCGACCTGACCGCCGCGCACGTGATGGTGCCGCGGGTGCGCATCCAGGGACTCCGGGTGGGGGCCGACCCCACCGAGATCCGCGCGCGCCTCCGCGAGGGGCCGTACACCCGGTACCCCGTCTACCAGGACGACCTCGACCACATCGTCGGGATCGTCCACATCAAAGACCTCGTGCACCGGCTGTCGACAGGCCAGCCTCTCCAGGCCGCCGACGCGCGACCCGCGCCCGTCGTCCCCGAAACCGCCCGGGCCGAGGCCGTGCTCGCCGTCCTCCGGCGGGAGCGGGCCCGGATGGCGATCGTGATCGACGAACACGGCGGCACCGCCGGCCTCGTCACCCTCGCCGACCTGGTCGACGAGATTGTCGGCGAGATCGACGAGCGCGGCGCCCGCCCGCCGGCGATGCGGGAGGAGGCCCCGGGGCGCCTCCGCGTGGCCGGCACCGTGCGGCTGGACGAACTCGGCGAACGCCTCGGCCGCGAACTCGCGCGGGCGGACGTCGCCAGCGTGAGCGGCCTGGTCCTCGCCGAGCTGGGCCGCCCGCCGCGCGTAGGAGATCGCGTGCGCTACGCGGGGCTCGAGTTCGAGGTCGCCGCCGTCGCGGGCCGCGGCGTCCGCGAGTGCGTCGTGACGCGCCTCCCCGAGCGTCCGTAGGGCGCCCCTTCTACCGGCGCCGTCCGCAGATCCGTACGTAGGGCGCCCCTTTCAGGGGCGCCGTCCCCAAGGGCCGCCGTGCGCAGATCCGCCCGTACGCTGCCCCTCTCAGGGGCGCCGAACGCCGCGGGAAAATCGCGCGTCGCGAACGCGGCGACCTCGCGGCAGACGAGCCCCGGCCCGCGTCCGCCGCCGGGGCTGGGGCTGAAAGCCCCGGCCTACGTGCGACGAGACGCCCGGCCTACGTCCCCGCCCCGATCTTCCCCGCCGGCACCCGCGTCGACGGCCCGTGGAACATCGCGTTGAACAGCAACTTGAACGTCGCGCGCGGCTGGGCCCGGTAATCCACCTCGGACGCCAGCGTCACGACGTAGCCCCTTCGGACGCGGAACGCCGCCGCGTTCACCTGATCCGGCAGGAACGCCTCGCCGAGCAGCCACCCGCTCGCCAGAATGGGCCCCTTCTGCGGATACCGGGCCACGGCCTCGGCGGCAATCGTGAAGCCGGGCTTGAGGCGGTAGGCCTGGTTCGACTCGAAAAAGATCGGCCACGCCGCCGGCATGCCCCACGCGACCGGATGATCCGTGTTGAACTCGTTCATGAGCAGCGAGCCGGGGCAATAGAACTGGCTCGTCGGCTCCACCACCCGCTGCTGGAGCGTCTCGATGAGCGCCGCCGGGCTCTGGAACGCCTGCCGCAGCACCCGGTCGACTTCCGCCGCCGGGACCGAGCGCGCCGCTGGCGCCGCCTCTTGCGCGCCGAACCGCCGCCGCGTCTCGGGCAGCACCGGCTCGATCGGCAAATCCAGCAGGGCGCGGGCCGTCTCCACCGCCGTGCCGATGGCCACCAGCGTGCCGCCGCCGTGGACCCACGCGCGCAGCTTCTCCCACCCGGCTTCGCCGACGCCGAACGCCCAGGCCCACTCCGCCGGGTCGTAGCGCTTCGGGTCGAGCCCCTCGACGATGCGCGCCCGCGTCGTGCCTGACGGCAGGACGATCACGTCGTAGAGCGACGCCAGGTCGCCGGCGAAGTCCTGGGACGAGATCAGCCGGTGCGCGAACCCGTACTGCTCGAAGAGCCACCACAGCCACCCGCCCGGCATGTTGTTGGCGGCCTTCCACAACCCGATCCGGGTGTTGGGCTTGATCCGGTAGGCGTCCACCGCCACCGGCCGGTCGGTCCCCCGCACGACCATGCCCGTGCGCCTCGAGACGTCGTCCAGGATCTTGGCCGCCGCCGGCGCGGACGGGACGATCCACGTGCCAGGGGCGAATCGTTCGCCGCCGGCGTCGAACCCCGATGCGGCGCGGTAGACGGGCACGTTGGCCTTCTGCAGCTCGGCCAGTGCTAGAAAGGCCGCGTTCGTCTCGGGCCCGATGAGATACGCCCATCGCGGGCGCGGCAGCGGCGGCGCCGGCAGAGGCTGTACGGTCGAGACGAGCTCGAGGTCCGCGTCGAAGGGCGCGTCGATCTGGTCCACCGTCACCCCCATCAGCATCCACAGGGTGTGGCCCGTCACGTCATACGGCGGAAGCGGCGGACCTCCGGGGAACAGGCGCAGGTCCGGATAGACCTGTTTCTCGAGCATCGTCTTGGCGAACGCCCCGAACGGCTGCGCCACCTTGACGACGAACGACCCGGCCGGGTAGCTCCGGCCGCCGGCCGTGAACGGCGCCCGCGCGCGGTGGATTTCCACGTCGCCGAACTTCAGAATCTGGAGCATCTCGTAGGCTTCGAACGGATCGCGCTGCGCGGCCGGGATCACGAAGGCGTACGGCGTGCCCTTCCAGTTCACCCAGTCGCGCTGCACCTTGTAGAAGTTGTCGAGCCACGTCTCGCGGTACTTGGCCATGTGGGTGAGGCCGGCGAACACCACCGTGATGCCGTAGTCGACGATCTGCCGCAGCCGCCACTCGCCGCTCCGGTACGGGAGCGGGTAGTTCGACGAGGGCTCCTGCGGCCCGAGGCCACGGTCCCGGCCGGCCGGGTTCACGAACGGGTCGGCTAGGTTCGCGCTGGCGATTTCCGTGAGGATCCGCGGGGCGCCGTGGTAGACCATGTACTGCCGCGCCGGCGTCCACAGGTCGTATCGCCGGCCCCACTCGACACCGGCTTTGCCTTCGGCGACGAGTGCCGACGCCATCGCCAGCCCCACCTGAAACTGCCCCTGCGCCAAGATCGGATGGATGTTGGGGTCGTACGGATCCTGAAACGGCGGCACGAAAATTCGCGCGCCGGTCGAGCCCATCTGGTGCATGTCGTGCACGAGCTGCGGCCTATAGGCGTTCATCACCTTCTCGACCGCGAGCCGCGTTTCTTTTTGCGTGAACATGAACCAGTCGCGGTTGTCATCGTGCCCGACGTACTTGTGATAGAGGTCCGGATACACGCGGTTGTACGGCGTGCCCTTCGTCTTGTACCAGTAGTCGATGACCAGATTCTGCCCATCGGGATTCTGCGACGGGACGAGCAGCAGGACCAGGTTGTCGAGAATCTCCCGCACCGGCGGGCTGTGGTCGGTCGCCAGCCGATGGGCGATCTCGACGATGGCCTGGCCGTTGCCGACTTCGGTCGAGTGGATCGTGGCGAACAGCAGGTAGAACGGCCGCCCTTCCGCGACGAGCCGGTGCGCCTCCGCCTCGCTCAGGCCGCGCGGATCCGCGAGCCGCCGGTTGATCGCCACCAGGCGGTCGAGCTGCGACAGGTTCGCCGGCGCGCTGATCGTCACGAGCACGTACGGCGCCCCCATCGTCGTCTTCCCCAGCTCTTCGTACTTGACCCGATCGGTCGTCTTCGCCAGGAGCTGCAAGTACTCGAGCACCTTCGGATATCGCGCCAGCTCGCCGTCGGTGCCGATGCGGAAGCCGAAGAACTGCTCCGGCGTCGACACCTGGGCGAGCGCCGCGGGCGCCAGCAGGACGGCCGCGACAGCCGCGAGCAGGACACCGGTCAGACGATGACGTCCCCTCATGACGAACCTCCCGCGCACATTTGAGTCTCGTCCCCGCTCCCTGTCAAGTTTGGTAAGATGCCCTCGGCCGGATCCGCCGGCCCAGTCGGGAGGATCCTTCATGCCCCTGCGTCACCTGGCCGCGGTCGCGGTCGTGTGCGCCCTGTCGATCGTCACGCTCGGCGCCCAGCGCACCATGAAGCCCGTGCTCCACGGGCGGCACTGGATGGCCATCACGGGTAAGCCCCTCGGCGCGACCGCCGGCGCCATGATCTTCCAGAAAGGTGGCAACGCCGTCGACGCGGCCTGCGCCATGCTCGCCGCCGTCGCCACCATGTGGGATACGCTCGGGTGGGGCGGCGAGACCCAGGCCCTCATCTATCACCCGGGTCTGAAGAAGGTCATCGCCATCAACGCCCTCGGCGTGGCCCCCACCGGCGCGACCCCCGAGTTCTTCAAGGCGAAGGGCCTGAAGTACCCCCCGGACGAGGGTCCCCTCGCCGCCGTCACCCCCGGCACGCCCGGCGGCCTGATGGTCATGCTCGCCGAGTACGGCCGCCTGAGCCTCAAAGACGTCCTCGAGCCGGCGATCCAGATGGCCGACGGCTACGCCATCGAGGAGCAGCTCGCCAACACGATCGAGCGGAACAAGAAACAACTGCGCCAGTGGCCGTACTCGAAGCAAGTCTTCCTCGTGCACCCCGGCGAGAGCCGCGAGGCGCCGTACCCGGGCGAGGTGTTCAGCCAACCCGAGCTGGCGGCCACGCTGCGCAAGCTCGTCGAGGCCGAGCAGGCCGCCCTCAAGGCCGGCAAGAACCGCAAGGAAGCCATCTACACCGCCTACGACCGCTTCTACAAAGGCGACATCGCCCAGGAGCTCGTGCGCGGCTTCCAGGAACAGGGCGGGCTCGTCACCCTCGACGACCTCGCCAACTGGCAGGTGAAAATCGAAGAGCCGGTCTCGACGACCTACAAGGGTATCGAGGTCTACAAACTGACCGTCTGGACGCAGGGTCCGGTGCTGCTGCAGGCGCTCAACATCCTCGAACACATGGATCTCAAGGCCATGGGCTACAACAGCGCCCGCTACCTCCACGCCCTCTACCAGACGATGAACCTCGCCTTCGCGGACCGGGACTTCTACTACGGCGACCCGTATTTCCCGCCCGAAGAGCCGGTCAAAGGGCTAATCTCGAAGGACTACGCGAAGGTGCGGTTCAACCAGATCAACTGGGAGCGCAACGACGCCGCCGCCGGGCCCGGCGACCCCTACCCGTTCCAGGGCGGCACGAATCCGTACCGCCACCTGCTCGACGCCTGGGGCCGGCGCTCGTCCTCGGCGGACGAGCCCTGGGACGCCGCGCGGCAGCGCGCCTTCGACGAAGCGTTTCTCGCGGGCACCACCTCGGTCGTGGCCGCCGACCGCGAAGGCTGGGTCGTCTCCATGACCCCGAGCGGCGCGTGGATCCCGGCCGTCATCGCGGGACGGACGGGCATCGGCATGAGCCAGCGCATGCAGGCGTTCGTCACCGACGAAGCCGAGAATCCGTTCAACGTCGTGGCGCCGGGCAAGCGGCCGCGGGTCACGCTCACGCCGAGCCTGGCCCTCAAGGACGGCCGCCCCTACCTCGCCTTCGCGGTCCAGGGCGGCGACACGCAGGACCAGAACCTCCTGCAGTTCTTCTTGAACATGGTCGAGTTCGGCATGAACGTGCAGCAGGCGGCCGAGGCCCCGAACATGAACAGCTACCAGATGCGCAGCTCGTTCGGCGACCACGCCTCGCAGCCGGGCCGCATGCTGCTCAACGAGAGCGTGCCGCCGTGGGTGCGCGCCGAGCTCGCCGCGATGGGCTACCGGCTGGAATTCCAGCGCCTCACGTCAGGCCCCATCAACGCCATCTTCATCGACGCGAAACACGGGACCTTGTGGGGCGGATCGAGCAACCACGGGGAAGACTACGGGATCGCCTGGTGAGGGCGCGCGATGCCGCCCGCCGCGCCGCCGCGGGCCGGCCGGGCC
>CAYZKQ010000003.1:0-51514 GCA_964478975.1 uncultured Vicinamibacterales bacterium | reverse complement strand
CACCGCCCGCCGTGACACCGCCATGGCCCGCCTCCTCTGATTGCGCGCGTCTCGTCCCGGCTCCTCGCCCCCGGGCGGTTCTCCCGGGTCCCGCCCGCCTCGTACCCCGTCGGACGCGGCGCCGATGCCCCCGCGAGGTCGGCTGGACGGCCGGCGGCGCCGGCCGGGCGGCCGTCCAGCTCTCCCGCGGGGGGCATTTTACCAGCTCGCGCGGATGAGCAACTGTACCATGCGCGGGAAGCCCCCGACCTCCGTGATCCGCCCGAAGTTCGCCAGCCCGAACCCCGTCGCCGGCCCCAGGAAGTTCGGGTCGTCGAACAGGTTGATGATCTCGAGCCGAACCATCACGTTCGTGCCGCCGACCGGCTGGGTCTTCTGGATGGCGAAATCCGTCTGCTTTTTCATCGGGGTCCGCGCGTCGGGGTTCGTCCGCGGCGCGTTGCCCCAGGTGTAGGGCGCCGCGTTGGTCCACGCCGCCGGGTTCAGCCACCCGGTCAGCCGCGCTTCTGTGCTGCCGCTCGTCGCCTTCGACGCGCCCGACACGACGTTGGGCCGCTGGCCGCTCCCGAGCAGGCCCGAATTGTTGTTCGCCTGGAAGACCTGCGTCGGGAACCCGCTCTGGTACGACCCGACGGCCGTGACCTGCCACCCGCCCAACAGGACGTTGAGCACGCCGCCGCGGTCCAGCCAGCGCTTGCCCTGACCGAACGGGAGTTCCCAGCTCACGCTGAAGTTCACGCGGTGCGGCGTGTCGAGGAGCGAGGTGGCGAACTCGCGGTCGATGTCGTAGTTGTTGAGCGGCAGGGCCGACCGGTTGGAGAAGAAGTTGCCCTCGCCGTACTGGCTGTCCTTGAGGTTGCTCAACGTGTAATTGACGTTGAAGCCCCACCCGTTCCGGATCCGCCGGTCGAGCTTCACGACCATCGAGTGGTAGCGCGACTTCGCCGCGCTCACCCGGTGGGCGTTCACGTTGAGGAACTGCGGGTAGGGCCGGAGGAGCTGCCCGTAGGGGATCGTCGCCGAGCGACTGAGCGCGCCGAAGACGGGGTTCCCGAAGAACGGGTTCGGCACCGCCTGCAGGAGCTGCGTACCGAGCGCCATGTAGGATGGGTCGAGCTGATTGATGTTCACCGCGACGGCGTTCGTGCCCCCGACGAGCAGGTTCTCGCCGCGGCTGCCCACGTAGCCCACCGTCACGGCCATGTTGCCCGGCAGTTGGCGCTGCAGGTCGACCGAGAACTGGTGGACGTACGCGGGCTTGCTGAACTGGTCGACGAAGTCGACGTCGCCGCCCGCGCCGGTCAGCAGGCCCTGCGCGTTGCCCCGCGGCTGCTCGATGCCGTTGGGGAACGGATTTGTCAGGGTGCCGGCCGGCGTGAGGCCGCCGTCCGCGCTGGCGAAGTAGCTCGTCACGGCGGTGTAGCCGCGCGTCCCCATGTTGGTCTCGCTCGGGAACGGGTACTGCGGGGGCGCCCAGAACAGACCGTAGCCGCCCCGCAGGACCGTGTCCGGCGAGATCGACCACGCGAAGCCGCCCCGCGGCGCGAACTTGGTCGCCGACGGGTCGCCCTGATGCGTCGGGTACCCGTCGACGCCGGCGTACATCAACCCGCCCTTCAGGTTGAGCCCGGGCACCTGCACCGGGAACGCCCGGTCACGGTCGAAACCGACGGTGAACTGGTTCTTCGCCTCGTTCAGGCCGGTCTCGTACTCGTAGCGCAGGCCGAAGTTCACCGTGACGTTCGGCGTGATGCGCCAGTTGTCCTGCGCATAGGCCGCGGTGTAGTGGATGAAGAAATCGTTCGGCGTCGCCACCGTGATGCTGCCGCTCGCCGGGAACCCGAGCAGGAAGGTGGCGAACGCGTCGCCGGCCGTCGCGCTCGCGGTGAGCGGGTTGGGCCCCTGCGTGAAGCCCTTGCTGAAGTTGAACACCCCGCTCGACTGCCCCTGCGCGAACAGCTTCATCCCGATCAGCCGGTAGTCCCCGCCTACCTTCACCTCGTGCGACCCGACGAACCGCGTGTAGGAGACGTTCGCGTTCTGACCGTAAAAGGTCGTGTCCTGGGGCGAGCGATCGCCCGTGACCGTCCCGCCGCGGCCGTACCCCTCGATCGTGATGCGGGGGAACTTCTGCCGCGGCACGAGGCTCACGTACGCCGGCGCGAACCCCAGCGACGCCAGGTCGAAGTCGAGCGGAATGTCATCGTCGGCGAAGTAGGTGAACCCGTAGCGGAACGCCCACACCGACCGATTGCCGGGGATCCAGATGTTGTTGAGCGCCAGCATGTGCACCGTGCGGAAGAGGGCCCCCTCGCCCGGGTCCGCCGGGTTGTCGCCCGGGTCAGGTTTCTTGAGATAGAAAAACCGCGACTCGGGCTCGATCGAGTGATAACCGGCGTAGGTCGCCGTCGTGGTGAACTTGTCGCTCCACCGGTGGTCGATCTTGCCCGACCAGGTGCTCGACTTGTCGACGAGTTCCGCCGTGCGCGCGAGGGTCTTGCCGCCCGCGGCCGGAAGCGGCAGGTACTTGAGCACCGCGGCCGCGACCGGATTGATGCGGTTGGCCGGGATCCGGTTGTTCGGGAACGGGTCCCGGACAAACTGGCCGGTCGCCGGGTCGAGGCGCGTGGTCAGCGGGTCGTAGATCGTGACCCCGCTCTGGGAAAAGTCGCCGTTGCGCTCCGCCTCGGTCGGCAGGATGAGCACGCTGTTCCGGCTCGTCTTCGTCTGATAGCCCTCCCACGCGCCGTAGAAGAACGTCCGGTTGCGCGCGATCGGCCCGCCGAGCGACCCGCCGCCCAGATAGAAGTAGGTGTCCGGCTTCGGCTGGTTGCGCGAGAAGTAAAACTTCCCCTGCCCCCACTTCGGCCGATTCTGGAAGAGCGCGCTCCCCCGGAACGTGTTCGTCCCCGACTTGAACGTCGTGTTGAACACCCCCCCGCCGGTCCGCCCCATCTCGGCGTCGTAGGTGTGCACCTGCACCTTGACTTCCTCGACCGCCTCCATCGACGGGTTGATGACCGAGCGGTTGCGCAGATCGGTGACCGGCACGCCCTCGATCAGGTAGTTGTTGCCGCGCCGCGGCCCGCCCGCCAGCGACAGCAGCGACGCGTTGGTCTGATCCTGCTGCCGCACGAACTGCGGATCCCCGGTCGGCACGACCGACGGGGTGATCACCGAGAGGAAGAACGGATTGCGCCCGGCCGTCGGGAGCACCTCCATCGTCCTGCTGTCGAGCGAGTGCGCCACCGAAGCGTTGGCCGTCTCGATGATGGGTGACTCGCCCGTCACGGTCACCTCTTCGGCGATGTTGCCGACCTCGAGCGTGAGATCGAGCAGGACGAATTGCTGCGTCCCGATCCGGATGTCCCGGTGCTCGACCGTCTTGTACCCGGGCATCGACGCCTTGAGGACATAGGTCCCCGGCAGCACGTTGGCGAACACGAACTCGCCGCGTTCGTTCGTCACGGTCGTCCGCGTCGCGTTCGTGTCCTGATTCGTGAGCGTCACCTCGCAGCCCGGGATGACGCCGCTCACGTCCCGGACGGAACCCCGCAGGCCACCCTGGTAGGTCTGCGCAGTCGCCATGGTCGCGACCGCCAGCCAGACCGAGCCGACGAGCAGTACGCGCTTCGCACCCTCCATGGACCGGCCTCCTGGTTGCACCGGACGCCCAGCAACCGAGTCCGCCCCGGCGCGCCCCGACCGGTGACGGACCTCTCAACGAGTGCGCCCCGCCGGGATGAAACCACTCGACTAACCGCCGACCGAATGCAGGAAATCTGACGCGGCCCGCCGTGACCCGACGCGCCGCGGAACCCCGAGCCGCCCCGCGTGGCCCTGTGGGGTGGCGCACATGTTAAGACGGTCCGGGACGGAAGGCAAGACCCTTTTCGCTCCGTGTCCTTCCTGCACCTCGCCTACGGCGCTCAAGCCGGTCCAGCCTGGTCCGTCGAGCCGGCGGAAACCGTCCGGGCTACAATGAGGCCCGCCGGCGGATGGGGGGCACCGCCGGTCGGAAGGAGAGGAGGGTCGGGAGCGATGGCCAGACGTGGAGCGGAACGCGCAGGCCTGTGGCGGCTCGGCGCCGCTGCGTGTGCCGTGGCGGCGGCCCTCGGCGGCCGGCCTGCGGCCCAGCCGCCCGGCCAGAGCGCCGGCCCGGTCAAGGTGTTCATTTCCGCGGACATGGAAGGGGTGACGGCCGTCGTGCAGCCGCCGCAGCTCGGGCCGACGGGCTTCGAGTACGGGAAATTCCGGGAGATCATGACCGGCGAGGTGCTGGCGGCCATCGAGGGAGCCCGGGCGGCCGGGGCGACCGCCTTCGTCGTGGCCGACTCCCACGGCAACGCGCAGAACCTGCTCCTCGACCTGCTGCCGGACGACGTCCAGGTGGTGCGCGGGTTCCCGCGCCCGCTCTCGATGATGCAGGGGATCGACGAGACGTTCCAGGCCGCGGTCTTCATCGGCTATCACGCCAGCGAGGAGACGACGGGCGCCGTGCGCGGCCACACGTTCTCGAGCGCGCGGCTGCTGGGCGTCAAGCTGAACGGGCAGGAAGTCTCCGAGGGCATCTTCAATGCCGCGATCGCCGGCCACTTCGGCGTCCCGGTCGTCTTCGTCTCGGGCGACCGGCTCGCCGTCAGCCAGCTTCAGCAGGCGGTCCCCGGAGTGGAAGGGGTGGTGGTGAAGGAACCCCTCGGCTATCACTCGGCGCAGACCGTGACGCCCGCCAGGGCGCGGCAGCTTATCCGCGACGGCGTCGCGCGGGCCGTCCGGCGGGCGGGCAATGCGGCGCCGTACCGCGTGAAGACCCCTATCGAGCTCGAGGTCGGCTTCAAGCTGACCCTGGATGCGGAGCGGGCCTCGTACATTCCGGGGCTCGCGCGGTCCGGAGCCCACGCCGTCCGCGGCACCTTCCCGGACATCCTGCAGGTCGTCAAGCTCATGCAGGTGCTCACGAGCCTCGAGCCGCCTCAATAGCGAGCCGCCGAGCGCAATGCCCACCACCCGTTACGACCGGCCGTACTGGATGGACCGGTGTCCCCGGCGCTTCGTGCCCGAGTTTCCCCGGCATCGCGGGACGCTCGCCACGGACGTCGCCGTGGTCGGCGGCGGCCTCACCGGCTGCACGATCGCGTGGGTGTTCGCGTCGGCCGGTGTCCGGGTGGCGCTGGTCGAGCGCGGGCGGATCGCCCGGGGGATGGGCGGGGTGCGAGGGCTGGGCCTGCTCCGCCAGGAACCCGACGTGGAGTTCCGCGAGGTCGCTGCCGCGCTCGGGAAGCGCGCGGCGCGGCGGATCTGGCAGGACACGCGGCGGGCGTCGCTCGACTTCGCCGCGGCGCTCCGGCGGGTCGGGCTCGGCCGCGACCTGGACGTGCAGGATGCGATCTGGTTCGCCTCGACGCGCGACGCGGAGCAGCGGTTGCGTAAGGACCTGCAGGCGCGCCGCGACGCCGGCCTCGTCCAGGACGGCGCGAGCTGGCTGCGCCCCGCGGCGCTCCGGCGCGAAACGCCGCTCGAGGGCGCGCTCGGCGGGGTCAGGACGCGCGGCGTCGGCCAGATCGATCCGTATCGGGTCGCGGTCGGGCTCGCGCGCCAGGCGGTCCGCAAAGGCGCGCAGCTCTTCGAACGTTCGCCGGTCGTCCGCATCCGGGCCGGACGCAAGCGCGTGGACATCCGGACGACCGGTGGCACCGTGGCCGCCGAGCGCGTCGTCATCGCCACCGGGGCTCCAGGCTCGCTCTACCGCGCGCTGCGCCGGCACTTCCGCCTGTTTCATACCTATCTCGTCCTGACCGACACGATGCCGGCGGCCGTGCGGCGGCAGGTAGGCCGGCGAACCGCCGCGCTGCGCGACGCCGCCGACCCGCCGCACTTCCTCCGCTGGATGCGCGAGGACCGCATCCTCTTCGCCGGCGCCGACCAGCCAGCGGTGCCCGAGCGCTCGCGCGGGCGCGTCATCGTCCAGCGCACCGGACAGCTCATGTACGAGCTGTCACTGCTCTATCCCGCCATCTCGGGGATCCCACCGCTGCTGGGCTGGGACGCGGCGTACGCCCGCGCGCGGGACGGCCTGCCGTGCATCGGGCCCCACCGGAACTACCCGCGGCACCTCTTCGCCCTCGGCCTCGGGCGGCACGAGGCCGGGCTGGCGTATCTGGCGGCCCGCCTGCTCTTGCGCGCGCACCTGGGGCAGCACGCGAAGGGCGACGAACTCTTCGGATTCGCCCGGGTCGTTTGATTGGAGTGCTGGACCCGCAGTCTCGGGTCCCCTGACGGCGCGTCATCGTCGGGACGTGGCCCGCGAGGCCGCGCCAGTATTCGCTCGGCCCGACGGCCTTAACCTCTCGCCCCGCATTGTGGTCTAATATCGCGAGTCTCCAGCCTGGATAGAACGAGCCGGCCTTGCGGCCACGGCCAGGGCAGCCGGGTCCGCGGCCGGGTTCGGGGGAAGGCATTGCGGCGATGGCGGACCTCCTGACGGCACACCTGCTGCGGCGGGCGGGCTTCGGGGCGAGCCCCGCTGAGCTCGCCTTCTACGAGGAACTGGGTTATCCCGCCGCCGTCGACCTCCTGCTCGACTACGAACAGGTGCCGGACGATGTGGACCAGCAGATCGGGCGGCCGGGCTACGTCGGCGTGACGGCGCGCGGGCCGTTCTCGCCGAACACCGTCATCAACGACGCCCGGCAGCGGTGGCTCTTCCGCATGGTGCACTCGCAGCGGCCGCTCCAGGAGAAGATGGCGCTCTTCTGGCACAACCACTTCGCCACCGGCTACCAGAAGATCGCCGGCGCCGTCGGGGCGACCGACGCGACCCGGATGCTCGCGGCCAAGCCGTCGGAGGACCCGGCTGGAGCGAAGGGGCAGCTCGAGCTGTTCCGCGAGTACGCCCTCGGCAACTTCCGTGACCTGCTCGTGGCCGTCTCGAAGGACCCGGCCATGCTGGTGTGGCTGGACGGGCGGACGAACGTCCGGACGCGCCCGCAGGAGAACTACGCCCGCGAGCTGATGGAGCTGTTCACCTTCGGGGTGGGCTATTACACGGAGCAGGATGTCTACGCCGGCGCGCGGGTCTTCACGGGCTGGAATCTGCAGCGGACGGGCGAGCGCAACACGCCGGGGGCCTCCTGGGCGTTCGTCTACAACCCCGCGCAACACGACACGGACGCCAAGGAGTTCAGCTTTCCGATCTATCCCGACGGGGGCCGCCGGATTCCGCCGCGGCCGGCGTCGGCGGGCCTGCAGGATGGCCTCGACCTCATCGAGGCGGTGGCGCGCCACCCGGAAACCGGGCCGCGGCTGGCGCGCAAGTTGTGGGCGTTTTTCGTCAGCGAGACCCGGCCGCCCACCGCCCGCTTCATCGCCGACGTCGCCGGGACGTACTATCGCTCGGGGTACGACATGCGGGCCGTGGTGAGACGGATTCTGCTCTCGCCCGAGTTCACCGACCCGGCGAACGAGTACACCCGCTACGCGTGGCCCGTCGAGTTCGTCGTTCGAGCACTCAAGGAAATCGGGTGGGCGGGCTTCTCGGTGAACTCGGCGCTGGGCCCGCTCGTGAACATGGGGCAGCAATTGTTCGAGCCCCCCGATGTGGCGGGCTGGGAGCTCGGCCCGGCGTGGTTCACGACCGGCGCCATGCTCGCCAGGATGAATTTCGCCGCGGCCCTCGCGACCAACCAGAAGTTCAACCTGCGCGACGCCGCGCGGCCCTTCGCCCGGACGCCGCAGGCGCTCCTGAGCTTCGTGCTGGACCGCCTGACACTCCCACCCCTCGAGCGGGCCGTCTACGACGCCCTGCTCGAGTACGTCCAGACGGGCGCCTGGACGGGCTCGGACGCGCAGATCGCGACCAAAGCCGCCGGCCTCGTCCACCTCGTGGCCGCGAGCGCCGCGTACCAGGTGGTGTGATGCAACCGAGACCCCTGACCGTCACGCGCCGACAGTTCATCCGCGGCGGCGTCGCCGCCTTCACCGTGGGGTTCGCCGCGCCCGGGTTCCTCTGCGATCTCGCCCGGGCGCAGGGCGCCACCCGGCGCAACCTGGTCGTCCTCTACCTTTCCGGCGGCAACGACGCCCTGAGCACGCTGATCCCGTACACCGACCCCTTCTACTACAGCCGCCGGCCGACCCTCGCCGTCCCGGCCGGCTCCGTCGTCCAGATCGGCTCGGACCGAAGCGGCCGGCCGCTCGGGCTGCACCCGCGGCTCGCCGGGCTGCGCACCCTGTACGACCAGGGCCACCTGGCGCTCATCCAGCGGGTCGGGTACGAGAACTCCAGCCGGTCGCATTTCTACGGGATCGACGTCTGGTCGACGGCGAACCCGAAGGCGCCGACGGGCCCGGGGTGGCTGGGCCGGTATCTCGACACCTTGCCGGCGCCCATCGACCCCCTGGCGGCGTGGGCCGGCACCCAGGAAGTGCCCCACGCGCTCGCCGCGCGCGAGGCGTCGGTGCCAGCGATCGCCAACCCGGCGCAGTACGCCTTCGCGAGCCCCAACGGCGGAGACGAGGCTCTGCTGGCGAGGCGCATCGCGGTGAAGATCGCGTCGCACGTGCCGGTCGCGCTGCCCCACCTGGCGTTCGTCAACGCGACGGCCGACGCGGCCTTCGCCACGCTGGACCGCGTGGCCGCCGTCGCCGGCTACCAGCCGTCGACGAGCTATCCGAACACCGGCCTGGGCCAGGCGCTGCGCGCCGTGGCGGGCGCCCTCGTGAAGGGCACGGGCACGCGGGTGTTCTGGGTGCAGACCGGCGGCTACGACACGCACAGCGGGCAGGGCACGAACGTGGGGACCTATGTCACCTTGATGCAGACGCTCAACGACGCGCTCGTCGCCTTTCACGACGACCTCAAGAACCAGGGCCTGCTCGCCGACACGCTCGTCTTGCAGTGGTCCGAGTTCGGCCGCCGCATCGCGGAAAACGGGAGCCAGGGAACCGACCACGGCGCCGCCGGCCTCATGCTGGCGATGGGGGGCGCCGTCCGGGGCGGCCTCTACGGCACTGCGGCCTCGCTCGCACCAACGCCGGACAACCCCGGGCTCGAGAACAACGGCAACGACGTCCGCTACGAGACGGACTTCCGCTCCGTATACGCGCGCGTCATCGACGCGTGGCTCGGCGCGGACTCGGTGGCCATCCTGGGTGGAGACTACCGCAACGCGGCCCTGACCTTCGTGTGACCCGGTGCCGGAGCCGAGGGGTCCCGCATGCTTCGGGACGTGTACAATACCCGCACATGGGACTCTTCCGGCAGGGGCGGGCAGCGGAAGCGGTCGCGGTGGACCGCGCCGCGCCCGGCGGCACGCTCATTTCGGTCCGCAACATCGAGAAATCCTTCGCCCACGGCGTCGGCCGCACCTACGTCCTCCGCCGCATCACGTTCGACGTCCAGGAGGGCGAGTTCATCTCGATCATGGGGCCGTCGGGCGCGGGCAAGACGACCCTGCTGCACATCCTCGGCATGCACGACACCGCCTGGACCGGCGAGTACTTCTTCCTCGGCCAGCCCGTCCACGCCCTGCCGCCGAAGACCCGCCTGGCACTCAACAAGCAGTACATCGGCTTCGTCTTCCAGAGCTATCACCTCCTCGACCACCTCACGGTGTACGAGAATCTCGAGGTGCCCCTTTCCTACCGCGACATCAAGAAATCCGAGCGCGAGGCGATCGTGGCCGACATCCTCGACCGCTTCCAGATCGTCGGCAAGAAGGATCTCTACCCGAACCAACTGTCGGGCGGGCAGCAGCAACTGGTCGCCGTGGCGCGCGCCATCATCCACAATCCGCGCCTCATTCTGGCCGACGAGCCGACGGGCAACCTGCACTCCAGCCAGGGCCGGGAGATCATGGAGCTCTTCAAGCGGTTGAACGACGCGGGGACGACGATCGTGCAGGTCACGCATTCGGAGACCAACGCGGCGTACGGCAACCGCATCATCCACCTGCGCGACGGGTGGATCGTCGACGCGTGAGGCGCCGGCCCGTGCGGACCCGACGGATCGTGTGGGGGCTCGTCCTGCCCGCCGTTCTGGTGGGGGCGTGCGGGGCGCGGGTACGGCGCTACGAGGTGCGCGGCCAGGTGGTGAGCGTCGACCGCGCCCGCGAGGAAGTGACCCTCCGGCACGAGGCCATCGCCGGCTTCATGCCCGCCATGACCATGCCGTTCCGCGTGCGCGCCGCGCGGCTGCTCGACGGCCTGGCGCCGGGCGACCTGGTGGTCGGCACGCTCGTGGTCGGGGCGTCCGACGCCTATCTGGCCAGCCTCGCGAAGGTCGGTTGGATGCCGCTCGACGTGCCGGCGCCGGCGACGGCCGCCCGAAACCTTGCCGAGCCGTTGCGCGTCGGCGACGCGGTCCCCGACCAGGTCTTCGTCGATCAGCACGGGGCCGCGACGCGCCTGTCCGCGTGGCGCGGCCGCGCCCTGGCCATCACCTTCATCTACACGCGGTGTCCGTACCCCACCTTCTGCCCCTTGATGGACCGGCACTTCGCGGCGATCCAGGCGCGGGTGGCGGCCGACGCGGCCCTTGCGCGCGCGGTGCACCTGGTCTCGGTCAGCTTCGACCCCGACCACGACACGCCGGCGGTCCTGGCGCGGCACGCCGCCTCCCTCGGCGCCGATCCCCGCCTCTGGAGCTTCGTCACGGCGCCCCGCGACGAGGTGGACCGCTTCGCCGCGCGCTTCGGGGTCTCGATCGTGCGGGGCGAGACGCCAGCCGACTTCGCCCACACGCTGCGGACCGGCGTCATCGACCCCGCCGGCCGCCTCGTCCGCCTGTATCCGGGCAACGAGTGGACACCCGACCAGCTTCTGCGCGACTTGCGGCATGCGGCGGGGTTTCGTTGACGCGCCGCCGCGGTCGGCGTTCACGCCGGCCGAGCGGCGCCTGATCGCACGGCTGCGGACGCCGGCGGCGGTGCAGCACTGGCTGAATCGCCTGCCGTACAACACCGAACCGCCGCCGGGCCGCGCCACCCTCCGCAGCTTCCGCGGCGTCGCCCGGCACCGCACGGCCCATTGTCTGGAAGCCGCCCTCGCCGCCGCGGTCATCCTCGAACAGCACGGCTACCCGCCGCTCGTCCTCAGCTTCGAGTCCGAAGACGAGCTCGACCACGTCATCTTCGTCTACCGGCGCCGCGGGCGCTGGGGCAGCGTCGCCCGCTCGCGTGACCCCGGACTGCACGGCCGCAAGCCCGTGTTCCGCACGGTGCGCGCGCTGGCGCTCAGCTACGTCGACCCATACGTGGATTTCACGGGACGCCTGACCGGCTACGCGGTCGTCGACTTGCGCGTCCTCGGCGCCTACGACTGGCGGCTGGCCGAGACCAACGTCTGGAAGGTCGAACGCCTCCTGCTCGACACGCCGCACCGGCCGATCCGGACCTCCGACCGGCGCATCGCCCGGCTGCGGGCGTGGTACCGCGCGTTCAAAGCGCGCTTTCCCGACCGGAAGCCCCTCGACTACCGCGGGCGGGACCGGTGGTCGGCCCTCCCGCCGGAGTTCGCGCGCCCGACGCGGCGCGGTGCCTTCGCCGGCGGCCGGGGCCGCGGCCGCGCGCCGCGGTGAGGCGCGCGTTCACTCGTTCAATCCAGGTCGAGGTCGCGCGTGGGCTTCGTGACCGGCTCCTGTTTGGCCTGCCGCAACGCCTCCTCGAAGCGCTTCGCCAGCGCGTCGGTGCGGGTCTTCTCCGCCGCGACCGACTGCTGGAAAAGCGCCTCGCGCCGCCGCGCCTCCTCCGCCAGAATCCGCTGCGCATCGTCCAGCGCCGGCTTGTCGTCGCGCTCCGGCTCGCGGTGGCGCACGACGCGTTTCAGCGTGACATCGACAACGAGCGTAGCCTTGCAGCACGGACACACCGTTTCGAATTCCGAGCTGAGTAACTTCTGACTCATCGCCTCCGCCCCTTGCCCCAGACGAGCCGCACCGGGCGCCCGGCCCCGTCCCGCGCTGTCACCTCGACCCCGAACACCGCCTGGCGGCGCACGTCGAAGCGCTGCCCGAAGCCCGCCACGAAGGCATCGAGCGGCACGTCCAGGCGACCGCCGGGCTCGAGGCGCCGCGCCGTGACCCGGTAGTGGTCGTTGACCCAGACCTCGAGGTCGGTCCACACCACCGCGGTGTCGTTCCGCACCGTCACCCGCCGCTCCTGCACGAGAATCGGCGGCTCCCGCTCGCGCTCGCACCGCGCCGCGGCCGCGCCGCAGAGGAGGAGCAGCCCCGCTTGGACGGCGCGCCTGTTCCACAGGCCCGATCCGCGCACCGGCATCAGTCTATGATAGTCGCGATGCCCGCGGGCGTTCGGCTCGTTCTCGTCGCTCTGGCTCTAACGGCGGGTGGGTGCCGCTCGCTGCCGCCGCCGGCGCCACGCGTGCCGCCCGCCCCCGCCGCCCCAGCCGGCCCCTCGGAAACCGACCCTCGGTCAGGGGTCCTCGCGGGCCGCATCACGAGTGCCGACTCGGGCGTCCCGCTCGGCCGCGCTCGTGTCGTGGTGACGTCGCCGCAGCTCGCCGCGGCCCGCGTGGTCCTGACCGACGCCGACGGCCGGTACCGGGTGGCGGGCCTTCCGGCCGGGCGCTACACCGTGACGGCGGTCAAGAGTGGTTTCGTGACCGGGAGCGCCCAGGACCCGGGGAGCACCGGCATCGAGCTCGCCGCCGGGGAGGAACGGATCGGGGTGGACATCGCCCTGCTGCGCGCGGGCGTTATCGCCGGGCGCGTCCTGGACGAGGACGGGTCACCGTTCGAAGGGGCGCGCGTCGAAGTCTGGCGCACCCGCGCCGCCGACGGGCGGCGCGGGCTGAGCGCGGTCGGACGCGCCGTCACGGACGACCGCGGCGACTTTCGGATCGGGGGGCTCGCTCCCGGGGTGTACCTGGTGAGCGCCTCGGACCCCGCGTGGGACGCGGTGGAGGACGACCGCGGGGACCGCCCCAGCTATCCGCCGACCTATTACCCCGGCGTCGCCCTCCCCGAAGAGGCCGCCCGCATCGTGGTCCTCGCCGGCGGCGAGACCACCGGCATCGAGTTCACCTTCCGCCTCGTCCGGCCGGTCCGGATCAGCGGGCGGCTGGTCGCGCACGACGAGCGCCCGCTCGTGGCGGGCGCCCTCGCCCTCGCGGCGGAGCCGACCGGCCGCACGCTCGGGCCCGAGCCTGCCACCTTGCTGAGCGACATCCTGGTCCGCCCGGACGGCCAGTTCACGATTCGCAACGTCCCGCCGGGGCGCTATATCCTGCGGGCGCGCGGCACGACCGGCCGCGGGGAACCGTCCCTGGTCGGCACGTTCCGCGCCGAGGTCACGGGCCGCGACCTGGAGGGTGTGACGATCGTCCTCTCGCCTGGCGCGGGCGTCACGGGACAGCTCGAGTTCGAGGCGACTCGGGCCACGTCTCGGCCGGCGGCCGCCGGCGTGCGGGTGCGCGCGGTCGCGGCCGACGGCGTGGTGTTCGCCGACGCGCTGAGCGGCCTGGTCGCGCCCGACGGCCGGTTCGCGATCGACGGGCTGATGCCCGGGGCGTACGTGTTTCGCGTCGAAGGGCTGCCCGCACCCTGGACCCTCGAGAGCGTCTTGCTGCATGGCCGCCAGATCGTCGACCTGCCGCTCTCGCTCGAAGCCGGCACGCGGGTCGAGGCGGTGCGGATCGTCCTCACCGACGCGCCTGCGGGCCTCGAGGGGCGCGTGCAGACGCCGGAGGGCCACACGGTGGCGGGCGGGTCGGTCGTCGTGTTCGCCACCGACCCGGGGTTGTGGACACCCTACACGCGGTCTGTCGCCGTCGCGCCCGTCCAGTCGGATGGGCGCTACCGGCTCGTGGGGCTCCCGCCGGCCGAGTACTGGGTCGCGGCCGTCGGCGCGCTGGTGTCGCGCGACGACCTCCACGTGTCGATGCTGGAGGGGCTCCTGCCGCGCGCCACCCGCGCGGTGATTCGCGCGGGCGAGACTCGGCAACTGGACGTGGTGGCGGTTCCGGCCGGCTCAGCCCGCTGGGCTCAGCCCTCTTCTTCGTACTCGCCTTCGGCCGGCGGGGCGACGCGCGTCGACGGCCGCAGCGCCTCGCGGTGATCGAAGACCGGCAGGTCCTGGACGTGAAAGGCGTGCGGGCAGCCGGGCGCCTTGGCTTCGACGACCACGGTCACCGGGCTGCCTTCGACGCCCTCGCGAAAGCTGACCCGGCAGCCGCAGGCGAGCCGCGCATGGGTGAAGCCTTTCAGCATGTCCGGCTCGATCATACTACAGGAGCGCCTTGATGTGCCGCTCGAACTCCTCCAGCGTCGCGGGTCCCATGTGCTTGCGGCAGATCGTCGCGTCCCGCTTGATGAAGATCGAGACGGGGATCCCCCAGATCGGCCCGTAGGTGTCCATGAATTCCTCGGTGCCTTGCAGCACCGGGTAGTTCATCTGGTACTGCTCCGCGAACTGGCGCAGCAGGTCAGGCGGATCGTCGGTCGAGACGCCCAGCACCGTGAAGCCTGCGTCGCCGTACTTCCGCTGCAGCTCGACGAGCGCCGGGATTTCGCCCTTGCACGGCGGGCACCAGGTGGCCCAGAAATTGATGAGCAGCGCCTTGCCCTTGAACGCCGACAAGTCGACGCGCTCTCCGTGCATGTCGGTCAGAACGAAATCCAGATTCGCCGGCGCCGCTTTGGGGTCGCACGCGGCGGCCGTCGCCGCGGGCGCCGCCGGGGTCGGCCCTGGAGCGCTCCCCGCCGCTGAAGCCGCCGGGTCGGCGACGCCGGCGCGGCGCCCCCCGACGAACGGATACACGAGCCAGGCGAGCAGCATGACGCCACCGACAGCGATCAGCCACCGGCCGACCGCCGGGCGCCGGTTCGAGGACGGTGCGGCCTCGGACGCCTCGGCCGCCGGCGTGCGCCACTCCGGTCCACTCATCGTCGCTCTCCACGAGAACCCCTCTGCACCGGCTGCTGGATGCGCGGAGGGGGGAACGACCTCAGTATACCCGATTGTCCGCCCGGGGACGGAGCGGCCCGTGGCGGCGGAGTGTCATCGCGCGGGGGCAGCCATTGCCCTTGCGGAGCGACAGCCGGTGCGGGGGGCGCCGCGCGGTCGAGCGGCGCGCGGGGGTACGACCTTTGCTGCCCGTCGGGGCACCGGCACGTTGCCGGGGGTGTCCCGATTACAGTAACATCGAACCGAACCAGGCAGCGGCACGTGGCGCCACCGGGCCATTCGCCTCCAGGGTCGGCTGTCGCGGGGGAGTGAGTCATGAGAACGCCGCAGGGTGGGCGCCTCGCCCACGCGGGCATCGTGGGGGTCGTCTTGGCGTGCGTCGCACTGGCGCCGCTCGATGCGGCCGCGCAGACGTCGACGCCGTTCGTCCCGTATTACGGGAAGAACCGGGTCAAGTACGACAATTTCGAGTGGCACATCTACACGACCGACCACTTCGAGATCTACTACTACCCGGCGATCGAGCAGCACCTCGCGCGGGTGGCCTCCTACGCCGAGAGCGCGTACCAGCAGATCAGCGCGGACCTCAAGCATGACTTGGCCGGCCGAGTCCCGCTGGTCCTCTACAAGACGTCGAGCGAGTTCCAGCAGCAGAACGTCATTCCCGAGGAGGTGCCCGAGGGGGTGCTGGCCTTCGCCGAGCCGTCGCGGGATCGAATGGTGCTGCCGATCGACGAACCCTCGGACCAGCTCTACCGCCTGATCACCCACGAGCTGACGCACGTGTTCGAGTTCGACATCATCCCGCGGTCGCTCATCCGGCGGAGCCTGCCTCTGTGGGTCGACGAGGGCCTGGCCGACTACATGACCGGCTACTGGAACCCCCTCGACCTGATGGCGGTGCGCGACGCCGCGCTGGCCGACATCGTGCCTCGGATGAGCGATTTCGAGACCGAGCCCTTCGCCAACGGCCGCCTCCCCTACATCCTCGGGCACGCGGCCTTCGAGTTCATCGAGTCGAAGTGGGGCAAGGAGGGCATCCGCCAGTTCCTGTTCGCGCTGCGCAAGAGCGTGATCGGCGGCGGGGAGAACGCGTACCAGGAGGCGTTCCGGGTCGAGCCGTCGGACTTCGACGACCAGTTCGACCGCTACTTGAAGGAGCGGTTCAAGCCGTTCCGCGACAAGCAGCGGCCCGGCGATTACGGCAAGAACCTGGCGCCGCGGCGCGACAAGACCCCCTTCGTCTCGGTCCTGTCGATCGAGCCGTCGCCCTCGGGAGACCTGCTCGCGGTCGCCGCGGGCAACCGGAAGGACCAGGAGCTCGACATCATTCTCATCTCCACGAAAACCGGCGAGGTCATCCGGACCCTGACGAACGGCTTCGACAAGGACCGCGGGTGGGAGTACATCGCGACGCCGGGCGGGATGCGGTTCAACACCGTGCCGTGGATGTCGTGGGCCCCGGCGGGCGACCGCCTGGCCTACTTCGTCCGCCGCGAGAAGTACAAGTCGCTCGTCATCCAGAACGTGGTGACGCGCAAGGTGGAAGACCGTCTCGATCTCCCCTCGGTCGACAATCCCGAGTCGCCCGACTTCGACCCCACCGGGCGCTACATCGTGTTCTCCGGGCTGCGCGACGCGGTGTCGGATCTGTTCCTGCTCGATCTGCAGACGCGCGCGATCACGAACCTCACCAACGACGAGTTCGCCGATTACGCCCCGGTGTTCGCCCCGGACGGCAAGTGGATCGTGTACATGAAGCGCGTGAGCGGCAACGACAAGCTGTTCCGCCTGAACCCGGAGACCCGGGAGAACCGCCAGCTCACCTTCGGCACCCACGACGATGCGGGCCCCAAGTTTCTGGACGCCGACACGATCGTGTTCGCCTCGAACGCGACCGACCCCAACCAGCCGGTGGACCCGGAGGTCGCCAAGAACGGCGCGATCTACAACGTGTGGACCTTGAATCTGCGGACGGGCGAGCTGCGCCAGTTCACCGACTCGGCCACCGGCAACGTCTCGCCGGTCCCGCTGCGCGAGGGCGAGGCGGCGCGCATCGCGTTCGTCACCTACTTCAAGGGCGAGTACGGCATCCACACGATCGAGCCGACGCAACCGATCACGACGGCGGCGGCGGAGGACTTCGGGGCGCCCGGGCCCATCATCGACTTCCAGGCGCCGCTCACGCACACCCTCGTGGCGCAGAACAAGCGCCGCAAGGGCACGTGGGAGAAGCTGTTCCTCGAGGGGCGGCCGCCCGTGACGGTCGGGGTGACGAGCGGGCGCGACGTTTACGGCGGCACCGCCGTCACCTTCACGGACGTGCTGGGGGATCGCCAGATCAACCTCTACTACGCGTCGATCTCGCAGTACCGGACGATGGCGGCCTCCCTCGTCAATCTGTCCCGGCGCTTCCAGTACGCCCTCCAGGGCTTCTCGCAGACGGAGTTCTTTTACGGCCTGGCCGGCACCTTCTACGACCCGGCCTTCGCGTTTCTCGACCGCGACTTCGCCATCGCCACGCGCACGGTGCGCGGCGCCTCGGGCTTCGGCATCTATCCGATCAACCGCTACGCCCGCGTCGAGCTGTTCGGCGGCGTCGTGCAGTACCGCGAGGAGTTCGACGACCCGGCGCTCGAAGCCTACTCGCGCGACTACCAGACCCAGCTCTACGGCACCCCCATCTTCCGCAGCGGCACGGTCGTGCCCCTCGGCGTGAACTTCGTGCAGGAAACCACGGTGTTCCGGGAGTTCGGCCCGCTGGCGGGCAACACCGTGAAGGTCGGCTACGAGTGGGCGCCGAAGATCGGCAACACGCTCGCGAGCCACACCTTCGACTTCGACGCGCGCTACTACCTGCGGGTGGGCACGACCGGCGTGCTGGCGCTGCGCGCCCGCGGGTTCAAGAGCTGGGGCGACTATCCCAACTTCTTCTACTTCGGCGGCAACTCGGAGATGCGCGGCTACGAGTACCTCGAGTTCATCGGCAACCGCGGGTTCTTCGGGAACGCCGAGCTGCGCTTCCCGCTGGTCGACCTGATGGCGACGCCCATCGGCGTCCTCGGCGGGATCCGCGGCGTCCTGTTCTTCAACATCGGGGCCGCCGGCTTCAACGGCCAGCCGCTCAGGATCGCCACCACCAGCACCGAGCTCTGGCCGATCATCCTCGGCTACGTCCCCAACTACGAGACGCTGCAGTTCGACCCGGTCTACGGCGAGCCCCGGCTGGTCTCCGGATTCCGCCTCTACGACGCCCGGGCGTCCTACGGGATCGGGCTCGAGACGTTCGCCCTCGGCTTTCCGATCCACTTCGACTGGTCGTGGCGCACGCTGTTTAACCGCGACTGGGAGGACGTCGTGTACTCGCTGTTCGGGGGGAGCAGCGCGTTCCGGCGCGCGAAGTTCTCGATGTGGATCGGCTACGACTTCTGAGGCGTTCGAGCCGACCGCGCCGCCACGCCTCGCCCCGTGCCGTCGTCACCGATGGACCTGGCCCCGAAACGCCCCGCGGACTCGGCGACCGAGCTCGTCCAGGTCGTCCTGCCCAACGACGCCAACCCCCTCGGCTTCATCCTGGGCGGCACCGTGATGCACCTGATCGACATCGCCGGCGCCATCGCGGGTCACCGGCATACGCGCAGCCTCCTCGTGACGGCGGCGGTCGACGGCCTGCAATTCCTCCACCCGATCAAGGTCGGCGACCTGATCATCCTGAAGTCGCGCGTGACGTGCACGTTCCGCACATCCCTCGAGGTCGAGGTGGAGGTGTACTCGGAGGAGATCCTGACGGGCACCCGCCGCCTGACGAGCCACGCCTTCCTGACGTTCGTCGCGATCGACCGCCACGGGCAGCGCGTGCCGGTGCCGCCGCTCCTGCTGGAGACCGACGCGGAGCGGCGCAAGGCCGCCGAGGCCCACGAGCGGCGCGCCCGCCGCCTCGCCGCCAGGCGCCAGACCGCCCCTACAGACTCTTGAGGCGCAACACGCTCGCCTTCAGGTCGATGGCCACCCGATAATCCCGCAGGAAGCGGTGGCCCACGATGCCGCCCAACTCGAAGCCGAGCAGCACGCTCGGCACCCGCAGGTTGAGCACCACGACGGGAATGCCGGAGAAGCGAATCGACGCGAATTGTAGGTCTACGCCCGGCAGCAGAAACGCGTCGGGGTCCCAACCGGACGACCCGTACACCTTCAGCGGGATCCGGCGCACGTCCGGGTCGTACTCGAGCTGGCCCGCCGCCGCCTGGCTGATCGAGATCACCTCGCCGCCGGTGTCCACCACGAAGCTCGCCGGGTGCTCGCCGTTCAACGTGCCGCGCACGGTGGCCAGACGGTACATGCGCAGCGGCAGCGCCGTGTCGTACTCCCCCTCCGGGAGCTGCTTGCCCATGACGAGCACCCGCCGCTCGTAGTCGATGATCATCGACAGGCCGAGGGCGAGGGGCGAGAAGCCCTCGACCTCCGGCGTCGGCAGCCCCTGCAGCGGCGGATTCTTGATGAGGACGGTCAGGTTCTTCACCTTCAGGCGCCCGATCTCGAGCGAGTCGAGCCGGCCGATCTGCAGCCCCCGCACGCCGATCTCCCCCACCCCGGCGCTCCGCACGTAGGTGACCGGCACGACCCCCACCCGCCGGGCCACCGGCACCGACAGGACCGTCTGCTCCGCCCCCGTGTCCAGCACGAAGTCCATCGGGCGACTGCCGTTGACGCGCACCGGCACGATCACCTTGTCGCGCACCAGGCGGAACGGCACGACGTGCAGCTCGTCGCCGCGCTCCATCTCGAAGGGACGCCGGCCCTCGAACGAGCGCAGGAAGCGCACCTGCGCTTTCGCCCACGCCGCCTTGTCGCTGACGTCCCGGTTCGGCAGCAGATTGACGTAGTTCACGATCGCCGCCGCCGCGTCCTCGAACCGCCGCTGGCGTTCGAGAATCGTGCCGAGCGTGTAGTGGTACTCCGGCTCCTCCGGAGCCAACCGGATCGCCGCCAGGACTTCGTCGGTCGCCGCATCGAGCCGGCTCTGCGCCATCAGGGACCGGCCCCGCCCGTGATGCGCCCGCGCCGTGCGCGGATCGAGCGCCAGCGCGTCGCGGTACGCCACGTCGGACTCCTCGAACAGCCCGGCCGCCC
The DNA here is from genome assembly GCA_964478975.1 of uncultured Vicinamibacterales bacterium. Taxonomy (GTDB): domain Bacteria; phylum Acidobacteriota; class Vicinamibacteria; order Vicinamibacterales; family JAHECP01; genus CAYZKQ01. The sequence goes on along the minus strand of CAYZKQ010000003.1, from coordinate 31,463 downwards.
ACAGGGCGTCGCCGTACAGCGCCAGCGCCTCGGCCTCCTGCGGGCTGAGCGCCCGCAGCTCGGTGGCCTCCCTGAGCGCCGGCTGGAAGTCGCCCAGCCGCAGGAGCGACTTGACCAACCCCCCGAGCGCCCGGGCCCTCACCGACGGCTCCGGAGACGCCTTCGCGAGCCGGTACGCCTCGGCGGCCTCCGCATACCGCCCGTCACCGAGCAACAGATCGGCGAGCTGCAGCCGCACGTCCGCCGCCGACGCGACCGCGGACGACACCCCGGCCGCAGCCAGCGCGCCCGCCGCCAGCACGCCGGCCAGGGCCCGAGCGCGAGTGGCCATGATCATCGCTCCTTGCGGGCCTGAACCCTGTTCGACAACCGGTGCCGACACATGATACGCCGGCGCCGACGGGCGCTGTCAACGGGCGGCGCACTCGCCCCGCCGGCGCTGCACACGGTCGCCCGCCCCCGCCTCACCGCGTGTAGGGGACGATGGGGACGCCGTCGTACATCTCGTCGACGCGCAAGACCTGGGCGTCCCGGCTGTAGCTGCCGAGCTCGTAGTCCTCGCTCATGATGAGCGCTTTGATGGGCTTGGTCGGACACACCTCGGCGCACAGCCCGCAGAAGCTGCACCGCGAGAGGTTGAAATCGAAGTAGTCGAGCACCTTGATCTTGAGGCCCGGCTCGCGGTGGCCGCCGAGGGTGATGAGGTCGTCCGGACACGCCTTCGCGCACTGGTCGCACACGATGCACACCTGCGCGCCGGTCTCCGGCTCGACCTGCAGCCGGAGCACGCCGCGGAAGCGCGGCGCGACCGGCCGCCGCTCGGCGGGGTACTGGAACGTGAACGCCGGCTCCGGCGTGTAGCGCAGCGTGACGAGCAGACCTTTGATCAGGTCGACGAGGAAGATCGTGCGCAGGAAGTCGAGCCACCGGGGCGGACGCCGGCGACGCGGGCTCATGCTCCGGCCCCCGCGGCGGCCGCCGCGCCCTCCGCCGCGCGCGCGCTCCGCGGCTTCCGGAGCACCGTGCTCTCGCGCATGATCTTGTCCTGCAGGCGCATGAGCCCGTAGAGGAGCGCCTCCGGCCGGGGCGGGCAGCCCGACACGTACACGTCCACCGGCACGATCTTGTCGACACCCTGGAGCACGCTGTAGGTGGGGAACGGTCCGCCGGCGTTCGAGCAACTCCCCATCGAGATGACCCACTTGGGCTCGGGCATCTGGTCGTAGAGCCGCCGCAACACCGGCGCCATCTTCTTCGTCACGGTCCCGGCCACGATGAGCAGATCGGCCTGGCGCGGAGACGCGCGGAAGACCTCCGCCCCGAACCGGGCGATGTCGAACCGCGACGCCCCGGTGGCCATCATCTCGATCGCGCAGCAGGCCAACCCGAAGCCCATCGGCCAGAGCGAAGACTGCCGGGCCCAGGCCAGGACCTTGTCGACGTTGGTCGTGATGAGGTTCTCGTCGAACCGATGGTCGAGCAGTCCCATGCCGGCCGTCTCCCTCCGGGCGCCGCCCGGGCCCTCGACGTGATTATAATTCGACAAGCCCGCTTCACCACACAACGTGACTCGACGCGTCGTCGTCCTCGGGATGCTCGCGGTGGCCGGCGCTTCGGCCCCGCCCCTCGCGGCGCAGCCGCTCCCCGCCGAGCCGATCGCGCTCGCCGGCGGCGCGCTGGTCGTGAGCGGCGACGTCGCGGCGTCGGTCGGCCCCGCGGACCACCCGGGCTACTTCAACTACACCGACTACGAGCGGACACCGCTCCGGATGCTCCGTCTCGACGTCACGGCGGCCTGGACCCCGCGGGCGCGGTGGGCTGTGCTCGGCGAGCTCCGGACCGAGAATCTGGATCGGCCGCAGCTCTACGCGCTCTACCTCCGCGTGCGCCCCTGGAACGACCGGGCGCTGGAGGTCCGCGCCGGTCGCATCCCGCCGGCCTTCGGCGCCTTCCCGCGCCGTGCCTACGGGATCGACCATCCGCTCATCTCGTATCCGCTGGCGTACCAGTACCTCACGACGATCCGGGCCGACGCGCTCCCGGCGAACGCGGATCAGATCCTCCGGCAGCGGGGGCGCGGCTGGCGGGTCAGCTATCCCCTCGGCGAGCGCGCGCCGGCGCCGGGCGTGCCGCTCGCGAGCGCGTTCCGGTGGGATACGGGCGTGCAGGTGCTCGCGGGCGACGGGCCGGTCCGGCTCGCCGTGGCGCTCACGTTGGGCACCCTGTCGGCGCCCCGCGTGGTCGACGACAACGACGGGCGCCAGCTCTCCGGGCGTCTCGCGGTTCGGCCCACGCCGAGCCTCGTGCTGGGCGTCTCCGCCGCGCAGGGGGCGTTCGCCGCGCGTCGCGCCCTCCACGCGTTGCCGCCGGAGGCGCGCGCCGCCGGGTCGACGCAACGGGCCTTCGGCGCCGATGCCGAGGTCTCCCGCGGCCACTGGCTCGTCCGCAGCGAGCTCGTCGTGAGCCAGTGGACGTTGCCCCGCGACCAGGCCCCGTACCTCGCGCATCCCCTGACGGCCGTCGGCCTCTGGGTGGAAGGGCGCTATCGGGTGTCGCCGTGGGTTTACCTGGCGGCGCGCGCCGATTACCTCGGGTTCTCCCGGCTGGCGGGCACCCTGTTCGACGGGCGTCCCACGAGCTGGGACGCGCCCGTCACCCGCGCGGCCGCGGCCTGGGGCCTCTACGTGCGCCGCAACGTGGTGGTGCGGGCCGAGTATCAGTACAACTGGCGCGACGGGGGCCGCCCGCGGGCGCGCGGGCTCCCGTCGGCGCAACTGCTCTACTGGTTCTGACCGCCGTGTCACCGCGCGCGCGCACGATCGGGCTCGCCCTCGCCTGCCTGTTGCCGCTGGTGACCGCCGGCCGGCTCGAGGGCCAACCGGCCTCGGGCGTCATTACGGGGCGCGTCGAGCTGCGGTGGCCGGCCCCGCCGGTGGTGCGCCGGCCCAACGTGGCGGAGCCCGCGATGCCGCTCGACGCCCACACCGCCGAGGCGCGGCCGAGCGTGGTCTATCTGGAAACCGCGCCGCGCGGCGCCTTCGAGGGGCGCGAGGGCGGGCGCGCGCGCATGGACCAGCGGAACGAGACGTTCGTCCCGCACGTGCTCGCCATCACGGTCGGGACGACGGTCGACTTTCCGAACAACGACGCGACCTATCACAACGTGTTCTCGCTCTCGCGCACGCGGCCCTTCGACCTGGGCCGCTACGCCGCGGGCCAGTCGAAATCCGTGCGGTTCGACCGGCCCGGGATCGTGCGGGTGTTCTGCGACATCCACTCCCACATGAGCGCGTTCATCCTCGTGTTCGCCCACCGGTTTTTCTCGGTGACCGACGCGGACGGCCGCTATCGGATCGAGGGCGTGCCGCCGGGCCGGTACACCGTCGCGGTCTGGAACGAGCGGCTGCCCACGACGGTCACGCGCGAGGTCACCGTACCGCCCGAGGGCGGCCTCGTGACGCTCGACGTCGTGCTCGGCGGGGGGCGCTGACCAGGGAGGCGGCCGTGACGTTTCTCTCGTCGCTCACCAACCGCATCTTCTTCGCCAGCGCCGCCCTCGCCGTCGTCTCGATCGGCGTCGCGATGGTCGTGGTCAACGCGGCCGTGACCGCCCGGGCCGAAGCCGAGCTCGGGCGGGCGCTGGACGAAGCGGCCGCCTTCGTCGAGGAGTACCGGACGGTCCTGTTCGACCACTTCAGCCGGGAAGCCCGCCTGCTGGCGGACCTGCCGCGGTTCAAGGCCGCCGTCGACCTGGACGACCCGCCCACGATGACCCCCATCGCCGAGGATTACGCGCGCCAGATCGCGGCGGACCTCTTCGTGGTGACCGGCCGCTCCGGCCGCGTGCTCGCCACCGCCGGCGCGGCGCCGGGTGACGCGCTCGGGTCGGGGGCGTGGACGGCGATGCGCGAAGCGGCGCAAGGTCGCGAAACGGCCTCGTTCTGGCCGTATCCCGGCGGGCTCCTCCAGGTGGTGTCCGTCCCCATCTGGATCGACCCGTCGCAGCCGCAGATCCTGGGGACGCTCAGCGTCGGCTTCGGCCTGCACCACCGCGCCGCCGAACGCTTCAAGGCGCTCACCAACAGCGAGGTCGCCTTCGCCCTGGGCGGCGACGTCCTCGCCTCCACGCTCCCCGACAGCGCCCGCGCGGTGCTGGCCGCCCTCGCCGCGACCCCGAGCGGCGGGCGCCAGACCGTGCGGGTGGGCAGCCAGGAGTATCTGGCGGTGTGCCGGCGGCTCGGGACGCCGGGAGCCGCCGGGGACGCGGCGCCCACCGCCATCATCTTGCGCTCGCGGACCGAGTGGCTGCGCTTTCGGCGGCCCCTGCACACGCAGCTCGGCGCCACCGCGGTCGTGGCGGTGCTCGTAGCGACGCTCCTCAGCTACGGCATCGCGCGGACGGTCACGCGCCCGCTCGCGGCGATCACGGCGACGATGCGGGAGATGAGTGCGACGGGGGACCTCGCGCGCCGCGTCCCCACCGCGCAGGCCTCGCGCTGGCAGGACGAGGACGCGCGGCTGCTGGCAGCGACCTTCAACGCCATGACCGAATCGATCGCCCGGTTCCAGCGCGAAGCGGCGCAGCGCGAGCGGCTGTCGTCGCTCGGGCGCCTCTCCACCGTGATCGCCCACGAAATCCGCAACCCGCTCATGATCATCAAGGCGGCGCTCCACCAGCTCAAGCGCGACGACCTCTCCGGGGCGCAGCGGCGGGCCACCGTCGGGGACATCGAGGAAGAAGTCGCGCGGCTCAATCGGCTCGTCGGGGAAGTGCTCGATTTCGCGCGGCCCATCGCCTTCGAGCTGGGGCCGACGGACATCAACGCCGTCTGCCGCAGCGCCGCCCAGGCGTCCGAAGCCGACGGCGCCGAGCCGCGCGTCGCGCTCGACCTGGACCCCGCGCTCCCGGCGGCGGTGACCGACGCCGAGCGCCTGCGGCTCGCGCTGGTCAACGTGCTGGCCAACGCCCGCCACGCGGCGCGGGAGCGCGCCGCGCGCGAGTCCGCTGGAACGTCGGAGCCGCCCTGGGTAGCGCTGGCGACGCGGCTCGGCGGCGACGGGCGCCTGCGGATCCGCGTGGGCGACAACGGACCGGGCATCCCGCCGGAGGATCTGGCGCGCGTCTTCGAGCCGTACTTCACCACCAAGCGGACCGGTTCTGGGCTCGGCCTCGCGATCACGAAGAACATCGTCGAGGGGCTCGGGGGTACCGTGACGGCGCGCCCCCGCGTCGGCGGCGGAACCGAGATCGAGTTCGACCTGCCCCTCCAGAGGGCGTCATGACGCACGGCACCATCTTGATCGTGGAAGACGAGGCCAAGCTGCGGAGCCTCCTCGCCGCCGCGCTGCGCGAGGACGGCCACGAGGTCGTCGAGACGGGGAGTCCCCGCGAAGCCCAGCGCCTGCTCGCCCGGCGCCCGTTCGACGTGCTCATCGTCGACAACCTGATGCCCGAGCTGACCGGACTGGAGCTGCTGCGGGAACTGGCCGCGTCGACGCCGGCCGCCGACCGGCCGCAGGTGCTCATGATGACGGCCTACGGCACGATCGAGAGCGCGATCGAGGCCATGAAGCTGGGCGCCTTCGACTACCTGCAGAAGCCCTTCGAGGTCGAGGAACTGCTCGTCGTGGTCCGGCGCGCCCTCGAGGACGAGCGCCTGCGCGCCCACCACCGGTACCTGCTGAGCGAACGCGACGCGCAGTTCAACCACTACGGCATCGTGGGGCGCAGCCGCCGGATGCAGGAGGTCATCCGCACGGCGGAGATGGTCGCCGAGACCAAGAGCACGGTCCTGATCACGGGCGAGACCGGCACCGGCAAGGAGCTCGTCGCGCGCGCCATCCACGACCGGAGCGCGCAGCGCGACATGCCGCTCGTGACGGTCAACTGCGCGGCGATCCCCGAGCACCTGCTCGAGTCCGAGCTGTTCGGCTACGTGCGCGGCGCGTTCACCGGCGCCACGACGAACAAGAAGGGGCGCTTCGCGCTGGCCGACGGCGGGACGATCTTCCTGGACGAAATCGGCACGATGAGCCCCGCCCTCCAGGCCAAGCTCCTGCGCGTGCTCCAGGACCGCGAGTTCGAACCCCTCGGCGCCGAACGCAGCCAGCGCGTCGACGTCCGCGTGATCGCCGCCACCAACCGCGACCTCCGGCAGATGGTGGCGGACGGACGCTTCCTCGAGGACCTCTACTACCGGCTCAACGTCATCCCGATCGCCATCCCGCCCCTCCGCGAGCGCAAGGAAGACATCCCCCCGCTCGTCGACCACTTCATCCGCAAGCACGCCCAGCGCGCGGGCAAGCGGGTCGAGGGCATCGCCCCCGACGCCCTCGCGGCGCTCCAGGCGTACGACTGGCCCGGCAACGTCCGCGAGCTCGAAAACACCATCGAACGCGCCGTCGTCCTCGCCCGCGCCCCCGTGATCGACCGGAGCGCGCTCCTGATGCCGGGGCCGGCGACTTCGCCGCCCGTGGGACTGCCCTCCCTCAACCTGCATCAGAACATCGAATGGGTCGAGCGCGAGACGATTCGCCGCGCCCTGGAGGCCGCGGGCGGCGTCAAGAAAGACGCCGCCGAGGCCATGGGAATCAGCCAGCGTGCCCTCAGCTACTATCTGGCCAAACACCGGATCGAGGCCTAGCCGCCGGCGACGGGGCCTTACCACGACCGTAACCCGTTTCGCAGAGGGTAAGCATCCGGGGTGTCGGATGGCGCCCGCCGCTCGTCCCCGGGAACGAACGGCGGGAGATTCCGCACCGGCGAGAGCGCCAAGCGAAGCGTCGCGAGCCGAAGTCCCGCTGGTACCGCGGTTGCAGGAGGGGCGCCGAGGAGTGGACCACATGACGGGGCTGATTGCGGTGCGCAGAAAGGCTGTCTGGGGCGCGTGCTGGGTGGTGCTCCTGGTCGCATCGGCGGCCCTCGCGCAACCGTCGACCGCCTCCGCACCGCCTCAGGCTCCGCCGGACGAGGGGGTCTTTGACCCGGCGCAGCCCGACTTCACCGTCGTGACGATGCCGACGGCGTTGCGCCTGCCGCGCCACCGGAGCGCCTTCCGCCTGACGCATCGGTTCGGGCGACCGCTCGGCGAGGGCGACTTCGGCGACCTGCTCGGCGACCTGTTCGGGCTGGACTCCGGCGCCCAGGTCGGCCTCGAGTTCCGCGTCGCCCCGTTCCGCGGCGTGCAGGTCGGCCTCTACCGCACGAACGACAAGACCATCGAATTCTTCGGTCAGTACGGGCTGGTCCGCGAGCGCCCCGGTCGGACGGCGGGGCTCGATGCAGTGCTGACCATCGAGGGGACCAACAACTTCCGCGACCAGTACACGCCGGGGCTCGGTCTGCTGGTGTCGAAGCGGCTGCGTTCCCGCGGCGCGGTGTATGTGCTGCCCTTCTGGGTGCACAACACGAACCTGTCGGTAGCGCCGAACGACGAGAATGATACGCTGCTGCTGGGGCTCGGCGGCCGGATCCGCCTCAGCCGGAACGTGTACGTCGTCGGCGAGTTCGCACCGCGGCTCGCCGGCTTCACCCCGGGCGTGCATTACGGAGCGTTCGGCGTCGAGAAGCGCGTCGGCGGGCACGTGTTTCAGTTGAACGTCTCGAACGCGCTCGGGACGACGCCCGGGCAGGTCGCCCGCGGGGGCTACCGGCGCGAGGACTGGTTCATCGGCTTCAACCTGACGCGGAAATTCTTCTGAGCGTGGTCAGGAGGACCCTGATGTCCATGTGGCGCGAGATCGCCGTCCTGGGGTTGGCGGGGTTGTGGGCCGCGTGCGGGGGATCGAGCAATCCCGCCGCGCCATCGAGCGGTTCGTCGGGCGACACGGGCTCGAGCGGCGCCAGGGTTACGATCACCTCGTCCGGGGTGAGCCCCAAGGAGTTGACGGTCGCCCAGGGCACCCGTGTGCTCTTCGTCAACAACGACGCCCGGCCGCACAACATGGCCTCCGACCCGCACCCGGAGCACACCGACTGCCCTGAGATCAACCAGGTGGGCTTCCTGCAGCCCGGGCAGAGCCGTGAGACGGGCAATCTCGTGACCGTCCGGACGTGCGGCTATCACGACCACGACGCCCCGACGACCGAGGCGCTGAAGGGCCGCCTGGTGATCCGCTAGCGAGCGCGACACCGGCCGTCCCGCGTCCGGTCACGCCACCCGCACCAGGGAATCCGCAACGGCACGCGCTATACTCCTCGGTCGAACGCGGCAGCGCGTTCGAGGAGGCCGCTCCATGCCCACGTATTCCGCTCTTCGTCGCCCGCTCGTGGTCGGGCTCGCACTGGTCGGGTGCGTCCTGACGGCGACACCGCCGCTCGCCCCTCAAGGGCTCGAGGGTATCCGGGCCAGGTACACGAAGTACGACTTGCTCGTGCCGATGCGGGACGGCGTGCGGCTGTTCACGTCGGTGTACGTGCCCAAAGACCGCTCGCGCACGTACCCGATCCTGCTCAACCGGACGCCGTACAGCGTTGCGCCGTACGGGGCGGACCAGTACCGCGCAAGCCTCGGCCCCTCGCCGCGCTTCGCGGACGAAGGCTACATCTTCGTCTACCAGGACGTGCGCGGCCGCTGGATGTCGGAGGGGACGTTCGAGCACGTCCGGCCGCATCGGCCCACCAAGAGCGGACCGCGCGACATCGACGAGAGCACGGACACCTACGACACGATCGAGTGGTTGCTGCAGCACGTGCCGAACCACAACGGCCGCGTCGGGATGTGGGGCATCTCGTACCCGGGGTTTTACGCGGCGGCCGGCGCCATCGACGCGCACCCGGCGCTCAAGATCACCTCGCCGCAGGCGCCGGTGGCCGACTGGTTCGCGGCGGACGACTGGCACCACAACGGCGCGTTCCTGCTCGCCCACGCCTTCGGCTGGTTCTCGGGCAGCGGCTGGCCCTTCACGCGGCCCACGACCGTGCGGCCCGGCACGCCGGTCGACTTCGGCACCAACGACGGCTACGAGTTCTACATGCGTCTCGGGCCCGTGCGCAACGCCGACGCCCGCTACTTCAAGGGGGCGATCCCGTTCTGGACCGAGATCATGACGCACGACCGGAAAGACGAGTTCTGGCAGGCGCGCAACCTCCGGGCGCACCTGCGGAACATCAAGCCCGCCGTCATGACTGTCGGCGGGTGGTTCGACGCCGAGAACCTGTTCGGCGCCCTCGAGGTCTACCGCAGCATCGAGGCGAACAGCCCGGGGGCGACCAACGCGATCGTGATGGGCCCCTGGGTCCACGGCGGCTGGGCCAGAGGGCCGGGCGACAGTCTGGGCGACGTCCGGTTCGACTCGAACACGGCGGAGTTCTACCGGGAGCGGATCGAGCTTCCGGTCTTCAACTTCTTCCTGAAAGACCAGGGCGTGCTCGACCTGCCCGAGGCCTACATGTTCGAGACCGGCACGAACCAGTGGCGGCGTTTCGACCGCTGGCCGCCGCCCGACACGCAGCCGAAGGCGCTGTACCTGCACGCCGGCGGTCGGCTGGCTTTCGAGCCGCCCGCGGCGGACGGCTCGGACCTGTTCGATGAATACACGAGCGACCCGAAAAAACCCGTGCCGATCACCCCGGGCATCGCGCCGGGCATGCCGCAGCGCTACATGGTGGACGATCAACGCTACGCCGCGCGCCGCCCCGACGTCCTCGTCTACCAGACCGATGTGCTCGAGACGGACGTCACCGTGGCGGGCCCGATCGTCCCCAGCCTGCACGTCTCCACGACCGGAACCGACCAGGACTTCATCGTCAAGCTGATCGACGTGTACCCCGATCGGTACCCCGACGCGAAAGGCGACCTCAACAACACGCTCGGCGGCTACCAGCAGCTCGTCCGGGGCGAGGTGATGCGGGGCAAGTTCCGCAACAGCCTCGAGAAACCCGAGCCATTCGTGCCGGGTCAGCCGACCAGGGTGGAATTCACCGTCTCGGACGTCTTCCACACCTTCCGGCGCGGGCACCGGATCATGGTGCAGATCCAGAGCACGTGGTTCCCGCTCTTCGACATCAACCCCGGGAAGTTCATGAACATCTACCAGGCCGCGGAAGGGGACTTCCAGAAGACCACGCAGCGCGTGTACCGATCGAAGTCGCTGCCCTCGTGCGTGAAAGTCGGGACGCTGGGACTGCGCCCGTAGGGCCGGCGGGCGGGACGTCGGACGGCGCCCGGCGGGCGCTCAGACAACCACCCCGAGGAACCGCCGCAGAAACGGCCGGGCGCTCGGCTTCGAGCGCCCGGCCGCTCCTGCCGGTCCGCGTGACGGCGCGCGCGCCGTCAGAACGTGAACTTGAATCCGAACTTCGCGATCCGCGGCGCGATGATGACCGTCGGCCGCAAAAACCGCGGCAGGTTCTCCACCGTCCCGTCCGGCTGCCGCACCGAACGCCGGCCGATGATGCTATCCTGCGACTGCGCCGCGTTCGCGTTCGCGAGGTTGTAGAGGTCGAAGAACAACCCCACGCGCTTGCTCCCGACCCGGAACTGCTTCTCCGCCCGCAGGTCGAGGATCGTGACGTTGTCCTCCCGATAGGCTCCCTCCGGCTCGACCAGCATGGTGAACGTCCCGCCGTTGGTCGTCACGCTCATCCGCCGCGGAATCGGGTCCCCCGCCTGGTGCCGCACCACCGGCGAGAGCAGAATCCCCCACGGCGCCTCGTAGGTCCCGAACAGCTTGAACGTCCAGATCGTCGAGTCCGCCACGTTGTTGTACGCCTCGTTCGGGTTGTTCGGCGCCCCGAACCACGTCCGGTGGTTCCACGTGTAGAGGAACGTCGCCACCAGCGACCAGCGGTGCGACATCCGCTTGGTCAGCGTCAGGTCCAGGTTCTTGTACCAGTGGTCGTAGTCCGGACGCGCCTGCCACTCGAACCGGCTCACCGTCACGGTCGACAGGTTGTAGGCCGTCAACGGCGGCCCGTCGTCCCCTGTCCCCGCCAGCCCGTCCGGCCCCGGGTCGGCCACCTGGAACGGCACGCTCCACAGCTCGAAGGGCCGCCCCAGGTCCTTCAGCCGCAGCATGTTGTTCAGCTTCTTGTAGACAACGCCCGCCCGCAGCCCCATGTCCGGCACGAGCTGCCGCTCGACAAACGCGTTCAGCTCGGTCGTCCACGGGTCCTGCAGATTCGGCGCCACGCTGTTCTGCACCCCGCCCGACAGGCTCACAAACGGCCCCAGCTCGTCGAGCGTGAACAGCCGGTCCCCGTTGCGGTCGATCCACCCGAAGGTCGCCACCGTGAGCTGAATCGGATTGACGTCATCCGAGTAGCTCACCCCGGGGTTGTCGTAAAACCGCCCCGCGTTGAGCTTGACGACCGTCTTGCCGTCGCCCGCCAGGTCCCACGCCACCCCGAAGCGCGGCGCCACCAGCCCCGTATACTTGATGATGCCCTTGCGCGCCGGCACCACCCACGTGTCCGCAAACGACGCCCGCGGCAGCGCAAACGGCCCCGCCGAGGTCAGCAGCGGCACCCCGCCGTAGAAAAAGTCCCGATACCGCGCCTCCCGCACCCGCTGCTCCGGCTCGAACGCGTTGTAGAAGTCGACCCGGACCCCCGCGTTCACCGTCACCCGCTTGCCCAGCGTCCACTGGTCCTGGACAAACCCCCCGTGGTGCCACAAGGCGTCGATATACCGCGTCGGCGTGTTCCGCAACTGCACCCGATACGGCGTCGTAAAGTCCACCCCGCTCGTGCTCCGGAACTGCAACACGACGTCGTCCCGGCTCGACATCTCTTCGTCCGAGATGCGCTCGTACTCCGACAGCCACCCGAACTTCACCGAGTGGTCCCCGCCCAGCCAGTCGTCCACAAACAGGCTCCCGGCCAGCTCCCCCTGGTAACGCCGCCGGTCATACCGAAAGCCCGGATAGCCCCCCGCCGTGTTGCCCGTCCACACATCCGTCATACGCGGCCGAATCGTCGACGGCGTCCCCACCGTCAGATCCGGGTTGTACGGGTTGTTCGGCCAGTTGTACCCGAAGGTCGCCCCCCGGAAGTCGAAATACAGCGTCGGGCGGGCAATCCAGTTGTACTCGACCTTGCCCGCCCACGATCCGCTGTCCTGTCGGTAGACCGCATCGAGCGACTGCGTCGCCCCCGCGTTCCGATACGGCTGCAGCTTGTGCCCATACTGCAGAAAGTGCGTCAGCTTGTGGTTCGGCGTCAGCTGGTAGGTCAGCTTGTACGTGCCGTTCCGCAACCGCGTCAGAAAGTCCGGCCCCGGGTGCGCCGGGTCGTCGAACGGCCAGCCCGTCGTCGTCGTCACGATCTCCTGCCAGCGCCACGAGGTGAAATACCAGAACCGGTCGCGCTGAATCGGACCCCCGAGGTTCCCGTTCGGGTCCAGATACCGCACGATCCGCGTCCCCACGCCCACCCCCTGGCGCACCAGCTCCCGATCCTTCGTGACGTTGTCCCCCTGCAGGCTCTTGTTCTCGTAGTCGAAGTAGACGTCCCCGTGGACCTCGTTGCCGCCCGACTTCAACACCGTGTTGATGAACACCCCCGGGGTCGGCGCCGAGGCATCGGCCGCGTTCGAAATCCCGAACGAGACCTCGTCAAACGCCCCGTAGTCGAAGTAAAACCCCGCCGCCGCCGTCCCCTCGGTCGTGTTCGCCCCGTCAATCTGCACCCGGTTCTGCCCGCTCGCCCCATACGCCGTGTAGCCCGTCTGCGTCCCCGCCGTCGAGCCCCCCACGTCGAACCGGCTCACCGTCATGCCCGGGGCTTCCGCAATCAACGACCAGATGTCCCGCGCATTCGGAATGTTCTTCAGCATCTCGGCGTTGAAGGCGTTCTTCACCGCCGTGTTCTGCACGTCCACGACCGGCGACTCGCCCGTCACCGTCACGGTCTCTTCCAGCGCCGCCACCGCCAACTTCACGTTGACCGTCGCCTGGAACCCGATCTGGATGACCACCCCGTCGCGCACCACCGTCGTGAACCCCGGCAGCTCGAACTTCAGGCGGTAAGTCCCCGGCGGCAACGCCGGAAACCGATAGTCGCCGCTCGCGTCGGTCACCGCCGTCTGCACCCCGAGCAGCGCCGCACTCTCCGCCGTCACCGTCACCCCCGGCAGCACCGCCCCCGTGTGGTCCACCACGGAGCCCCGGATGCTCCCCGTCGTCGGCTGCGCCACCGCCGGCCCCACCACCAGCAGCAGCAAGCCCAGCACCACGAACGCCGCGGATGATCGTCGCCTGTCGTGCATGTTCCCCTCCTCCAGGCCCGAAGGGAGGCTCACCGGGCGCCCGGCAGCGTCTCCCCCGTTGTGAAGGCCATCAGGATAGCGGATGCCCGGCTGTTGTGCAATACCCCACTCGATAAGCAGGGCTTATGGTGGCGCGCCGAGGCAGCCCGTCCCCTTACCGCCCGATCGCCTCGTCCAAAGCGGCCAGCGCGAGGTCGACTTCCTGCTCGGTGTTGTAAAAGTGGGGCGCGATCCGGATACCCGCGCCCGGCCGGTAATCGACGATCACTCCCCGGCGCACCAGGGTGTCGGCCACCCGGGCACCCTCGGGCACGTCGACCGTGACCGTGCCCCCGCGCTCCCGGTCGTGCAGGGGGGTCGCGACCCGGTATCCCCGGGCCCGGGCCGCGTCGATCAGGCGCCGCGTCAACTCGAGCGACCGCGCGCGGATCGTCTCGACCCCCACCTCGGCGATGATTTCGTAGCCGGCCCGGGCGGCGTAGAGGGCGGGGACGTTGGGCGTTCCAGTCTGGAAGCGCTCGGGCGGGGCGGCATACCGGATGGGTCCCGGCTCGAACGCGAAGGGCTCGGCGTGCCCGGCCCACCCCACGAGGGCCGGTTCGAGCGTGGCGGCTAGGTCGGGCCGGACATAGAGGTAAGCCGCCCCCGGCCCGCCGCAGAGCCACTTGACCGACCCCCCGACCGCAAAGTCCACCCCCAACGCCTCGAGGTTGAACGGCACCGACCCGGCCGCCTGGTACACGTCGAGCAGGACGTGGGCGCCCACCCGGTGTGCGCGCTCGACGATCGCCGCAGCGTCCTGGATGGCGGCGCTCTTGAACAGCACGAGCGAGGCCGGCACCAGCAGGGTGGTCTCGTCGATGGCGTCCAGGAGCCGTTCGAGGGGCACGCGAATCCCGTCCTCCGTTCGCACGTATTCGACCACCGCGCCCAGGCGCCGGCACCCCTCGAACAGGTACATCGTGGTCGGGAACTCGAGGTCCGAGAGAACGATCTTCCGCCGGCGCCCGTCGAAGCGGAAACACGACGCCACGACCGCCATCGCGAGCGTGACGTTCTGGTGCATCGAGACGGAGCGCGGCGGCGCGCCCAGGATAGGGGCGAGCAGGTCGGCGGTCTCCCGGCCGAGCGTCCACCAGCCTTCGTGCCACGCCCGAACCCCGCGGGTGTCCCACGTGTCGAGGTACTGCGCCACGCGCTCGCGCGCGCGGCGCGGCATGGCCCCGAGGGAATGGTTGACCAGGTAGATGCAGGTGTCGAGGATCGGAAATTCCTGGCGCCAGCGGGCGAGCGCGTCGGTCATGACCCGAGGGTGAGGTCGACCCACACCGTCTTCACTTGCGTGTAGTGTTCCAGGGCGTACGCACCCAGTTCTCGTCCGAAGCCGCTCTGCTTGTAGCCGCCGAACGGCGCGGCCGTATCGTACACGTTGTAGGTGTTCACCCACACGGTGCCGGCCTTGAGCCGGCTGGCGACGTAGTGCGCCTTCTTGATGTCGCGCGTCCACACCGCCGCGGCCAGGCCGTACATGGTGGCGTTGGCGTGGGCGATCGCCTCGTCCAGGTCGCCGAACTCGATCGCCGCCAGGACGGGTCCGAAGATCTCCTCGCGCGCGATCGTCATGCCCGGCGTGACCCGGTCGAACACGGTCGGCTCCATGAAGAAGCCGCGGCCGGTCCCGATGTCGACGCGGCGTCCCCCCGTCACGAGCGCGGCGCCCTCGCGCCGGCCCGTTTCCACGTAGGCGAGCACCCGGTCGAGTTGCGCCCGCGACGCGATGGCACCCAGGCGGGTCTTCGGGTCGAGCGGGTCGCCCGGCACGAGCTTCCTGGTACGCGCCACGAGCTGATCCATGAAGGCCGGCTTGATCGACCGGTCGACCAGCACCCGCGACCCGGCGGCGCACACTTCGCCTTTCCCGTAAAAGATGCCGCTCGTCGCGCCGCGCACGGCCGCCTCCAGGTCGGCGTCCGCCAGGACGATGTTCGGCGACTTGCCGCCCAGCTCAAGCGTCAGGTGCTTGAGCGTGTCGGCTGCGCCGCGCATGATGGCCCGCCCCGTGGCCGTGTCGCCCGTGAAGGCGACCTTGTCGACGCCCGGGTGGCGCACCAGCCACTCGCCGACCGTCGAGCCCGGACCCGTCACCACGTTCAACACGCCGGGTGGCAACCCCACGTCCAGCGCGATCTCCCCGAGCGCCAGCGCCGTCAGCGGCGTCTGACTCGCGGGCTTCACGATGACCGTGTTGCCGCAGGCGAGGGCGGGCGCGACCTTCCACACGGCGAGCAGCAGCGGAAAATTCCACGGGACGATGGCGGCCACGACCCCGACCGGCTCGCGCAGGGTGTAGGTGAGGTAGGGGCCCTTGACCGGGATGGTCGCGCCCTGCACCTTGTCCGCCCACCCGGCGTAGTACTGCAAGCACTCGACGGCCGCGGGCAAATCGATCTCCCGCGATTCCCGGATGGGCTTGCCGTTGTGCAGCGTCTCGAGCCGCGCCACCTCGTCCGCGCGCTCGAGCAAGCGCTCGGCCAGCCGCCAGATCAGCCGCCCGCGATCCCGCGCCGCCATCCGGCCCCACGGGCCCTCGAGGGCCGCCCGCGCCGCCTCCACCGCCGCGTCGACCTCGTCCGCGGTCGCCGAGGGCACCGACGCGACGACCTCTTCGGTCGCCGGATTGATCACCTCGAGCCGCGGACCGGACCCGGTCCGCCACTCCCCGCCGATGAGCAGCCGCTTTTCGTCCATGGTCGTCCGCGCCAAGCCCTCCCTCGGGCACCCGCTCGCCCTCCCGCGCCCATGGTCCCGGCTGACGCCGGTCTGTCCAGTCTACCTCGCCCGCGCCCGCACGCCGGGCGGCCCGACTCGCCGCGGGCCGCGGGCGCGTTCCACCCCTCCCCTTGGGGTGGATGGGGGCACCCCACGAAACCCGCACGCCTGGCCGGCGCCGGTCTTTACGCCTCGGTTCTCACGTACTCGAAGTTGATCGGCAGGTTGTTGATCCCCTTCTTCGGCGGCGCGATGTAGTTGGCGAACTGCCCCGGCTCGTAGACCGGCCGCGCCATGATGCTCAGCAGGTACGCCTTGTCGTCCGGAGACGGCAGCCACTCGTACTTTCGCCGCTCCCATTCCTCGGCCGTGAGGGCGCGGCCCCAGGGATCGAAGTGCATGCCGGCGAACATGCCGATGCGGCGGTTGAACTTGCGGTCCGGCAGATAGAGCCGGTCCGACAGCCCGTGGCGCTCGAGAATCTTGTTCCAGCGCGTCAGGCCGCCGAGGCAGTCGTTGACGTACCAGTCCCGCAGCACCTCGTTCATCGCGTTGCGCAGCGGCACCAGCTTGGTCACGACGCGTCCGTCCTCGACGACGGGCAGTTCGTAGTAGGCGTCCTTGGCGAGGTGGTCCGCCTGGCGGGCCTCCTGCGCGCGCCCCTTCAGCCCGTTGCCGAAGTAGGCGGCGGCGTTCGACGACACCTCGCCGCCGTGGAGGTCGAGGCTGCGACTGACCCACAAGTTGATGTGCTTCTGGATCGTCGGCAGGTCGATGCCGCCCAGCTTGCGGACGTCCTCTGAGTAGCCGGTCTGCTTGAGCAGCTCGCACGTGCGCTCCAGAATCCGCGAGATGCCGGTCTCGCCGACGAACATGTGGTGCGCTTCTTCCGTGAGCATGAAGCGCGTGGTCCGCGACAGCGGGTCGAAGCCGCTCTCGGCGAGCGACATGAGCTGCGACTTGCCGTCCCGGTCGGTGAACATCGTGAACATGAAGAAATCGAGCCAGTCGTCGACCGGGTCGTTGAAGGCGTCGAGGATCCGGGGCTTGTCGCGGTTCCCGCTCTGGCGCTCGAGCAGCTCCTCCGCCTCGTCGCGCCCGTCGCGGCCGAAGTGCGAATGCAGTAGGTAGACCATCGCCCAGAGGTGGCGCCCCTCCTCGACGTTGACCTGGAACAGGTTGCGCAGATCGTAGAGACTCGGGCACCGGTGGCCCAGCCAGCGCTGCTGCTCGACGCTCGCCGGCTCGGTGTCGCCCTGGGTCACGATCAACCGCCGCAGGTGATTGCGGAACTCGCCCGGCACCTCCTGCCACACCGGCCGGCCGTAGAAGTCCCCGAACCCGATGCGCCGGTCCGGGACCGGCTCGGCGAGGAAAATGCCCCACCGGTACTCCGGCAACTTGACGTACTCGAAGTGCGCCCACCCGCGCGGATCCACGCTCACCGCCGTGCGCACGTACACGAGGTGGTAATCCTGGAAGCCCTGGGGCCCCATCTCCCGCCACCACTGGAGATACTTCGGCTGCCAGTGCTCGAGGGCCCGCAGCAACCGCTTGTTGCTCGCCAGGTCCACGTTGTTCGGAATCCGCTCAGCCGAGAGCATGTCCACCTCCCCGGAACCGTGCTCGCCGGGCCAGGACCGGCCCACCCCTACGTCCGTCCCCAGTCGAATTCCGGCCGCTGCGGCGTCCCGTAACACGACAGCGCGCCCCGCGCGCCGACCGCGTTCGGCCGCTGGAAAATCCAGTTCTGCCACGCCGACAAGCGCCCGAAGATCTTCGTCTCGAGCGTCTCCGGCCCCGCGAAGCGCAGGTTCGCCTCGAGGCCGGTGAGGGCGTCCGGCGACAGCGACGCCCGCTCCTCGATCGCGAGCCGAACCTCGTCCTCCCAGTCGATGTCGTCGGGGGCGAACGAGACCAGCCCGGCCGCGAGCGCCGCGGCCGGGTCGAACGGTTCGGCCTGGTTCAGCACCGCCTCGACCCGCGCCGGGTCGCCCAGAAACCGCACCGCGAGCCGCGACAAACCGTTGCTCATGGGCAGCCGCCCGGCGTTCATCGGCGACAGGGCAATGGCCGTCGGCTGCTCCGGGTCGTTCAACATATACGAGCGGTCGGCGGCGAGCGCCAGCTCGAACAGTGTCCCCGCAAAACAACTGCCCGGCTCGATCAAGGCGAACACGCTCCGCGCCGTCAGGTCGAGCCGCTTCAGCGTCCGCTTGATGAAGTGGATCACCTCCCGGACGAACCAGTGCTGCTCGTGGGCGACGAGCGCCTCGTCCACGGCCAGCACGCGGCCCGGGTCGCCCGCCGTCCGCACCACGATCGTCCCGACCGTCGGCTCGTTGACGCGCAACCGCAACAGCGCATCGTCCAGCTCCCGGAAGGCCCGCAGGGGCCAGTAGCGATCGCCCGTGCGGAGCATGCCCTCGGGCGTGTCCGGTTCGGGCCCCGCCGGCGCCCGCACCGTCAGGTCGGCCACCCGCCGCGCCCGGTCGAGGTCCAGCGTGACGAACCGATACGCCACCCGGTCGTCCGTGACGGTCGGCTCGAGCGGTCCCAGGACGACCCCGGGGCCGGACGAAGGCCGGTCCGACCGCGCGGCGAGCGCCCGCGCGCGGCGGGCCACCTCGTCGGCGAACCGGCTGGTCGGCACGACCGCGTCGACCAGGCCCCACTCGAGGGCGCGGCGCCCTTTGACGCCTTCCGCCATCGTGGCGAATGCATCCGCCAGGTCGCGCCGGACCTTGCGCTTGTCGACCAGTCGCGTCAACCCGCCTGTCCCCGGCAGGACGCCGAGCAGCGGCGCTTCCGGCAAGCTCACGGCCGAATTCCCGTCGTCGACGAGCAGGATCTCGTCGCAGGCGAGCGCCAGCTCGTAGCCGCCGCCGGCGCACGTCCCGTTCAGCGCCGCGAGGAACTTCACCCCCGAGTGCGCGCTCGCATCCTCGATGGCCACCCGCGTCTCGTTGGTGAACTTGCAGAAGTTGACCTTGGCGGCGTGCGAGGCGCCGCGGAGCATGAAGATGTTGGCGCCCGCGCAGAAGATCCGTTCCTTCAGGCTCGTCAGGACGACGGCGTGGACCTCGGGATGCTCGAAGCGGATCCGTTGAATCGCGTCCGCCAGCTCGATGTCCACCCCGAGGTCGTAGGAATTCAGCTTGAGCCGATACTCCGGCGACAGACCCCCGTCTTCCTGCACGTCCATCGCCAGGGTCGCGATCGGCGCGTCGATGGCGAGCCTCCAGTGGCGATACCGGCTGGGGTGCGTTTCGAAACTGATCGGCGAGGCGACCGTGGTCGTGTCCACTCCGGCCTCCGGGCGACGACGGATTGACGTGGATAAACCCGAAGCCAGTCTACTACAGGGCTCCGCCCGGCGCGAAGCCCGAGACGCCGCCGCCCGGCGGCCGGTCGTGGTGCGGTCGGGTTACTGCGTCGACTCCCCCGGCTTGAGCTCCAGCACCTCGACGCCGCGCCCGGCGAGCCGCTCCCTGAGCGCCGCCGGCGTGCCGGTCAGAAGGGGGAACGTGCCGTAGTGCATCGGGACGACCTGCTTGACGCCGAGCAGCTCCGCCGCTTTCGCAGCCTCGGCCGGCCCCATCGTGAAGTGGTCCCCGAGCGGGAGGAACGCGAGCGCGGGCTGATAGACCTCGCCGATGAGCCGCATGTCCCCGAAGAGGGCCGTGTCGCCGGCGAAATACGCCGTCAGGCCGTCCTCGAACCGCAGCACGTAGCCGCAGGGTTCGCCGAGGTACACGATCCGCCCGTCTTCTACGACCGCGCTGCTGTGCCGCGCGTCGACCATCGTGACGCCGATCTCCGCGACGACCTGGGTGCCGCCCTTGTTCATCGGGCGCACGTTCGTGATGCCCTTCTGTTCCAACCACGCGGCCACCTCGTAGATGGCCACGACCGGCGCGCCGCTCGCCCGCGCCACCGCCACCAGGTCGCCCGTGTGGTCGAAGTGCCCGTGCGTCACCAGAATCAGGTCGACGCCGTCGATCTTCTTCTTGTCAGCCGGGCACGCCGGGTTGCCCTCGAGCCACGGGTCGAGGAGCAGCCGCTTGCCGCCGGGGGACCGCAGCAGAAAAGTCCCGTGACCCAACCAGGTGATCGACAACTTGCGGTTCGCTGTGGGCATAGGTTGCCTCCTCCGGGTCGTGCACGCGCTCCTGC
This sequence comes from uncultured Vicinamibacterales bacterium, assembly GCA_964478975.1. Classification (GTDB taxonomy): domain Bacteria; phylum Acidobacteriota; class Vicinamibacteria; order Vicinamibacterales; family JAHECP01; genus CAYZKQ01. Next base: position 11,310 of record CAYZKQ010000003.1, on the reverse strand, counting down.
AATCTTAGCAGCGGTGGGGCCGGTCCGACCGGCTCCGGCCCGCCGGCCACGCCGGCGTGGCGGGGCGTCTCCGAAGCGCAACCCCTTTGCCGACGCGCGGCCGCGGGGTAGGATGGAACTGTCGATGGCCGCCACGTTTCCGCTCCAGTTCATTCGCGGGCGGCGCGCGCGCGCCGAGCCCGCCGCGACAGGGCCGAAGCCGGCGTGGCTAAAGGTACGGGCGCCCGGGTCACCGGGCTACGTGCACCTCAAGCAGCTCGTGCGCCAGCACGGCCTGCACACCGTTTGCGAAGAAGCGAACTGCCCCAACATCGGCGAGTGCTGGCACCACGGCACGGCGACGTTCATGATCCTCGGTGACGTGTGCACGCGCGCCTGCGGCTATTGCAACGTCACGCACGGACGCCCTGGCGCGGTCGACCCGACCGAGCCCGCCCGCGTCGCCAGGGCGGTGGCGACCCTCGGGCTTCGCTACGTCGTGGTCACCTCGGTCGACCGCGACGACCTGCCCGACGGCGGCGCGTCGGTCTTCGCGGCGACGATCCGCGAGACCCGTGCGCGCGTCCCCGACTGCCGGGTGGAGGTCCTGATTCCCGACTTCAAGGGCTCGCGGGAAGCACTCCGCACCGTGCTCGAGGCGCGTCCGGACGTCCTCAACCACAACATCGAAACGGTGCCCCGGGTGTTCCGGACCGTCCGTCCGGGCGGGCGCTACGAGCGGTCGATCGCCCTCCTGGACCGGGCGCGGCGCGAGGCCCCGGACATCCCTACGAAGTCCGGCCTGATGGTCGGCCTCGGGGAGACCTGGGACGAGATCGCTGCCACGCTGCGCGACCTGCGCGGTACCGGGGTCCAGATCGTCACGATCGGCCAGTACCTCCGCCCGTCCCAGGCGAACGTCCCCGTCGCGCGCTTTTACCGCCCCGAGGAGTTCGCCGAGCTCCAGCGCCTCGCCCTCGACCTGGGGTTCGCGCACGCCGAGTGCGGACCGCTCGTCCGCAGCAGCTACCACGCGCACGCGCAAGCCGATGCGTACTGGCAGACGGTGGACGGCACGGCCCGCGCTTGACGCGATCCACCGGCGGATCGTGGCGTGCCGCCGGTGCCCGCGGCTGCGCGCCTACTGCCGCCAGGTCGCGGAGGCCCAGCGCCGGCGCCACCCCGACGTCTCTTACTGGGCCCGCCCGGTGCCCGGGTTCGGCGATCCCCTCGCCCGGGTGCTCGTGGTCGGCCTCGCGCCGGCGGCCCACGGTGCGAATCGCACGGGCCGTCTCTTCACCGGCGACGTCCCCGGCGGCTCGGGCGACTTTCTCATGCGCGCGCTCTACCGGACCGGGTTCGCCAACCAGCCCGCCTCGCGCCACCAGGACGACGGCCTGCGGCTGAGTGGCGCGTACCTGTCGGCCGTGGTGCGCTGCGCGCCGCCGGCGAACCGTCCGGCCCCAGAAGAGATCGCCAACTGCTTGCCGCATCTGGCGGCCGAGCTCGCCGCGTTGCCGCGCGTGCGGGTGATCGTCGCGCTCGGCCGCGTCGCGTTCGACGCCTGCTGGAAGCTCGCCGCGCGCCGGGGTGTCCGCATCCGCCCGCGCCCGCCCTTCGCCCACGGCCGCGTCTATCGCTTCCCGTCGATGCCCGTTCTCGTGGCCTCGTACCACCCGAGTCGCCAGAACACGCAGACCGGGCGCCTGTCCGCGCCGATGCTCGAACGGGTCTTCCGCCTCGCGCGGCGGCTCGCCGCCGAGGCCCGCGCACCCGACGAGTGACGGGCGCAGGCCGGGGCGATCACCCCGACGCGACCAGCCGCGCTCGGTTTCGACGGGGTTTCTGCCTCGGCCCCGGCGTCGCTCACGCGGCGGTGCCGGACATCTGCTTCACGATGCCTCACGACCGCAGTCTTCAGCCCCGCATCGGCTCCCGCCGTTGTCCCGCGACGCCGGCGGCGGCGTCCTGACGGCCGGCGGCGGGCTGCCACCAGCGCACGGCCGCCGCGCCCAGGATGACCAGCACGAGGACCAGCATCGCGGTCGTCAACGTCGCGTTGACGAGGCCCTGCACGCGCGGCGCCGGGTCGGGTCCCACCGCCATCGGCCAGAAGGTGTCGCCGACGCTGAGGATGCCCGCGGAGATCGTCGTGACGGAGACGAACAGCATGGGGACAATCGTGACCCACGTGTAGCGGCGGCGGCCCTGGTTGACGAGCACGACGGTCATGACCGCGAGGGCCACGGTCGCGAGCAACTGGTTGGCGATCCCGAACATCGGCCAGATGGTGTCGATGCTGCCGGCGTAGATGAGGTACGCCCAGCAGAACACGACCACGAAGGTCGCCGTCGCGGCCGCCGGCACGGACTGCTGGCGGCCGAGCGGCGCGTAGAAGCGGCCGGCGAACTCCTGCAGGATGAACCGGGCAACCCGCGTCCCGGCGTCGATCGTCGTGAGAATGAACAGCGCTTCGAACATGATCGCGAAGTGATACCAGTAGGACATCAGGTGCGTCATGCCCGGGAGGGCCGTGAAGATCTGCGCCATGCCCACGGCGAGCGAGACGGCGCCCCCGGGTCGACCCGCCACCACTTCGCCCACTTCGGCCGACAGCGTCTCCAGGTTGACCGGTTCGACGCCCAGCGTGCCGAAGGTGGCCGGCGGGACGTTGATCGCAAAATAGTCGCCTTCATGCAAGGCGCACGCCGCGATGAGCGCCATGACGCCCACCACGCCTTCCATCAGCATCGCCCCGTAGCCGATCGGGCGGATGTCCAGCTCCCGATTGACCATCTTCGGCGTTGTCCCCGACGCAATGAGGGCGTGGAAGCCCGAGATGGCACCGCACGCGATCGTGATGAACACGAAGGGGAACACCGGCCCCGGGATGATCGGCCCGCCGCCGCTGGCGAACCGCGACACGGCGGGCATCTGCAGGTCCGGCGCCACGACCATGACCCCGACGATCAGGGCCGCCACCGTGCCGATCTTCATGAACGCCGACAGATAGTCCCGCGGCGCGAGCAGGAGCCAGACCGGCAACACCGACGCGAGAAAGCCGTAAATGGCGAGGGCGAGCACCAGCTCGGTTTTCCCCAGTCGAAACGCCTCGGCCCACGCCGAGCCCGCCACCCACTGCCCGCCGACCACGGCGGCCACGAGGGCCACCACCCCGGCGGCCGTGGCCGGCACGACCGCCCCGGGACGCCAGCGATACATGTACAGCCCCATCGCGACGGCGATGGGGATCGTCGCGGCGATCGTGAACGTGCCCCAGGGACTGTCCCTGAGCGCGTTGACGACCGCCAGGCCGAGGCCCGCGAGCGCCACGACAATGATGAACAGGATGGCGACGGCGGTTGTCAGGCCCGCGACGGGCCCGACTTCCTCGCGCGCGATCTCGGCGAGCGAGCGGCCACCTCGCCGCGTCGAGGCCCACAGGACCAGGAAATCGTGGACGGCCCCGCCGAGGCACACCCCCACGACGAGCCAGAGCACGCCCGGCAGATACCCGAACTGCGCGGCCAGCACCGGCCCGATGAGCGGCCCGGCCCCCGTGATGGCCGCGAAGTGATGCCCGAACAGCACCCACCGGCTCAGCGGATAGTAGTTATGACCGTCGAATTTCGTGTGGGCGGGCGTGACCAACGAATCGTCCAGCACCGCCACCCGGGTCGCGAGAAACGCGCTGTAGTAGCGGTACGCGACCGCCATCGCCGCGAGCGCTGGTACGAGGAGGTAGAGGGCGTTCATACCGAGCGCCTGGCCAACGGGCACGCGGGGGCGCGCTCAGTTCCAGCGTATCACCGGAGCGAACCGCCCCAGCGCACCTCCTGGCCCACGAGCTTGGCCGGATCCGCGTTGGGCTTGGGCCGGAACTTCTGCACCCGGCCGTTGAAGACCTCGGCCAGGTACAGGTTGTCCTCCTGGTCGACCGTGAGCGAGTGCGGGCCGTTGAACTGGCCCGGCAACCCTCCGGGCACGCCCCAGCCGTAGAGATACCGACCGTTCAGGTCGTACTTCAGGACGCGCTGGGGCCCGCCGTCGGCGACCCACAGGAACTGATCGGCCGTGATGAGGTGCGCGTACGGCAGCGAGTAGGTCCCCGTCGAAAACATGTCGAGGAACTTGCCGTGTTCGTCGAGAACCTGGAAGCGCCGCTTGTCGAGTGCGCCGCCCCTGCCCCACGCCGTGGCGTCACGGTTCGCCCCCGCCGCGTCCTGCCCCGCGCGCCGCTCCCGGTCCGCAACAGCGTCCCCGCTACCGCACGGCCTCCTGCGTCGCCGCCGGCCCGACGACCGGATTGGTCAGGGTGCCGATCCCCTCGATCGCACACACCGAGACGTCACCCGGTTGCATGTAGATGGGCGTCGCCCGGGCGGTGCCGACGCCCGCCGGGCTTCCGGTCGAGACCAGGTCGCCGGGTCTGAGCGTCAGGATGTGCGAGGCGAAGCTCACGAGCTCGAACACCGTGTGGGTCATGCGCTCCGTGTTCGAGTCCTGCATCAGCTTGCCGCTCAGCCTGAACGTGATCGCCAGCTTCTGCGGATTGGGCACAAACTCTTTGGGGACGATGAACGGTCCGATCGGGGCGAAGGTGTCGTGCCCCTTGCCGATCAGCCAGTCTGACCCGTGCCGGTTGTCACCGCGCCCGCCTCGATCGGAGACGTCATTCTGGAGCGTGTACCCGAAGATGTAGTCGGCCGCGCGCGCCACCGGGACGCGGCTGGCGGTCCGGCCGATGACCGCGTTCAGTTCGCATTCCCAGTCGATCTGGTCGCGTCCGGGTGGCAGGCGGATGGCCTCGCCGTCGGCGATGACCGCCGCGCGCGGCTTCAGGAAGAGGTAGGGGTTGTGGCGCGTGTCGCCCGGCGCGCGCACCCAGATGCCCGGGATCGACTCCGGCGGCCGCGCCGGCGCCGCCGCGGTGGTGCCGCGGCCCGCCATCTCCGCCGCGTGTTCGGTGTAGTTGACGGCCGCGTTGAGGATCGTCTCGGGCATCACAGGCGGCAGGACCTTGACCGCCGTCCGCTCGCGCACGTAGGGCGGCCGCACGGGGGCCGTGCGGACGGCGCGGGCGATGGCGTGCAGGCGTTCCCTGAGCCCGCCCTGCTCGTAACGCCCCATGAGTTCCTTCATGTCGCGCGGCATCGGCACCGGCGCGCCGCCCTCGCGCTCGATCGCCGCATTCGCCGGCTCGAGCGGCACCACGAGCGTGTCGTCCAGCACCAGCCCGAGGAACGTCTCGCTCCCCTGGGCGAAGGTGCCGAGCTTGAACACGACCGACGTCTCGGCGCGCGATTGCGCGGCGCGCACGAGCCCCGCCGTGCTCGCCAGCGCCGCCGCAACGAGCGTGGCCACCGTCACGCGTCTCATGACCCTACCCTCCTGCCCGCGCTGCCCCCGTCTCCCCGATCCGGTGCGCCTCGAGACCGGTGCGGGCGGTTTAGAGGGTATACCGGATCCCGAGCTGCATGGTCCGCGGGTCGTTCGCGACGACCGGCTTGAGGAAATTCGCGCTCCGGCGGGATTGGCCGAGGGGCGGTCACGACGCCGGCACGCTCACGGGCACGCTCGACCCCTTCATGAGCTGCTTGAGCACCCGCCCGAGGCGGCGGATGCCTTCCTCGATGACGTCCGGCGTCGCGTAGGAGAAGTTGAGCCGCGCCGTGTTGTGCCCCGAGCCGTCGGGGAAAAACGAAGCCCCGGGCACGAACGCCACCTTCTCGGCGATGGCCGCCTTGAGCACCTCCGTCGCATCCAGGTGCGCGGGCAGCGTCACCCAGAGAAACAGCCCGCCCTGCGGGCGCGTCCACGTCACGCCCTCGGGGAAATGCCTCGCCATCGCGTCGAGCATGGCGTCCCGCCGGGCGCGGTAGGTCGCGCGGATCCGCTTGACGTGCTGGTCGAGGAACCCGCCGCGCGCCACCTCGAACGCCACCATCTGCGGGAAGGTCGCCGTGTGCAGGTCCGACCCCTGCTTCGCCATCACGAGGCGCTGAATGACCTCGCTCGGCGCGATGATCCACCCCAGCCGCAACCCGGGCGCGAGCGTCTTCGAAAACGTCGAAATGTAAATGACGTTGCCGCGGTACGGCGCCCCGTCGGTCGCGTGCAACCGCGCATCGAGCGACACGAGCGACGGCAGGTGGTCACCCTCGTACCGCAACTGCCCATACGGGTCGTCCTCCAGAATCGGCACGCCGTAGTGATCGGCCAGCTCGATGAGTCGCTGGCGACGTTCGAGCGCCAGCGTCACACCGGTGGGGTTCTGAAAATTCGGCAGGGCGTAAATGAACTTCGGGCCGCCGCGGATGACCTCCTCCACCTCCTCGATCCGCATGCCCTCATCGTCCATGCCCACCGTGAGGTACTCCGCCTGGTAGGCGCGCCACGCCTGCAGGGCACCGAGATAGGTTGGCCGTTCCACCACCAGATGGTCGCCGCGATTGATGAACACTTTGCCAATGAGGTCGAGCGCCTGCTGCGAGCCGGTGGTGATCTGGACGTTGTCGGGCTCGATGAGAATGCCGTAGCGCGCCGTGTGGCGCGCGATCATCTCGCGCAGGGGACGATAGCCCTCGGTGGTGCTGTACTGCAGCGCCTGCGGCCCGTGCTCGCGCAGCACCCGCTCGCACGCCTCGCGGACGCGCTCGATGGGAAACACGTCGGGACCCGGCAGCCCGCCGCCGAACGAGATGACGTCGGGTTGCTCGGTCAGCTTCAACAGCTCGCGAACCGCCGAACTCCGCATGCCGTGCGTGCGCTGCGCGAAGCGTTCAGCCCACCGGGTGTGCATGGGGATTCCTCCGGGACGAGGCGAGGCCGGCCGACACGTCCCATTGTCGCTCAGAAGCCCCGCGCGAAACCACCCGCGACGCCGGCGCAGATCGCCTGCCGGCTTCCCGGCGCCCGGCCGCCGCTGAAGTCCCCCCGTGCCCCGACGACGCCGGCGCACGGCAGTACCCGAACCTGGCATCATGTGTGCTTGCCGGCGTGGTTCTCCGCCGCGCCGGAACCGGGCCGAGCATCGAAGCCGCGGCGAACGCGTGACGCGCGACTGCACAACCGACCGCCATGCCGGACGACCGAACGGCCGAGATCGAAGCCGAGCTGCGGCGCCTGGCCGCTGAGTTGCGCGCGCTCGAGCGGCGGCTCACCGCCCTGGAAGAGGCCGTCGCGGCCGCACCGGCCGCGCGCCCCCCGACCGGCGCCGGCGAACCCGCCGAACCGGCCGAGGCGGGTCCGTCACTCGGGCCCGCTGTCGCGGCACCAGCCCCGGCGCTCGACCTCGCCTCGGCCCTGCCGCTGGCCGGGCGCACCCTGCTCGTCCTGGCCGGAGCCTTCTTGCTGCGCGCCCTGACCGACGGGAACGTGCTCGCGCCGCCCACGGGTGTCGTCCTCGGCCTGACTTACGCGTTCGCGTGGATCATCATGGCCGACCGGGCGGCGGCCCGCCACCGTCGAGCGAGCGCCGAAGTGCACGGCTTCGCCTTCGCGCTCATCGCGCTGCCGCTCCTCGTCGAAGCCAGCCTCCGCTTCCGCCTCTGGACGGCGCCGGCGGCCGCCGCGGCCGTCGGCCTCGTGGCGGCCGCGGCGTTCGCCGTGGTCTGGCGCCGCCGCTTGCGCTGGCTCGGATGGATCCTGGCCCTCGGGACGACGGCCGTCGCCGCCCTGCTCATGATCGCCACGGCCGAGCTCTGGCCGTTCGCCGTCGTCCTGGTGGGGCTCGGGGTCGCGACGCTGTGGGCGGGCTACGTCCTCGACTGGGTCGCGCTCCGGTGGCCGGTCGCGCTGGTGGTGGACTTCACCGTGTTGCTGCTGTCGGTCCGGAGCGTGACCCCGCGGAGCCTCGACACGCCGGCCGACGCGCTCGTGGTGCAGGTCCTGCTGGTGACGCTCTACCTGGGCAGTTTCGCGACCCGCACCTTGCTTCTCAACCGCGAGGTGATCCCCTTCGAGGTCGCGCAGTCGGCGGCCGTACTTGCGGTCGGTCTGGGCGGTGCAGCGTATGTGGCGCGCGCCACCGGCGTCGGCGCCGTCCCCCTGGGGCTGGTCAGTACCCTGCTCGGGGCGGGGTGCTACCTGGTCGCCGTCGTGTTCGTCGAGCGCCGCCAGCGGCGGCGCAAGAACTTCCACTTCTACACCGCGGCCGCGCTGGCGTTCGTCCTGACGGGCACGGCACTGCTCCTGCCGCCGGCGCCGCGGGCGGTCGTGTGGGCGGCGCTCGCGATCGCCGCCGCCGCCAGTGGACGCGTCCTCGCCAGCGTGACGCTCAAGGTCCACGCGCTCGCCTACCTCGTCGCCGGCGCCGCCGCCGGCGGGTGGCTCGCGCACGTCGCCCACGGGTTGGGCCTGCCGATGCCGCCGCCCTGGGCCGGCGTGTCCGCGCGGGATCTTGTCGGCGTGGCCGCCGCCCTCATCGTCACGGCCATCATCGCGACCGCGGGTCCGGGACCCTATCCCACCCGACTTTCGCGCGTGCCGAGCGCCCTGTTGCTCGCCCTTTCGGCGGGCGCCGTACTGGGTGTCGGTCTCGCGTGGGCCGCCGCGGCCCTGGCGGGCGCCCGCGAGGCGGTCGGGATGGTCGCCACGCTGCGGACGTCGGCGCTCGTGGCCGCCACGCTCGCCCTCGCCCGACTCGGCCGCTCGCCCCGCGTCCCCGAGGCCGGGTGGCTGGTCGCGCCGCTGCTCGTGGTCACGGGCCTGAAGCTGGTCGTCGAAGACCTCCGCGTCAGCCGCGCCGCCACGCTGTTCGCGGCGTTCGCTCTCTACGGAGCGGCCCTCATCCTCGCCCCGCGGTGGCGGCGGCGCGCGGAGTGACCGCCTGGCGGGGCGCCGCCCCTACCCGACCGGTTGCGACGCGCGCGCCCGCTTGGGCCGATAGACGTTGGTACTCTGGCCGAAGAAGACTTCGGCCGCCTCCATGAGGGTCTCCGAGAGCGTCGGGTGGGGATGAATGCTCAACTTGAGGTCGCTCGCGAGGGCGGCCATCTCCACGGCGAGCACGCCTTCGGCGATCAGCTCTCCGGCGCCGGCCCCGACGATCCCCACACCCAGCACGCGTTCGGTCTCGGGATCAATGAGGAGCTTCGTGACGCCCTCGGGGCGATCCATCGCGATCGCGCGCCCCAAGGCCGCCCACGGGAAGCGCGCGACCTCGACGCGCACCCCCCGCGCCTTCGCCTCCGTCTCGGTCAGGCCGCACCAGGCCACCTCGGGGTCGGTGTACACGACCGCCGGAATCGCCCGGGGCTCGAACGCCACACGCTCGCCCCGAATCGCGTCGACGGCGACCCGGGCTTCGTGGGAGGCCTTGTGCGCCAGCATCGGCTCGCCCACCACGTCCCCGATCGCGTAGATCGCCGGGTCGGTCGTCCGCCGGGCGGCATCCACCACGATGAAGCCGCGCGCGTCGTGCTCGACCCGCGTGCGATCCAGCCCGGGGATCGCCGAGTTCGGCGTCCGCCCGACCGCGACGAGCACCTTGTCGAAGCGTTCCTCGGAGGAGGCGCCCTCGCCCTCGAATCGAACCCGCATGCCGCCGGCCTCCTCGTGCAGCCCGACGACCTTCGTGTTCAGTTTGATGGCGGCGAAGCTCGTCTCCAGGCGCCTGGCGAGCACGTTCACGAGGTCGCGGTCGGCGCCCGGCAGCAACCCCGGCATCATCTCGACCACGGTGACCCGGCTCCCCAGGGCCGCGTAGACGGTGCCGAGCTCGAGGCCGATGTAGCCTCCGCCGACGACGAGCAACGTCGCCGGGACGTCGGGCAGTTCCAGTGCCACTGAGGAATCCATCACCCGCGGGCTGTCGAGGGCGAGGCCGGGCACCCGGGCCGGCCGCGAGCCAGTCGCGATGATCGCGTGCTCGAAGGTGATCGTCTCGACGCCGCCGCCCTCGGTCCCGGCGCGGTCGACGCGCAGCGTGTGCGAATCGTCGAACGCGGCGCGCCCCTGGATGTACCGGACCTTGCGCTGCCTGGAAAGCTGGCCGAGTCCCACCGTGAGCCTCGTCACGACGCCGTCTTTCCACGCCCGGAGTCTCGCCACGTCGATCCGCGGCGGGTCATAGTGGATCCCCCAGGCCGCGGCGTGCTGCGCTTCCGTCACAAGCCGCGCCACGTGGAGCAGCGCCTTCGAGGGAATGCAGCCGCGGTAGAGACACACACCGCCGGGATTGGGGGCTTCGTCGATGAGCGTGACCTCGAGCCCGACGTCCGCGGCGTAGAAGGCCGCCGCATAGCCGCCGGGGCCCGCTCCGATGACGGCCAGGCGCGTCGATGACGACATGACTCCTCCACGAACCGCACAGGGACCGCGCCGGACAGCGGGTCCTCACAACGTCAGGACGAACGGCTGCTCGAAAGCCTCGGCCACGAACCGCAGGAAGCGCGCGGCGTCGGCGCCGTCGATGACGCGATGATCATACGACAGCGACAGCGGCAGCAGGAGTCGCGGGACGAACTGACCCTCCATCCAGACCGGCGCGCGGCGGGCACGCGAGAGCCCGAGGATGGCGACCTCCGGGTAATTGACGATCGGGCTGAAGCTCGTCCCCCCGATCCCGCCCAGGTTGGTGATGGTGAAGCTGGCCCCCTCCATCTCCCCCAGGGTCAGCTTGCGGGCGCGGGCCTTTTCCGACAGCCGAGCGAGCTCCACGGCGAGCTCGACGAGGCCCTTGCGGTCGACGTCGCGGACGACCGGGACGAGCAGGCCGTGCTCCGTGTCGACGGCGACCCCGATGTGGATGTACCGCTTGAAGACGATCTCCTCGGCCGCCAGGTCCACCGACGCGTTGAACTGCGGGAACCGCCGGAGCGCCGCCGCCGCGACCTTCAGGGCGATGGCCGTCACGGTCAGCTTGCCGCCGGCCCGCTCGGCGACCGGCCCGTACTGTTGGCGGAGTCTCTCGAGGTCGGTGATGTCCGCGACATCGTGCTGCGAGACGTGGGGCACGACCGCCCACGCCTCGCTCAGGCGCACCGCCGTCGTGCGCCGCACGCTGCTCATGGGCCGGCGCTCGACGGGCCCCCACTTGGCAAAGTCGGGCAGCGGCCGGACCGCCGGCGGCGCGGCGCCGGGCGCCGCACCGGCGCTCAATACCTCTTTGACGTACGCCTTCACGTCATCCGGGCCGATCCGCCCCCCGGGCCCAGTACCCCGCACGAGTCGGATGTCGACCCCCAGCTCGCGGGCCAACCGGCGCACCGACGGCGCCGCGGGCACCGCGGGCTCTGGCGGAGCCGCCGGAGCCGCGCGGTCCGTCTCCGGCGCCGGCCGTTGAAAGGCCCGGGGCATGTCGACGACCTCCGCGCGGCGCGCCGCGGG
>CAYZKQ010000002.1:53054-53294 GCA_964478975.1 uncultured Vicinamibacterales bacterium | reverse complement strand
CGGGCGCAGCCCGGCGGCGCGTCTCGTGGAGGAGTCGGCGGGCGCGCGCCAGCGCCCGGGCGCGGACGGCCGCCGGCACGGGCGGGCGACCGGCTTTCCGGCAGACCTCGACGGTGCGCCGCAGGCCGCGCAGCAAGTCGGCGCAGCACGGACAGCGCCGGAGGTGAGCCTCGACCGCCCGACGCTCGGCGGCCCCGAGGTCTCCGTCGACGAGGCGCGAGAGCCGCTCGAGCCACCGCC
>CAYZKQ010000002.1:0-53043 GCA_964478975.1 uncultured Vicinamibacterales bacterium | reverse complement strand
GGCACGCCCGGGAGACCGGCCGCCGCGTCATACCTGCTGCAGCGCCTTTCTCAGGAACAGCCGGGCGCGGTGCAGCCGCGTCTTCACGTTCGCCTCCGAAATCCCCAGCACCTCGGCCACCTCGCGCGTCGACAGGCCCTCCATCTCGCGGAGCACCACGACGGCCCGGTAGGCCGGCGGCAGCTTGGCGAGCGCCGCGCGCAGGCGCCGGCGGAGCTGCGCCTGCGCCACGAGCTCGTCCGGCCGCCGCCCGCGGTCCGCCGGCTCGCGCCCGGGAGCGTCGGCACCGCCGGCAGGGAGCAGATCGTCGAGCGACAAGGTCTGGGCGGGTTCGCCCACACGCCGGCGCCGACCCATCAGGCACGCGTTGCGGACGGTCCGATACAGCCACGCGCGGAAGGCCTCGGGCTCGCGGATCCGGCGCACGTAGCGGAACGTCTTCACGAGGGCTTCCTGCATGGCGTCCTCGGCATCGGCGGCGGCCCCGCCGCACACCAGGACGCTGAACCGCCAGGCGGCTTCCTGCGCTCGCACGAGCAGGTGCTCCAGCGCCGCCCGACTGCCGGCGCGCGCCGCGCGCACGAGCCGGGCGAGGTCGTCCGGCTGATCGGAAGGATTCGCCGGCGGGCGTGGTGGTGACATGGGCCGGCGGGCGCCCGCGCGCCGCGGCGGGGTCATTCTCGCGGTCGCTCCGCGCGGGGCGGTTCTGCGCGGCCGAGCGCGCGCTCGACTCCGTCGAGGAGCGCCGTCGGCCCGAAGGGCTTCGGCAGAAAGCACGCCCCGTCCGGCAGGCGGCGCACCTGACCGGCGTCGCTGGAATACCCGGAGGTGAACAGGACGCGCAGGCCGGGCCGCACCGCACGGGCCCGATGCCAGAGATCCAGGCCGCCCATCTCCGGCATGACCAGGTCCGTGATCAGCAGGTCGATGGAGGCGCCCTCGCGCTCGATCAGCCCGAGCGCCTCCCGCCCGTCGGCGGCCAGCCGCACCTGGTACCCGCGGTCCTCGAGAACTCGGCGGGCGAACTCCCGCACTGCCGGCTGGTCCTCGACCACGAGGACGGTCTCGCCGCGCGCGCCCGCAGACGCCGCCGGCGCGGGCGGAGGTGGAGACAGCGCGACCGGCCGGTCGACGCGCGGGAAATACATCCGGAAGGTCGCGCCGCGGCCGGGCCCGCTCTCCACCCCGATGTAGCCGCCGCTCTGCTTGACGATCCCGTAGACCATCGACAGGCCGAGGCCGGTACCTTTCCCTTCAGGCTTCGTCGTGAAGAACGGCTCGAACGCCCGGGCGCGGGTGTCCGCATCCATCCCGATGCCGCTGTCGGAAACCGCGAGCATCACGTAGGCGCCAGGGCGGGCCGGCACGTGCTCGAGAGCAGTCTCCTCGGTGAGCACCACGTTGGCCGTCTCGATTGTGAGGGTGCCCCCGTCGGGCATCGCATCCCGCGCGTTGACCGCGAGGTTCATCAGGACCTGCTGGATCTGTCCCTCGTCCACCTCGACCGCGCCCAGCTCGGGGTCCGTGCGCAGGACGAGCCGGACGTCCTCGCCGATCACCCGCTCGAGCATCTGGACCACCCCGGCGACCACCGTATTGAGATTGAGGACGCGCGGCTGCAGCACCTGGCGGCGGCCAAACGCGAGGAGCTGACGGGTTAGTTGGGTCGCGCGGTCGGCGGCGCTCAGGATTTCGGCCATATCCTGCCGCCGGGGATCGTCGGGGGCCAGCGAGTCGGCCACGAGCCGGGCGTAGCCGGCCACGACCGTGAGCAGGTTGTTGAAGTCGTGGGCGACGCCGGCCGCCAGGCGGCCGACGGCCTCGAGCTTCTGCGCTTGCAGCAACTGCTGCTCGGCGGCGACGAGCTTCGCGCGGCTCTCGCTCAGAGCGGCTTGCTGGGCCTTCGACTCGGTCATGTCCCGGACGATCGCCACGATGATCCGATCGCCCCCGGCATCGACCAACCGGGCGTTGACCTCGACGGGAAACCGGGTGCCGTCCTTGCGCTGGTGCACCGCCTCGAACCGGGCGGCCCCCTGCTCGACAGTCTGGGCCAGCCGTCCCGTGACCTCGTCGCGATCCTCCGGCGGCCGCAGCTCGTGCGCCCGCATCCGCCGCAGCTCGTCCCGGGTGTAGCCGTAGACCTGCTCGGCGCGGCGGTTGGCCTCGAGCAGCGGGCCTGCGGGATCGACAAACAAGATGACGTCCTCCGCCTGGTCGAGGAGCGTCGCGAACCGGGCCCGGTCCTGCACCGCCTGCATGCGCGCGCGGAACCGCTCGGCCCGCCGGACGCTCGCGACGATCGCCGCGATCGCCACCAGCGCGAACGCCAGCGCCGTGGCGAACAGCCGCATCTCGGTGCGGAATGGGGCGAGCGCCTCGTCGCGGTCGACCTTCACGACGAGCCCCCACGGCCGGCTCTGGATCCGGCGCGTCGCGGCGAGCACCCGGACCCCGCGGTAATCGGTGAACTCGCCGAAGTCGGTCCCCGCGACAAGCGCGTGGCGCGCGGCGAGCGCCGGGCCTTCGAACGGCCGGCGCAGTTCGAGGGGCCGCGCGCTGGCGTGCCGCAGCGGGCCCAGGAACACAAGGTCATGTCCCTCGCGCGCCGCGAGCAAACTCTCGGCCGTGCGGCTCGCAAATGGCGGCGGGGCCAGCACCGCGTACAGGAACCGCGCCGGGTCGACCTCCACCACCACCAGGCCGGCCCGCCGCGGCCCCGGCGTCCCGTCGACCCACGCGGCGACGATCAGGGCCGGGCCGCCGGGCGCCGTGGTCAGGCCGCCGAGGGGATCGCGGCCGGCTGCGACCCGCCGCGCGACCTCGAGGTCGCTGACCGTCAGTTCGCGGGCGCCTGGGCTCCTCGCGAGGACGGTCTCGCCGCGCACCACCCAGACACCCCGGTACCCGTAGGCCCGCCCGACGTAGCCGAGTAGCTCGCTGAGATGGGCTTCGGGACTCTGCGCCGCGGCCAAGGAGTGGCCGGGCTTCACCTCGGCGGCGACGAGCGCGCGGGTGGTCGGGAAACTCGCCAGCACCCGCAGGTCGCCGTCCCGCTCGCGGAGCCAGCCTTCGATCGCCCGCTGGCGATCGTCGGCCATCGCCGACAGCCGGGCCCGCCACCCCTCGACCAGCGCCGCGCGCTCGTGAGCCGCGAACACCGCGGCCAGCCACGCGCCGCCGGCAACGACCGCGCCCGCGAGACACACCGGCCCCAGACGGGCCCCCAGCCTCCGGCTGCCTGGGCTGTCGCTCGCCTCCTCCATGCGTCCAGGGCTCATGATAGCGCGGCGCCGCCGGCAGGCCACACCTCAATGCCTGGCTCAGCCGCTCGATCGGCTCACGCGGTCTGGCCGCCGTCGACCACCAGCACGTGGCCCGTCACGTGGGCCGCGAGGGGTGAGGCCAGGAAGAGGACTGCGTGGGCGATGTCCTCCGGACGGCCGAGGCGGCCGAGCAGCACCTCGGCTTCTGCCTGGGCGCGCACGGCCGGCGGGAGGCCGGCGGTCATGGGGGTCTCGACGAATCCGGGCGCGACCGCGTTGACCCGGATGCCGAACCGGCCCACCTCGCGGGCGACCGCGCGGGTGAAGGCGACGAGCCCGCCTTTCGACGCGGCGTAGTTCGCCTGGCCGAACTTGCCGCGCAGGGCGTTGATCGACGCGATGTTGACGATCGCGCCCCGCCCCAGGCGGCGCATGATCGGCACGGCGGCGCGGGTGAGGTGGAAGGCCCCGGTCAGGTTCACCTCCAGCACCGCCGCCCACATCTCGTCGGTCAGCTTCCAGACCACCTGGTCGCGCGTGATGCCGGCGGCGTTGACGAGCACCGTCGGCTCCAACCCGCGCGCGACCAGTTCCGCCGCCACGCGCTCGACCATCGCCGAGTCGCGGACGTCGAGGGCGACGGGCGTCACGCCGGCGGCCTGCCCGGCGGCCGGAACCGTGGCCACGTCGAGACCCACCACCTGCGCCCCGGCGGCCGCGAGCGTCTCGGCCGCCGCCCGGCCGATGCCCGACGCGGCGCCGGTCACCCACGCCGTCTCTCCGGTGAGATCGATCGCGATCGCCATAGGCCGCACGCTCCGCGGACAGACGCGCGTCGCCGGCGCGCCGAGCCGCCGCCCGCCGGCCGGGGGCTTGGCTCACCCTCGTCGAGAGACGTTCAGTGGCACCGGTCGCACGCCGGGTCGCGTCCCTCGATCGCGCCGGAGGGCACCGGCGCCGTCTGGCGCCCGTCCGGCGCCCCGCGCGCGCCGCCCGTGAGGACCCGGCGCCGGCCCAACCACGCCGCGCCCAGCGCGGCGACGAACTGCACCACATCCGAGGGGAGGACGTTCACCCCGTCGCCCAGCTTGCTGCGGATGAGGGCGACCATGGGCTCGAAGCGCAGGATGCCCCCGACGAGGGTGACCTCCGGCTGCATCTGGATGCGCTTGAGCAGTTGCACCGCGCGGTCGCCGAGGGAGGCGATGGCCCCGGCCATGATATCGGCGGGTGCGGCGCCCTGGGACAGGTGGTTGATGACCTCCGACTCGGCGAACACGGCGCACACGCCGGAAATGGGTACCGGCTGGTGGGAGGTCGCGGCGAGGGGGCCGATCTCTTCGGTCGCGTAGCCGAGATACCGCGCGGTCTTCTCGAGGAACGCGCCGGTCCCGGCGGCGCACTTGTCGTTGAGGCGGAAGGCCGTGACGCGGTGGCGCTCGTCGAGTCGGCTCGCCTTCATGGTCTGGCCGCCGATGTCGAGCACGGTGCGCGTGCGCGGGAAAAACACGGCGGCGCCGCGCGCCCCGGCCGTCAGGTCGGTGACCTGGAAGCTGCGGAACGGCACCTGGAAGCGGCCGTAGCCCGTCGTCATGACGTAGGCCACGTCGCCCGGCGCGAGCCCGGCCTCGGCGCGCGCGAGGTCGTAGACCCGCTGGGCGGCGTCCGCCAGCCGGAACCCGGTCCGGGCGATCGCGCGCCCGACGATCCGGTCGCGCTCGTCGAGGATGACCGCCTTCGTGTAGGTCGAGCCCACGTCGATGCCCGCGGTGTAGATCATCGGACGCTCAGGACGCGGTCGAGCGCGAACAGCGCGGCGCCGATCGCGCCCATGAAGTGCGCCTCGGGGCTCACGTTCACCTCGAACCCCAGCGCGTCGTTCAAAACCTTGACGACGCCGACGTTGCGCGTGACGCCGCCGGTGAAGGTGACCTCGCGCTCGATGCCCACCCGCCGCAGCAATCCCATCGTCCGCGCCACGATCGACTGGTGGACGCCGAGCAGGATGTCCTCGATCTTCTTCCCGCGCGCCAGCCACGAGAGGACCTCCGACTCGGCGAAGACCGTGCACGTCGTGGTGATGGGCACGGCGCGTTCGGCGCGGAGGGCCGTGGGGCCGAGCTCGTCGAGGGGGATCTCGAGGGCGGCGGACGCTGCCCCGAGGAAGCGCCCGGTCCCGGCGGCGCACTTGTCGTTCATGCAGAAATCGAGGATCTCGCCGGAGGGGCCGACGCGGATCGCCTTGGTGTCCTGGCCGCCCATGTCGACGACCGTCCGGGTCGCGGGAAACAGATGCACCGCGCCGCGCGCGTGGCAACTGATCTCGGTCACCTGGAAGTTACCGAACGTGACCCGGTACCGCCCGTAGCCGGTGCCGGCGACCAGGTCGACCTGCGTGTCGTTGAGCCCCGCGTCGGCCAGGGCGGCCGCGAACGCGTCTTCCGCGGCGCGGACGACGTTGGCCCCGGTCTCGACCAGCGCGCGCCCCACGATCCGGCGGTCTTCGTCGAGGACGACCGCCTTGGTCTGCGTCGACCCGACATCGACGCCCGCGGCGTAAGCCATCGTCACCCCCGCTGTTTCTTGCTCGCCAGCCCTTCGAAGAACGCGTCGATGCGGTTCTTGAGCTGGGCCTCGGAGACGACCCGGCGGTCCATCATGTCGGACTCGAGGTACAGGCTGGCGACGCCGGTCCGCTCCGCGAGCGCCCGCCGGCCGTCGGCGAGCCCGGTCGACACGGTCCGGCAGCTCTTGATGGGATGATACACGACGCCGTCGACGGCGTACGGCTCGATCAGGCCGGCGATGAACCGGTCCTGGAAGAACATGCTGTCCATGGCGTGCCTGACGCTCACGAGCAGGCCCTCGGCCAGGCTCTCGATGGGCCGCGACAGGTCGTAGGACCACGCCAGGTCGGTGCCCCCCGAGGCGAACCACAGATACGTGGAGCTCACGAAGGCGCCGCCCCACTCGGCGAAGAGGTCGTTGAAGCGGCGGAAGATCGGATAGCAGGGCACGCCGACGAACACAAGTCGGAAGCGCTCGTCGTGCACCGTGCCCAGGCCGTGGGCGACTTTGTATTCGAGTTCCTCGACCAGGTCCCGGAAGTAGGCGGCACCCTCCGGGGTGCCGCGGAAGCCGTTGGCCACGCCGAGGTAGACGGTGCCGTCGGTCACGGCGTTGAACGGCGCCGGGCGGTGGCGGTTGAGCCGCAGGACGCGCTGGAACGCGCGCCCCAGTTCGTTCGTGTGGTGGAGGGTCTCCCGGAGCCGGTCGATGTCGAACCGCCGGCCGGTCACCGCCTCGCACCGCGCGATGAGCTCGCCGATCTGCGCCGCGACGTAGTCGCGGTCGCGGCAAAACTCCGGGTCGCCCGGCCAGGTCTCGCCCCCGGCGGTGCGCGTGCCGGGCACGTCGATCACCACCGTGGGCGTGCCATAGAGGCGCTCCCAGATTTCCGCCCACTTGATGTAGGTGTTGCAGGCGTTCGTCAGGACGGCGATGGCCGGCGGGGGAATCCGCCCCATCGGGTGCTGCCCGCGGCGGAGTTGGACCGCCACGTCGGCCTTGACGTACCCGCAGATGTCCGGCGAGTAGCCGTAGTCCTCCGCCTCGTTGAGGTACTCGTGGGCGACGCGCCGCACGGCCGTCTGCAGCGAATTGATCTCCGGAAAGACCAGCGGCAGGTCGAAGGTGCGCAGCAGCTCCGCGAGGCTGCCCATCACGAAGACGTAGGCCGCGGGCCGGCCGGTCTCGGCCGCCCGGTCCAGGGCGGCGAACCACTCCCGGAACAGGCGCCCGCCTTCGCTGGCGCCGCGCCCCACGATCGACGGAGTCATCGCGCCTCCCTCATCCGAACCGCACGTTCTCGACGAACGTTTCGAGCTGGATTTGGAGGTGGTCGAAGCTCGACATCCGCTCCTCGAACTCGGTGACGAAGTGCGGGATGCCTTCCGCGCTCAGGGCGCGCGTATAGGCGACCTGTTCGTCGAGGCCCGGCTCGCACATCTTGGCCGCCGCGACCACCACCGCCTCGGCGCGCGCCGCGCGGACGCGCTCGAGGAGCATCCGCTCTTTGGGCTTCCGCGGGTCGTGCTGCACCGGACTGTAGGTCGACCGGTTCAGGTAGGCGTCGGCCAGCGCCTCGAGCGGGTCGCCCGTCTGGTCGACATCCTCCACGATCCAGCGCAAGCCGACGAGCAGGTCGTCGTCGACCACGTAGCAAGCCTGCCCGAGGGCACGCAGCAGGTCGAGCGGCGGTTGCTCGCAGAAGCCGCCCTCGAAGACGACCCGCATGCGGTCCTGGGGGACGGCGTCCCGCGCCTCGAGGAGCGGCAGGAGCTCGGCGAGCCACGCGTTGTGCTCCTCGCGCGGCACGACCGCCCCGAGCGCGACGAGGACGTACGCCTCGTCCACGGCGACCTTCCACGGCGCGTCGCGCCGGAGGGCGTAGAGGCGGCGGAGGAGGCGCCGGTTCTCGTTGAAGACCGCGATCGATCGCCGGAGGTCCTCGGCGGTGACGCGGCGCCCGGCGACGCCTTCGATCACCCGCCGCATCCGGTCGTACTCGGCCGCCAGGTACCGGACCGCGTGGGGCGACGCCGCGTTCTGCGGCAGGTAGAGGAGGTGGCACGGGTAGGGCACGTTGCGGCCCCAGACCGCCGCCAGGTTCCGCGCCGCGTCGCAGATCGGGTGGCTCACGAAGAGGTCGAGCTCGAGGTGGCCGGCGAGCGCCAGCTCGAGCGAGGTCTTCAAGATCGAGCAGAGGTACGACCCGAACCGGGCTTCCGCGCGCCGCGCCTCGACCTGCGCGCCGCGGATCTTGACCGGGAGCAGGCCGGCCGCGTGGGCGATCTCCTCGGGGAAGTAGACCTGGAAGTGGCCCACGACCTTCCCGCCGGCCGCGCGCCAGCGGCGCACGGTCGGATAAGTCGGGTCCTCGACGATCGACTGCGCCAGTTGCAGCCGCGCTTCGAGCGACCGCCCGGAACGGTCGTCCAACAGCGGCGTCACCATGTCGCGATCAGGGCGGCGTACTCCTCCACCAGGCGCGCATACTGCGCCCGCACCCCCTCGCCCGCGGCGGTCCGATCCGCGGCCGCCATCCGCTCGACGAGGTGCCGGTCCTCCTCCGGCGTCAGCAGGGCGCCAACTTCCTGGAAATAGTGATCCTCGATCCGGATGTGCTCGCGGATCATCCGGACGTAGTCGCGGGCGCTCGCGGCGAAGGCCTGGGCGGCGCCCGCGTCCCCGGCCGCCAGGCGCGTGAACGCCGCCCGCATCTCCCGCAAATACGCGTGGTTGGCCTCGTGCTGCTCGCGGAGCGCCGCGATCGGACTCGACTCGGGCCCGAGCCCGTGGCGCGCGAGCACCGGAAAGAGCTGATGCTCCTCCTTCGCGTGGTGGTGGCTCGACGTGAACCGCTCGGAGAACTCCATCACGTCGGCCAGCACGCGCTCGGCCACCGCCTGGCCGGCGGCCAGGCGGTCGGCCACCGCCTCGATGATGTCCGCCATGCGCCGGATCAGCCGGTGCTCCTCGAGCAGGACCTCGATGGCCCTCATGCGTGCCTCCAGCGCGGCGGGCGCTTCTCGAGAAACGCCCGCACCCCTTCCACGGCGTCGTGGGTCTGCATAAGGCGTTCCAGGTACTCGCGCTCGAGCGCCGCCAGCGGGTCGCCGGCGGCCCGGCTGACCGATACCCGCGCCGCCAGCGCCGCGTGGCGCAGCGCCGCGGCCGACTTCGGTGCGAGCACCGCGTCGAACCACCGGTCGACCGCCGCGTCCAGGTCGGCCGCCGGCGCCACCAGGGTCACGAGACCCGCCTGGTGCCACCGCTCGGCCGGCAGCGGCTCGCCCGTCACGATGGCTTCGGCCGCGCGCGCCGCGCCCACCTTGACCGGCAAGAGCGCCGCCGCGACCGGCGGGAAGACCCCGAGCGAGACTTCCGGCACGCCGAGGCGCGCCGTGTCGGCGGCGAAGATGAAATCGCACGCCAGCGCCAGCTCGAAGCCGCCCCCCAGACACTGGCCGCGGACGACGGCCGCGGTGGGCGCCGGCACCGCCAGGAGGTCGCGCACGAGGGCGTGCAGCTCGGCGAGCGCCGCGCCGATCTGGTCGGGCAGGTGCTCGTCGACGCTCGCCCCGTAGCTGAAGTGATCGCCCGCCCCGGCCAGGCTGACCAGCTTGACGCCCGCATCCGGGCGAATCTCGGCGAGCGCCGCGCGCACGGCCCCCATCAGCGCTCGCGTCAAGACGTTGCCCTTCGGCCGGTCGAGGACGAGGCGCAGCTCGCCGCCGCCGTGACGCGTCAGGACTCGGACCGGGGACATCGCCCTACCTCGGATGGATCGCCTCGAACAGCGCTTCGTCCCACGTCTCGCCCCGCGCGAGCCGCCGCCGCAGTTCGATGAAATCCACCTCGCGCCGGCCCGGCGGCCCCTCGTTGAACGCCCGGAACCCCGCCCGCGCCTCGGTCATCATGTTGAGCGCCAGCCAGGACCGGTTGGTCTCCGAGTTGCGCTGCCAGTGCTCCAGCTTCTTCTTCCGCAGGCTCTCGAGGGTCTTCGCCAGACAGTCCGGAAACGTCAGCAGCAACTTCGTCGCGAGCGACTCGACCGCCGCATCGAGCGGCGCGAGGTCGACCTCGCACGCCTTGACGCGCGCCTCGGCCGCCTGCTTCGCCTCGCCCCTCACGAACTCGCCGTAGACGATCTGCCCCGTCTCGTCCGTCCACCGGTCCGTCACGACGAGCGGGTTCGGGATGAACCGATCGCCCTCCCGCAGCACCGGCACCACCTGGTTGAGCAGCCCCAGGCGGAGCGCCTTGTACGCGGACCAGTGCTCGCACAGGGTGCAGCTCTCGATGGCGTGGCCGATGCCCACGTAAAGATGCAGAAAATCGGTCGACCCGCCGTCGGGCGCCGAGCCGTGCTTCGGTCCGGCCTGCCCGAACCGCGCCAGGTCCGAGGCCACCGAGAAGTCGCACGCCATGCCGAGCTCCTGGCCCCCCGCGATGCGCAGGCCGTTGACGCGGTTGATAACCGGCTTGTCCGCGAGCAAGATGGTCGTGACGGCGTCGTTGAACAGCCGCATGTACTGCTTGTATTCCTGCGGCCGGCCCGCGTAGTACTCCGCGTACTCCTTGGTATTGCCCCCGGTGCAGAACGCGCGCGTCCCCACCCCGGTGAACACGATCGCCACCACCGCGCGATCCATCGACGCCTCGCGGAACGCCAGGATGAGCTCGCGCAGCGCCGCCGTCGTGTAGCTGTTGAGCTGCGCGGGATTGTTCAGCCAGATCCACGCGTTGTACAGGTCCGGCACCGGACGCCCGCGCTCGTCCCGCACCGCTCGTCGCTCATAAAGAATCGATTCGTACCGGACGTCTCCAACGAGGCGATGGTCCTTCAGCGGCGTCATGGTCAGCTCCTCACCCGGCCTCCGGCACGAGCACGATCCGTCTGGCGTGCGCCCGGCCCGCCGCCTGCGCCGCCAGCCACTCGCGCCCCTCGGCGAGGGGCCGGCACTCGACGAACGGCCGCACCTGCACGCGACCCGAGCGCACCAGCTCGACGGCCGCCGGATAGTGGCGTGGGCTGCAGCCCCAGCTCCCGAACGCCGCCGCGTCGAGCGCCATCAGGTTCGACAGCCGGATCTCGGGTTTCTCCATCGTAAACCCGACGACGCCCAGCGTCGCCGCCGGCCCCAGCAGCGCCCACGCCAGCTCCTGACCGGCCTTCGTCCCGCTCATCTCGAGGATGCGCCACCGCCCGGTCGAGACGCCGCTCTCCGCCGCGAGCTGGCGCTTGATCGCCTTCGGGTCGGCCTCGCGCGCGTCATAGACCCAACGCGCCCCGAGGGTCCGCGCGCGCGCCAGCTTCTCGGGATCGATATCGACCGCCGCCACCTCGGCCCCGAACGCCCGCGCGATCTGCACCCCGTAGGTCCCGATCCCCCCGACCCCGATCACGACAACCAGATCCCCCGCCGCGACCCCCGCCCGGACGACCGCCTGATACGGCGTCGTCACTGCATCGGCCACGACCGCGAGTTCCGCCAGCGTGAGGCCGCCGAGCTCCGCCCCCACCGGGACCAGGTGGCGCGCCGGGACCACCACGGCCTCGGCGAACCCGCCGTGGATGTCGTTGCCCGGCATCACCTGCGCCGCGCAGGCCGTGTCGCGCCCGGCGCGGCAGAAGTCGCACGCCCCGCAGGGGATGACGGCCGGGACGATGACCGCCCGCCCGACCAGCCCCTCGTAGGGCGGCGGCGCCGCGTCGACGACGCCCGCGATCTCGTGGCCGAGCACCAGGGGGAGGGGGCGGCGCGTCTTGACGGCGCCCGTGAAAAACGTCACGTCCGTGTGGCACAGCCCGCAGCCCGCCACCCGCACCCGCGCTTCCCCCGGCGCGGGGTCGGGCAGCTCGACGTCTCCCCACTCGACTGTACCCGGCGCGGTCAAGACCAGCGCCCGAACCTTCTGGTGCACCATCGCTGGAGCGTCGCCGGAATTCCGGCAATCCGCGCGGCGTGAGCGTCCCACACAACGCGCCAGGCGGCGTATGACAGGGGTCATAGGTCCCGGAGGGTGCCGAGTCGAAGCTGATGGACGATGCACCCCCGGGGGCCGGCGCTCTGCGCCGGAATGCCGGCACCGCCGCGCAGGTGTTTGGCCAGAGCAGCAAAGCTCGTGCCCCGGGGGCGCGGACCGCGCGGGTTTCGGGCACACGCTTTGCCACACGCACTGCGGGGACCTGGCCCGACACGGGGGTTTCGCCAGGGCAGGCGGCCTCCGCGCCCGAAAGGAGCGCCACTATGAGCCCGACCCTCCTCGTTGTCCTGCTTGTGCTCCTCGCGGCGGTCGGCGCGCTGGTCGCGTGGCTGCTCCGCGCGTATGTCCGGCACCGCGGCGTCCGGCTCATCACGTGCCCGGAGACCAGGACCCAGGAAGCGGTCGTGGTCGACGCCGGGCACGCGGCGGTGACGGCGCTGCTCGGCCGCACGGAGCTCCGGCTCGCGGACTGCACGCGGTGGCCCGAGCGCCGGAGCTGCGGCCAGGCGTGTCTCGAGCAGATTCTCGCGGCGCCTGACGGCTGCCTGATCCGCTCGATCGTGGCCCGCTGGTACGACGGCAAGACGTGTCTGCTCTGCGGCCGGCCCGTCGGCGAGCGGGAGTGGCTGGAACACGAGCCGGCGCTCATGGATCTCGCGGATCCCCAGCGGCCGACGCGGGCCTGGCGCGACGTGCCGCCCGAACGCCTCGGCGAGGTGCTCGCCACGCACGGGCCCGTCTGCTGGAACTGCCACATCGTGGAGACCTTCCGGCGCCAGCACGGGGACCGCGTGATCGAGCGGCCACCGTTCGAGGGCGTCTCCACCCCGCCGCGCGCGTGAGCCCGCGCGTGCCGGAACTCCGGCGGTGGAGGCGAGCGCCGCATCGGTTGCCTAGCACGAGAATTGCTAGCCCTGGTCGCGCCCGCCGGAGCCTGCGGGCCGCGCGGCGCGGTCGCGCCTGGCGGCCGCGTATGACGAGCGTCATTCCCGCGCGCCCGACGCTCGGTCATGATGTGGGACCGGGAGCGTGACGCGCATGCCTCCTCTCCGGGTGCGGCTGCCCGACCTCGATCACTGGAAAGCGCAGGTCAAGTGCCAGGTCGGCTGTCCGGTGGCGACCGACGCGGGCCGCTACGTGCAGCTCATCGCCGAGGGGCGCGACGAGGCGGCGTATCTGGTGGCGCGCGCGCCGAACCCGTTCGCGTCGGTCTGCGGCCGGGTGTGCGCGGCGCCGTGCGAGGACGCCTGCCGCCGCGGCTCGATCGACCGGCCGGTCGCGATCCGCGCCCTGAAGCGGTTCGTGACCGAGCAGTACGGCGTCGAGTCGATCCGCCCGGACACGCAGGACCGCTTGCTCGACGCCGACGTGGGCGAGGGCAACCGCTACGCGGGCCACCTGCCCGTCACGGTGTACCGGCGGCCGCCGGTGCGCGCGGGCCGCCGCAAGGTGGCGGTGGTGGGGGCGGGGCCGGCCGGGCTGTCGGCGGCGCACGACCTGGCGCTGCTCGGCTACGATGTCACGATCTTCGAGGCGGCGGGCGAGCCGGGCGGAATGATGCGGTTCGGCATTCCCGAGTACCGCCTGCCGCGGGCGCTCCTGCGCGCCGAGATCGACAAGATTCTCGCCCTCGGCGTCGAGCTCCGCCTGAATACGCCGCTCACCCGCGAGTTCGGGCTGCGCCACCTGCGGGCGGAGGGGTTCGAGGCGGTGTTTCTGGCGGTCGGGGTCTCGCGCGGGCGCGACCTGCAGGTGCCCGGCGTGACGCTCGACGGCGTCGTCAAGGCGATCGACTACCTGATCAACGTCAACCGCGGCTACCGCATGGACCTGGGGCGCCGCGTGGTCGTGGTGGGCGGCGGCTTCGTCGCCTTCGACGCGGCGCGGACCGCGTGGCGGGCCGTCCAGGAAGAGACCGCGGCCGGGACCGCCGGACTCCCCGAAAGCGAGCTGGGCGCGGAGACGGACGCGCGGGTCAAGGAAGCCCTCGATTCGGCGCGGGCGGCGCTGCGCGGCGGCGCCACGGAGGTCACGATCGTCTCCCTCGAGAACTTCGACGAGATGCCGGTGCTGCGCACCACCCAGGGGCTGGAGGAATTCGAGGAGGCGAAGAAAGAAGGCATCCGCTTCGTCACGCGCCGCGGGCCGAAGCGGTTCCTCGGCGACGGCCGGTTGCAGGCGATCGAGCTGCGCGGCGTGCGCTCGGTGTTCGACCCCGACGGCCGGTTCAACCCGCAGTACGACGACGCGGACACCGTGACGCTGGTGGCCGACTCGTGCATCCTGGCGATCGGGCAGCAGGCCGACCTGTCGTTTCTCACGCCGGAAGACGGTCTCGCCCTCACCCCCGGCGGCACGATCCGGGTCGACCCCGTGACGCTCGCCACCTCGGTCCCCGGCGTCTTCGCCGGCGGCGACGTCGCCTTCGGGCCCCGCAACCTCATCGAGGCCGTGGCCAACGGCAAGCGCGCGGCGCGCGCCATCCACGAGTACCTCGCCCGCGGCGGGGCGCGGCTGGAGGTCCGCCTGGAGATCGAGAAGCTGCCGACGAGCCGCTACCGGATGGTCGCCGGCTTCGAGCAGCTCGACCGGGAGCCGCCGCCGACCGTGGACGTCGGGCGGCGGACCGGCATCACCGAGGTCGAGGTCGGCTACGACGCCGCCGCGGCCAGACGGCAGGGCGCGCGGTGCCTCGTCTGCCACGTCCAGACGATCTACGACCCCGAGAAGTGCGTCCTGTGCAACCGCTGCGTCGACGTCTGCCCCGAGTACTGCCTCGCGATCGTCCCCCTCGACGCGCTGGACCTGGACGAGGCCACGCGGGCGGCGCTCGTCGCGCGCGCGGCGGCCGGCGGGCTGCCCCTCGCCGCGATGATCAAAGACGACGAGCGGTGCATCCGGTGCGGGCTGTGCGCGATCCGCTGCCCCACCGACGCCATGACGATGGAACGCTTCACGATCACCGAACGCTGGGCGGAGGCTGGAGCGGCATGAGTGACACGTCGCGGGCGAAGCCGGATCGGCGCGAGTTCCTGATGAAGCTGGGGCTGGGGGCCGGCATCGCCGGCGTCGCGACCCAGGGGGTCGCCTCGCTCCGGTCGCTGGTGCCCAACGTCTCCTACGACGCCCCCACGACGGTCAAGCTCGGGCTCCCGAGCGAGTTCCCCGAGGGGCTGAAGTTCCTCTCCGACCAGCGGCTCTTCGTCTTCCGCCAGGGCAACACGTTCCACGCGATTTCGGCCGTCTGCACGCACCTGGGGTGCACGGTGCGGGCCGAAGCCCTCAGCCAGCCGGTCGAGCGCGAGGTCGGGGGCGCGCGGCTGCGCCTGACGCACCGCTTCCTCTGCCCGTGCCACGGGTCGCGTTACGAGGGGGACGGCCGGAACGTGGCCGGACCGGCGCCCCGGCCGCTCGCGTGGTACCGGCTGTCGATCGCTCCGGACGACGGGCAACTGGTGGTCGACCTGGCGGACGAAGTGGGGCACGACTTCCGCCTGACCCTCTGACGGGATGGTGACGCGATGGCGATGAGGTGGTGGACGCAGACCGAGGCCCCGAGCGCCCCCGGGGTGCGCCCGCAGCCGTTCTGGAGCTGGCGGCCGCGGTCGGACCGCGACGCGGGCGACGCGGTGGTCGCCAACCTGCTGCTGCACTGGTTCCCGGCGAAGGTGGCGAAGCCGTCGCTCGCGTGGACCTACTCGTTCTGGCTCGGCACCGTCTCGGCGGCGCTCTTCCTGCTGCTCGTCCTTTCGGGCATCCCGCTCATGTTCCTCTACGTCCCGTCGGTCGAGCGGGCCTACCAGTCGGTCAAGGACATCGAGTTCGTCGTGAGCTTCGGCTCGTGGATCCGCGCCGTGCACCGCATCTCGGCGCACCTGATGGTCGTCGCCGTGGCGCTGCACCTGGTGCGCGTCTTTCTGACCGGCGCGTACAAGAACGCCGCGGGACCCAGCCAGCACCGCGAGTGGAACTGGGTGATCGGCGTCGCGATGCTGCTCGCCACCCTGCTGCTGTCGTTCACGGGTTATCTGCTGCCCTGGGACCAGCTGGCCTTCTGGGCCGTCACGGTCGGAACCAACATCGCCTCGTCCATCCCCGGGATCGGCGGCACCGTGCGCGAGCTGCTCATCGGGGGGCGGACGATCGAGCAGGCCACGCTCATCCGCTTCTACGTGCTCCACGTCTTCCTGCTGCCCGGCGTGCTCGGCGTGTTGTTCGCCTACCACATGTGGCGGGTGCGGAAGGACGGGGGCCTCGCCGCGGCCGACGCCGCGTCGGTCGTCGAGCGCCACGAGACGCCCGTCGTGCCCACGAAGACGTACACGCTGCTCGGGGTCGCCCGCGGCACGTCACCGTTTGTGCGCGCCACGAGCGTCGAGGCGCCCGCCCTGACGGTCAACGCCGTCCCGGACCTGATCCGCCGCACGGCCATCGTGGTGCTGGGCACGTTCGCCCTGGTCAGTATCCTGTCGGTCTTCATCGCCTCGCCCCTCGAAGAGCCGGCCAATCCGCTGGTGACGCCGAACCCGGCGAAAGCGCCCTGGTACTTCCTCTGGCTCCAGGAGCTCGTGACCATCACGACCGTGCAGGTCGGGTCCTTCACCGTGAACGGGGCCTTTCTGGGCGGCGTGCTCGTGCCGGGCGCCCTGATCTTCCTCCTGACGGTCTGGCCCTGGCTCGACCGGAGCCCCGCGGACTGCGCCGGGCGGTGGTGGCCTGCGGCGCGTCGCCGGCAGAACCTGGTGTTCCTGCTCGTTGTGCTCGGCGTGGCGATCTTGACGGTGATCGGCTTGTGGCTGCGCGGGCCGTACTGGCACTTCTACTGGCCGTGGGAACCCTGGCCGGAGATCCCGGGAAGGATTTGAGCGCGGCGGACTGCGACGATGGAACAGCGGACCGATTCTCCGTATCCGGCGACCGATCGTCCCGTGCTGGCGGGCGTGGGCCTCGTGCTCGTCGCCTCCACGGTGCTCTTCTGGTGGGCCGACCGCACGCACGACTGGCGCTACTACCAGTATCGTTTCCGGCAGATGGTGGCCGAGCGCTTCGGCGCGGACAAGGCGGCCGCCGTCCCGTCGGGGATCCAGCAGATCTGGATCCCCGAACTCCGGCGGGCCGACCGGTGCCAGACGTGCCACCAGGCGGTCTCCTGGAAAGGGTTCGAGACGGCCGAAGAACCGTGGCGTACGCACCCGGTCGAGCCGATCCGGATCCATCCCATCGAGCGGTACGGCTGCACCGTCTGCCACGGCGGGCAGGGGTGGGCCATCGACACCGGGCCGGCGCACGGGGAGGTGGCGCACTGGGAGGAGCCGCTGCTCAGCCGCACCCTCGGCGAGGCGTACTCGCTGGCGACCGACAAGGGCGCGCTCATCCAGATGAACTGCAACGTCTGCCACCGGTACGACCGCGAGACGAAGGGGGCCGACGCGATCAATCTGGCCAAGCGCCTGGTGCGCGAGAAGGGCTGCCGGGCGTGCCACGTCATCAACGGCTACGGGGGGACGATCGGTCCCGATCTGACCGACGTCGGGGACAAGGCGCCCGAGCAGTACGACTTCAGCCGCCTGTCGGGCCAGAAGACCGCCTTCGCCTGGCACGTCGCCCACTTCAAGGACCCGCGGGCGCTCGTGCAGGACACCGTGATGCCGAACTTCCACTTCACGACCGAGCAGGCGCAGGCTCTCGCCATGCTCGTGCTCTCGTGGCGGCGGGTCACGGTGCCGGCGGCGTATCTCGCCGGGGCGCCGCGCACGGAGCCGCGCACCGCCGAGGAGATCAAGCGGGAAGAGGAGATGAAGACCGGGCCGGGCGCGTGGTTCGTGTCGACCGGCTGCTTCGTCTGCCACTCGATCTCGGTCTTCGGCGTCACGAGTCCGGCGCAGATCGGGCCGGACCTGTCGATCGCCGTCGAGGACGTGCAGAAGCGGTTCGGCCGGACGATCGACGACTTCCTGCGCGAGCCGACTGGCACGATGGCCGTCGTGCTCGCGCGGCAGATCGTCCTGACGCCCGAGCAGAAGCAGGTCGCCATCCAGAAGTTGCGGGAGGCCTTCGCCGCGTATCAGCGGCAGCAGCAGTCCGGCGGGCCGCCGGACGCGGGTCGGTAGGAGGACCAGGTAATTCGGAAAGGAGCGGACTCATGTCGCCACGCAAGCATCCCTTCGTCTGGGCGAGCGCGGCCGTTGTCCTCGGGCTGGCCTGGCTCGCCGCGTACTGCGCGCCGCGGGCACCCGAGGAGCGCCGCCGCGCGGCCGGTGTGTCGGAGATCGCCCTGGCCGCACAGAAGGTCTACGTGGCGCCGGGCGACCTCGACGAGTACTACATGTTCGCCTCCGGCGGGCACTCGGGGAACGTGTACGTCTACGGCATCCCCTCGATGCGCCACATCGTCACGATCCCCGTCTTCACCCCGTATCCGGCGACGGGCTACGGGTTCGACGACGACTCGAAGAAGATGCTCGGCGGGTTGACCTGGGGCGACGTCCACCACCCGTCGCTCTCGGAGACCAACGGCGACTACGACGGGCGCTGGCTGTTCGTCAACGACATGAACGGGCGCATCGCCCGGATCGACCTGCGCGACTTCAAGGTCAAGCAGATCATCGGGCCGATCCCGAACGTCTCGGGCAACCACGCCTCGGCGTTCGTGACGCCGAACACCGAGTACTCGGTGATGGCGTCGCGCTTCTCCATCCCGATCCCGAAGGGCACCGCGGTCGAGGTGAGCAAGTACGCGACCGAGTACAAGGGAGTCGTCACCGGCATCAAGATCGACCCGAAGACCGGCGAGATGTCCTTCGGCTGGCAGATCGTGCTGCCGCCGTTCGACTACGACCTCGGCGACGCGGGCAAGCTCGTCTCCGACGGCTACGTGTTCTTCACCTCGTACAACACCGAGCGCGCGACGGGGAAACTCGAGGTCACGGCGTCCCAGCGGGACCGCGACTACATCGCCATGATCGACTGGCACCTCGCCGAGAAGGCGGCGGCCGAGGGCAAGGGCCGGATGATCGGCGGCGTGCGCGTCATCGACCCGAAAGAGGTGCCGGGACTCGTGTACTTCCTGCCCTGCGGGAAGTCACCCCACGGCGTCGACGTCTCCCCCGACGGCAAGTACATCATCGGGTCCGGGAAGCTCCAGGGCGTCACGACCGCCTTCAACTTCGAGAAGATCCAGACGGCGATCCGTAACAAGAACTTCACCGGCGACGAAGACGGCATCCCGGTGCTCAACTACGACGCCATCAAGGACGCCGAGGTACCCGTGGGCCTGGGGCCGCTCCACACGCAGTTCGGCCCGGACGGCTACGCCTACACCTCGCTCTTCGTCGACAGCGCCATCGCCAAGTGGAAGCTGGGCACCTGGGAGGTCGTCGACAAGGTGCCCATGTCCTACTCGATCGGGCACCTGGCGGCCGCCGAGGGCGACACGGTCAGCCCCGACGGCAAGTGGCTCGTCGGTCTCAACAAGCTCTCGCACGGACGCCACCTGTCGGTCGGCCCCTCGCAGCCCGAATCCTCGCAGCTCGTCGACATCAGCGAGGAAAAGATGAAGCTGCTCTACGACTCGTTCACCGAGCCCGAGCCCCACTACGCGCAGATCATCAAGGCCGACAAGCTGAAGCCCATCGAGGTGTACCCGAAAGAAGAGAACAAGCACCCGCTCGCCGTGTGGGACGTCAAGGACGCGGGCGTCACGCGCCAGGGCAACCGCGTGATCGTCAAGATGATCGCCGTGCGGTCGACCTTCACGCCGACCGACTTCGAAGTCCGGCAGGGCGACGAGGTGACCGTCGCGGTGACGAACATCGAGCAGACGACCGACGAACTGCACGGGTTCGCCATCCTCGACTACAACATCAACATCGTGGTGGACCCGGGCGAAACCAAGACCGTGACGTTCACGGTCGACAAACCGGGGGTGTTCCCGTACTACTGCACGAACTTCTGCTCGGCGCTGCACCAGGAGATGCAGGGCTACATGGTCGTTCGGCCGCGGTAGGCCCACCCCCGCAACCCGTGCCACCCCGCGCGGCCCGGCCGGGGCGTCCCGCCGGGCCGCGCGCCGGGGGTTGGGAATTGTCCAACAAGGTCAGTCCCATGCGCACCTTCTTCCTCTCCGTCAGCCGGTTTCTCGATCACATCTTCGGCCTCGCCCCCCGCACGCTGCTCGTCGCCGCCGCCCTCGCCCTGGCCCTGACCTACGTCCTCCCCCTCTGGAACCTGACGATGTTCGCGCCGCAGTACCCCGACGGGCTGCGCCTCGACATCTACAGCCACACCTTCGCCGGGGGCCGCGAGGGGCGGGACATCCGCGAGATCAACGTCCTCAACCACTACATCGGCATGCGCGACATCGTCGAGGAGGACTTCACCGAGTTCAAGTGGATGCCCTTCGTCATCGGCGCCCTGGCGCTGCTCTGCCTGCGGGCGGCCGTCCACGGCAACGTCGGCAGCCTGGTGGACGTCTTGATCCTGTTCGTCTACTTCGGGGCGTTCTCGCTCTGGTCGTTCGCCTACAAGCTCTACCAGTACGGACACAACCTGTCGCCGACGGCCGCCGTCAAGGTGGACCCGTTCATGCCGCCCGTGTTCGGCTTCAAGCAGATCGCGAACTTCCAGGTCTACTCGTATCCCCAGGCGGGGACCTATGTCATGCTGGGCGTGTTCGCGGCGCTCGTGCTGGCGGTCGTCCTGGCGTGGCGGGAGGCGCGGCGAACGCAGGGTGCGAGCCGGAGCGGGTAGGCTCCGGGGGCCGGCGGCAGGCCGGGGGCTGACATGACCGTGACCAGCGTGCTGCTCGCGGTCGCTCTGGCGCAGGTGACCGGCGGGGTCCCCGCGCCGCCCCCGGGAACCGTGGAGGGCCGGCCGGCACCCGCCCAGACCTCGCCGCTCCAGACGCTCGTCGACCGGGCCGCCCCGGGCGAGACCGTGGTGGTCGGCGCCGGCGTGTACGAGGGCGACCTCGTGATCGACAAGCCGCTGCGTCTGGTCGGCGAGGGCTGGCCGCGGCTCGTGGGCTCGGGCACCGGGAGCGTCGTCCGGGTCCGGGCCGACCGCGTGACGGTCGAAGGGTTCGACATCGACGGCAAAGGCGGCGGCGACCTCGGGCGCGACCCGGCGGGCGTGCACGTCACCGGGCGGTCCGTCACGATCCGGCGGTGCCGCATCCGGAACACGCTGTTCGGCGTGTACCTGCGGGAGGCGCACGGCGCCACGGTCGACCGCGTGACGATCCGCGGGATCCCCGGGAAGTTGCCCGGCGAGAAAGGGTCGGGCGTGCACGTGTGGAACACCGACGGGTTCCGGCTGACCGGCAACGACATCGCCGACGTGCGCGACGGCTTCTACATCCAGTCGTCGCCTCATGGGTTCGTCGCCGGCAACCGGGCGCGGGACCTCCGGTACGGGCTGCACTACATGTTCTCGGACGACAACACGTTCGAGGACAACACCTTCGAGAACGGCGACGCGGGGACGGCCATCATGTACTCGAAGCGGATCGTGTTCCGCCGGAACCGCTTCGTGCGCAACCGGGGATTCGCCTCGGTCGGCCTGCTGTTCAAGACGTGCGAGGATGTGGTCGCGGAGGACAACCTGATCGCCGACAACGCCCGGGGCGTGTTCATCGAGGATTCCTACCGCGTCATCCTGCGCCGCAACCTCGTGGCCAAGTCCGACGTCGCCATCGTGCTCTACGACATAGCCGGCGGCCACCGCGTCGAGGACAACGTGTTCGTGGCGAACCTCTCGCCGCTCTTCACGACGGTGCGGCGGACCGACACCGCCTTCGTCGGCAACTACTGGTCGGACCACGACGAGCCGGACCTGGACGGCGACGGCTATGCGGACCGCCCGTACCGGTTGTCGAGCGTCTTCGACCAGCTTCGCGGCAACCTCGCGGCGGCCGACCTCTTCGCGCAGGGACTCGCCGCCGCCGCGCTCGGCGTCGCCGAGCGCGCCTTCCCCGTCATCGACCCGCGCCCCATCGTGGACACGCGCCCGCGCGCGCGCCCCCCGGCGACGCCGACGTGGCCGGCCATGCCGGCCGAGCGCCCGGGCGCCCGACCGGCCGCGATGGTCGTCTCGGGGCTCTGGGGGCTCGGCGGCCTCGCCGTGCTCGGCGCCGGGCGCCGGCCGCGCCGCCGAAGCCGACGCGCTGGCCGACCATGATCCGCTACACCGGGTTCGGGAAGCGGTACGGCGAGCAGCGAGCCGTCGAGGCGTTCACCCTCGAGGTCGGCCCCGGCGAGGTCGTGGCGCTCCTCGGCCCGAACGGCTCGGGCAAGACCACGACGATCAAGGCCGCGGCAGGGCTGGTCCGCCCGTCCACCGGCGAGGTGCACCTGGGCCGACCCGGCCGGCCGGCGGCCGACCCGGAGGCCCGCCGCCTCGTGTCGTTTCTGCCCCAGAAGGTCGCGTTTCCCGAGTCGCTGTCGGGCCGGGAGGTCCTGGAGTTCTACCAGGCCCTCCGCGGGGCGCCCGCCGCCCGCGTGGACGAGGTCCTCCGCTTCGCGTCGCTCAACGGCGCCGCCGACCGCGCCGTCGGGACCTATTCCGGCGGCATGGTCCAGCGCCTCGGCCTGGCCGTCGCCGTCCTGCCCGAGGCGCCCGTGCTCCTGCTCGACGAACCGACGGCCGCCCTCGACCCCGAGGGCCTGTGCGCCTTCTACGGCCTGATCGACGCGCGCCGGCGCGCGGGCGCGACGGTGTTCTTCAGCTCCCACCAGATGGGCGACGCCGAGCGGCTCGCCGACCGCTTCGCCATCCTCGTGGAGGGCCGCCTGGTCGCGACGCTCAGCCAGGCCGAGCTCAGCGCGCGGCTCGCCGACCGCGGCCTCATGCGCGTGCGGCTCGACCGGCTTCCGGACGGATTGCTCGCCGACCTCGAGCGCCGCGCGCCCGGCACGCGCTGGATCGCCGGCGAACTCTTCGTCCCCGGCCCGGCCTCCCAGCGTCCCGCGATCCTGGACCTCGTCCGGGCCGCCGGCGCCGAGATTCGAGGCCTGACGGCGGAGGAAGGCCGGCTGGACGCGCTGTACCGCGAGCTGGTCGGCGACGCCAGGGACGCCAAGAACGGCTCGCCCCCGGAGGATCCCCATGACCCCTGACGCCGCCCGCGACCTGATCCGCCATCCCCCGCTCCGGACCCGCCCTGATTCTCGGGGCCGCCGCGCCGCGCGCGTCTTGCCTGCGATCCTGACCGCGTCGCTGGCGGCGTGCACGAGCGGTCCGCCACCGCCGGCGACCCTCGACCCGCAGCACACGACTTGCGCGCAGTGCCGGATGATGGTCTCCGACGTCCACTTCGCGGCGCAGATCGTCGCGCCGGGCGAGGAACCGATCTTCTTCGACGACCTCGGCTGCCTGCGCGCGTATCTCTCGGCGCACCCGGACCAGCCGCCGCGCGCCGTCGCGTACGTCGCGGACCACCGGACGGGGGCGTGGGTCGTGGCCGCTGACGCTGTGTATTCGAGAGTGGAAGGCCTGGCGACCCCGATGAACTCGGGGCTCGTGGCGCACGCCGACCGCGCGTCCCGCGACGCAGACGCCGCCGCGCGACGCGGCGAGGTGGTCGCTGTACACGACCTGTTCGGGCCGGCCGGCCCGCCCCGGGGGCGATGACGATGAGCCGGCTGTGGCTGTGCGCGCGCCAGGAGCTCACCCTCGCGGTGCGGTCGCGCTGGCTGCAGATCTTCTCCGTGGTGTTCGCCGCGCTCGCGCTGCTCGTCGCCTCGTCCGGCTACATCCTGGCCGGCGGCAGCGGCATGCAGGACTTCGCCCGGACGGCCGCGTCGCTCGTGCAGCTCGTCCTGCTCCTGGTCCCCCTGGCCGCCCTCCTGTTCGGGGTGCTCGAACTGACGCCGGACCGGGGGGCCGCCGAGCTGCTCTACTCGCAACCCGTCCCGCGCGCCACCATCCTGGCGGGCAAGCTCGCCGGCCTGTTCGCCGCGCTCGTCTCGGCGCAGGCCATTGGGTTCGGGGCGGCGGGCGTCGTGGTGTTCGCCGGCGCCGGCGACTGGGGGCTCGAAGGGTTCCTGGGGGTCGTGGCGGGCGCCGTCATCCTGACCGCGATCTTCCTCGGCGTCGCCGCCCTCGTGGCCGCGGGTCAGTTCGGCCGCCGCCGCACGCGCGCGCTGGCCATCGCGCTCGTGATCTGGTTCGCCGCCGTCGTGGTCTTCGACATCGCGGCGCTCGGGGTGGCGTCACTGCTGCGGTCGGGGACGGCCTCGCGCCTCCTGATCGCGGCGGTCCTGGTCAACCCCGTCGACGCCGTGCGCACCGGCGCTCTGCTCGCCATCGAGGGGACGGCGGCCTTCGGCGCCGCGTCGCTCGCGTTCCTCCGCTTCACCCGCGGCCCGGCTGGGGCGGCCGTCCTGATCGGCCTCTCCCTCCTCGTGTGGACCCTCGTCCCACCCCTCCTCGCGGCGCGCCGCCTCCGGAAGGTCGATATCTGAGGGGCCGCGGGGCGCCACGCGCCGGTCGGCGGCGGGCGCCGGCCGCGAGGCGCGCTCTTCGGCGGCACGCTGGATCCCGGTCGCGGGGGCGCCGTATACTCAAGCGGATTCCGCGCCAGTGCCGCCGGTCCGGCGCCCCTGAGCCCGTATGCCGTCTCGCAACCCTGCGCTCGCCTGCGGGTCGGACGTCGTGCACGCGACGGCGTGGGGGCTCGGGGTCGCGGGCCTCGTGATAGCCGGCATCTACGCCGGCAGCCGCGGCCTGCGCGACTTCGACCCGGCGCTCGTCTCCTATGCCGGCGCGTCCGTCTTCGCCGCGTTCAGCCTCGCCTATCGCTACGCGATGTGGCTCCGGCGGCCGCCGACGCGCCTCTACTGGCGGCGCGGGTGGCAGTTGTTTTGGGCCCGCGGGACGCGCCGGACGCACCTCGGGCTCCTCGCCCGCCTCTTCTGGGACAGTTTCGTCGTGCAGCGGTTCATCGAGCGGCGCTCCCGCCTCCGCTGGCTCGCCCACTGGACGATCGCGTGGGGTTGCCTGCTCGCCGCCGCCGTGACCTTCCCGCTGTCGTTCGGCTGGGTGCGGTTCGAGACCCCGCGCGACGTCCAGACGCACTACGACGTCTTCGTGCTCGGCCTCCGCCTCTTCCGCTTCCGCCTCGACGGTCCGCTCGCGCCGGTGGTCTTCAACATCCTCGTCGTGTCGGCGGTGCTCGTGGTCGTCGGCGTGCTCCTCGCGCTCTGGCGCCGGGGGCGCGACCGCGGCGCCCTGGCGGTGCAGCAATTCTCGAACGACCTGCTGCCCCTCGCGCTGCTCTTCGGCGTGTCGGTCACGGGACTGTTCCTCAGCGCGTCGACGCACTTTCTGGGCGGGCTCCAGTACGGCTTTCTCTCCCAGCTCCACGCCGTCGCGGTCATCTTCACCCTGCTCTATCTTCCGTTCGGCAAGTTCTTCCACATCTTCCAGCGGCCGGCGCAACTCGGCGTGGCGTTCTACAAGCGGGCGGCCGAGGCGGGCGCGCGCGCGCGCTGCCGGCGGTGCGGCGAGCCGTTCGCCTCGCGGTTGCAGATCGAGGACCTCAAGCTCGTCGAGGAGGCCCTCGGCATCCGATACGCCCTCGCCGACGGCGGGCACTATCAGGACGTCTGCCCGGCCTGCCGGCGCCGTGTCGTGGCGATCGCGCAAGACCTGCTGTGGCGCGCCGCGCGGGCCGAGGCGGCGGCCGTCCGCCGGGCCGCCGGGGAAGAGCGTGGCGCCGATGGCTAGGATCCCCGCGCCCATCCCCGATCTCGTGCGCCACTACGGCCCGCACCCCGTGCGGGTGCCGGCGGACGGCTGGGCCGCGGATCGGGAACCGGACCGGATCGTGCCGACGCACTGCTGCTTCTGCGGCCAGCAGTGCGGCATCCAGCTCAAGGTCCGCCACAACCGGGTGGTGGGCTTCGAACCCTGGGAGGCGTTTCCGTTCAACCAGGGAAAGCTCTGCCCGAAGGGCGTCAAGCGCTATCTGCAGAACCGCCATCCGGACCGCCTGACGGCGCCGCTGCTCCGCCGGGAGGGCGAGGGGTTCGAGCCGGTCGACTGGGACGAGGCGCTCGCCCGGGCGGCGCGCGAGTTCCGGCGCATCCAGCGCGCGCACGGTCGCGACGCGGTCGCGGTCCTGAGCGGCGCTTCGATCACGAACGAGCGCGCGTACCTGGTCGGCAAGTTCGCCCGCGTGGCGCTGGGGACGCCGCACGTGGATTACAACGGGCGTCTCTGCATGGTCTCGGCAGCGGCCGCCGCCAAGCGGATGCTCGGGATCGACCGCGCGGCCAATCCCTGGAGCGACATCCCCAAGGCGGAGGTCATTCTGGTCGCCGGCGCCAACATCGGCGAGTGCGCCCCCATCACGACCGACTACCTCTGGCAGGCGCGCGAGCGCGGCGCCCGCCTCATCGTGATCGACCCGCGCCTGACCCCCATCGCGCGTACGGCCGACCTGTTCATCCCGGTCCGGCCCGGCGGCGACATCGGCGTCTTCAACGGCATGCTCCACGTCATGATCGCCCGCGGGTTCATCGACCGCGCCTTCATCGACGCGCACACGACGGGCTGGGACGAGGTGGTCGCGGTCGTCCAGGAGTACCCGCCGGAGCGCGCCGCCGAGATCGCCGGCGTGCCCCCGGACCTGATCGTCCGGGCGGCCGAGCTCTGGGGGCCGGCGCGCACGAGCTTCCTCCTCCACGCCCGCGGCATCGAGCACCACAGCAAAGGGGTCGACAACTGCATGGCCGCCCTCAACCTGGTGCTCGCCACCGGGCGCATCGGCCGCGAAGGCTGCGGCTACGCCATGATCACGGGCCAGGGCAACGGCCAGGGCGGGCGCGAGCACGGCCAGAAGTGCGACCAGTTGCCGGGCGGGCGGGACATCGAGAACCCGGAGCACCGCCGCTACATCGCGAGCGTCTGGGGCATCGACGAAGAGGCCCTGCCGGGCAAGGGGCTCTCGGCAGTCCCCATCATCGAGGCGATCCACGAGGGCCGCATCAAGGGGCTCCTGACGCTGTCGTTCAACCCCGCCGTGTCGCTGCCCGACGGGCACTTCGTCCGCGAAGCGCTGGAACGGCTCGAGTGGTTCACGGCCATCGACTTCTTCCTCTCCGAGACCGCGCGGCACGCCGACCTCGTCCTGCCCGGCGTCCTGATGGAGGAAGACGAGGGCACGACCACCAACGTGGAGGGACGGGTCGTCCGCCACCGCAAAGTCGTGGACCCGCCGCCCGGCTGCCGCGAAGACTGGCGCATCCTGTGCGACCTGGCCGCGCAGCTCGGCGCTGCCGACAAGTTCGGCTACCGCTCGCCGGCCGAAATCTTCGACGAGCTGCGCTGGGCCTCGCGCGGCGGCGTCGCCGACTATTTCGGGATCACCTGGGAGCGCATCGACCGCGAGTACGGGGTCTTCTGGCCGTGCCCGTCGCCCGACCACCCCGGCACGCCCCGCCTCTACGCGGGCGGCCGCTTTGCCCACCCCGACGGGCGGGCGCGCTTCCAGCCGGTCCGGTGGCGCCCCGCCGCCGAGCCGCCGGACGAGACCTATCCGCTCCTCCTCACGACCGGCCGCGTCGTGTCGCACTACCTCTCCGGAACGCAAACGCGGCGGATCGGCGCGCTCGTGGAGGATCACCCGCAGCCGCTTTGCGAACTGCATCCCCGGCTGGCGGGCCAGCTCGGCGTCGCGGACGGCGACTTCGTCAAGGTCGAGAGCCGCCGCGGCGCCATCGTGGTGCGGGCGCGCGTCGTCCGGACGATCCGGCCGGACACGGTCTTCGTCCCCTACCACTGGCCGGACGACCGCTCCATCAACCGCTGCACGATCCGCGCCCTCGACCCCGTGTCGCAGATCCCCGAGTTCAAGGTGTGCGCGGTGCGCGTCGCCAAGGTCGCCCCCCCGGCCGGCGCCCTCGCCGCGCTCCCGCCCGAGGCCGGAGGCGTCCGGTGAGCGAGCGCGCTTTCTTCATCGACTACGCGCGGTGCATCGGGTGCCGCGCCTGCGTGCAGGCCTGCGAGGAGTGCGATACCCACCGCGGGTACTCGATGATCCACCTGGAGACGATCCACCGCGGCGACACCGTCCAGACGGCGCCGCAGGTGTGCATGCACTGCGAGGACCCGATCTGCGCGCAGGTCTGCCCGGCCGACGCCATCAAGGTCACACCCGACGGCGTCGTCCAGAGCTCGCTCAAGCCGCGGTGCATCGGGTGCTCGAACTGCGTGCTCGCGTGCCCCTTCGGCGTCCCGAAGTATCTGGTCGAGTTCGACCAGATGATGAAGTGCGACATGTGCTACGACCGGACGAGCGCGGGGAAGAAGCCGATGTGCGCGGCCGTCTGCCCCTCGCAGGCCCTCGCGTTCGCCACGCTGGACGAGATCGCGCGGACGCGGGCCGGGCGGGCGGCCAACGAGTGGCACCTGGCGGGCGAAACCGTGCGGACCAAGGTCTACGTCCTGACCCCGCCCGCCGTGGCTGCGGTTCGCGTCGACCTGGTGCGCCGCGACGGCTCGCCGGTCCTGTTGCACCGCGAGCCGCCGGTGCGCGACGATGTCGCGGTGGTGCTGGGAGGCGGATGATGGGGTGGCGCGACGCGTTTCCCGTGCGCTGGGACGAGGACCACTACCTCACGCGGCGCGAGCTCGCGAAGTTCCTGACCCTCGGCTCCGCACTGCTCGCCGGTGCCAACTTCCTCCTCGCGCTCTTCGGGCGCCGGATCGCGGCGGCGGCCGGCCCGGCGGTCCCGATCGCGCGCGCCTCCGCCCTCGCGCCCGGCGCCTCGGTCCTCTTCCGCTACCCGACCGACGACGACCCGTGCATTCTGGTGCGGTGTCGGGACGGCGCGCTGCGTGCGTACTCGCAGGTCTGTACGCACCTGGCGTGCGCCGTCGTGCACCGGCCGGATGACGACACGCTGTGGTGTCCCTGCCACCGGGGGGTGTTCGCCTGCACCGACGGGCGGCCGTTGCAGGGACCCCCGGTGCGGCGACTGCCGCGCATCCGCATCGAACCGCGCGGCGACCAGATCTACGCGGTCGGGGTGGACTGGACGGACTGACCACCGCGGGAGGCGATCGAGATGGAGCCCCGGCAGCAAGGCACGGCGCTGTTCGCCGCCATCGTGATCCTCATCGGCACGCTGGTGGTCGTCCAGCTCTGGCTGCTCGCGGCGGCCCTCGAGGCGGCGCTCGCCCGCGAACCCGAGGCGCTCTGGCCGGCGGCGATCGCGTCGGGCGTGCTGTGCGCGGCGAACGCAGGACTGCTCGGTTACGTGTGGCGATTCGACGTCAGGCTGCGGCGCGACCGCGACCGGACCGCGTCCGCCGACCGCCCGCCGCCGACCGTCCGCCCGTAAGGCGAGCCGCTCGAACCCGGCTCCGCGCGCATCGTCGGTGGCGTGCTGGTACGGAACGCGGGCCTCTCGGGCGGCCGCTCCCGCCGCCTCTCACGCCCGGCCGGCCGGCACGGAGGCTTCCGCGGGGGCGCGGTCGAGGGCCGGCTCGTAGAGGCAGAACGGCTCGCCGGCCAGATAGTCGCCGGTCGCCGAGTAGGCGCGCGCGCGGCACCCGGCGCAGATCGCTTTGTAGCGGCACACGCCGCACTTGCCGCCCAGCGCGTCGAGGTCGCGCAGGGCCTGGAAGACCGGGGCCTTCTGCCAGATCTCGCCGAACGGCTGGCGCCGCACGTTGCCCGCCGAGACGGGCAGATACCCGCACGGATAGACGTCGCCCGCGTTCGAGATGAAACAGACCGCCGTCCCGGCCAGGCAGCCGCGCGTCATGGCCGACAGCGGCGGGCCGCCCGCCGGGTCCGGCGCCGCGTGCCGCTGCGTTCCCGGCGCGACGAAGCTCGTGCTGTAATCGCCGCGGCGCCGCTCCTCGACGATGCGCTGCGCGCGGACGCGGAAGTAATGCGGCGCGCAGGTCGCTTTCAGGTCGAGCGTCGAGGTCTTCGAGCGCTCGTAGAACCAGTGGAGGACCCGCTCGTACTCGTCGGCCGGCAGCATCTCGCGATCCGCGATCTGGACGCCGCACCCGACCGGGACCAGCATAAAGATGTGCAGCGCGTCGGCGCCGAGCCCGACCGCGAGGTCGAGCAACTCGGGCAGCTCCGCGACGTTGTGGCGCGCCACAGTCGAGTTGATCTGCACCGACACGCCGAGGGCGCGCAGCTCGCCGGCGGCGCGCAAAGCGCGCGCGAACGACCCGGGCAGGCCGCGGAACCCGTCGTGGGTCTCGGGCCGCGCCCCGTCGAGGCTGATCGAGACGCGCGAGAACCCGGTGTCCCGAATGCGCGCCGCGACGTCGCGCGTCACGAGCGTCCCGTTCGTGGCGAGGGCGATGCGGAATCCGCGGGCCCGCGCGTGCGCCCCCAACTCGAAGATATCCGGCCGGAAGAGCGGCTCGCCCCCGGAGAACACCAGCACCGGCCTGGCCACCGCGGCGATGGCGTCGATGAGGGCGAACCCCTCGGCCGTCGTGAGCTCGACCGCCGAGCGCTCCGCTTCGGGCACGGCGCGGCAGTGCCGGCACTGCAAATTGCAGCCCTTGGTCGTCTCCCAGAAGACGAGCCGGAGCCGGGGGTCACTTGAACGCATCGAGCACGGCCTGCCAGCCGAGAACCTGCGTGTCTTGCTCCTTCGCGAAGGCCTGCGCCTCGGCCGAGGACGAGAACGCCGCGTAGCCCTTCTTCAGCGACCGCGGGTCGACGTTGCCCTTCACATACTGCGCCGAGGTCGCGCTGACGAGCCGGCCCGTGCGGTAGTCGGCCACGAACACCCCGCTGACCTTCTCGTCGGGATGCGCGTTCAGGTACCGAACCAGGCACTCGACCGTGTCGAACTTGAAGGCGTGGCCGCTCGCGTCGATGACCTCGGCAGCGAGCCGCGGGTCCCCGATCACCTGGCGGCAGCCGTAGCAGGTCTCTCCGGACCGGATGGGCAGCGGCTGCAACGTGCTGCACGCCGCAAGGACCACCCCGACCACGACGGCGACGGCGTACCTCATAAGCGCCTCCTGCCGGAATCCCGGCGGCTCCACGATCCCCGCGATCCGGGGTCGCAAGCCTCGTACCGCGCCCTCAGCCCTCCCGCGCCGCCGCGGGCGCCTCCGGTCGCGCGGGCACCGCCTCCGCCTCGACCTCCTCGGGAACCGGCGCGGGTTCGACCAGCACCGCCTCGGCCACCTCGCGCTCGACGGCGATCTCGGTCTCGTCGCACTGAAACACGACGCCCGGGAATGTCTGCAGCACCCGCACGCGCGCCCCCGGCGTCACGCCGAGGGCCGCCAGGCGGTCGGCCCGGTCCGGGCGATCGCCGACGACCCGCGCCACGACCCCGATGGCGCCGACGGCGAGCGCCGACAGCGGCCGCACCCGCTCAGAACGTGACCCCGGCGAGGCCGAAGGCATGGTTGAGCACCGTCCCGGTCAGGATCGCCACGGCGGTGACGAACACCAGAATCGCGACCGCCACCCGCAGCCCCCGTTCCTTGACGATCATGAGGAAATTCGCCACGCACGGCACGAACAGGGTCATGACCGTGAGGGCCACGACCGCTTGCACGCCGGTGAGCAGGCCCTGGTGCGCCAGGTCGAACAGGCCCGCCGCGCCGTAGTCGCGCCGGAGGAACCCCATGATGAAGACCTCCGCCATCCGCGCCGGCAGCCCCAGCCAGCCCCTGACGATCGGCTCGACCGCCCGCGTCATGCCCGCCAGCAGGCCGAGGCGGTCGAGCCCGAAAAGCAGCGCGGTACCGACGAGGAAGAGCGGCACCGCCTCGCCCAGATACCAGCGGACGCGCAGCCGCGTCTTCATCCACACGTTCTCGACGCGGGGCAGCCGCATGGGCGGCAGCTCGAGGATGAACTCCGACCGATCGCCCGGCAGCACCCGCGCCGCGAGCCACCCGACCACGACCATCTGGAGCAGCACGACCCCGAACAGCGTCACCAGCGCGGCCAACGAAATGCC
Organism: uncultured Vicinamibacterales bacterium; assembly: GCA_964478975.1. Taxonomy (GTDB): domain Bacteria; phylum Acidobacteriota; class Vicinamibacteria; order Vicinamibacterales; family JAHECP01; genus CAYZKQ01. The sequence continues at coordinate 21,263 of CAYZKQ010000002.1, read as the reverse complement.
GCCCAGGATCCCCATGATCGTCGCGAGCTGCGCCGAGCAGGGCACCCCGAGCGCCAGCAGCACGATCGCGATCAGCCGCTCCTTCGGCGTCCCCAGAATCCGGGTCGTCATGGTCGCCATCGTGTCGCACCCGAGGCCCAGCACCATCGGCAGGACCGCCTTGCCGTTCAGCCCCATCGCCCGGAACAGGCGATCGCTGAAGATCGCCAGCCGCGGGATGTACCCGCTGTCCTCGAGAAACCCGAACACGAGGAAGAACATGGTCACGACGGGCAGCACGATCGCGAGCGCATAGGTCAGCCCCATCGTGACCAGCCCGTAGTCGCCCACGAGAAAATCCCGCACGATCGGCCACGGCAGGTGCGCCGCGAGCGCCGCCGCCCAGGGATTGATGTAGCGCCCGAAGAGCCGCTCCTCGAGCAGCCCCACCAGCGTCTGCGCGCCGAAGACCCCGACGATGAGGTAGGTCGCGTAGAGGACCAGGGCGAGCACCGGCAGGCCCGTCGCGGGCTCACGGACGGCCCGGCCCAACCACTCCTGAAACCGCCCGAGCGAGCGGCGCCCCCGGCGGCGGTAACGCAGCGCCAGCTCGTGCGCCCAGGCCGCCCCGTCGGCGCGGGCCGCATCCGGCAGCACCGGCACCGCCGCACGCCCGAGCGCCTCCTTGAGCTCCCCGATCCCGCGCCCTTCGACCGCCACCGTCTCGACCACGGGCACGCCGAGTTCGCGCGCGAGCCCGGCCACGTCGATCTCGATTCCGTGGGCCCGGGCTTCGTCCGCCAGGTTCAACGCGACCACCAGCGGCTTGCCCAACCGCGCGATCTGCCACGTGAGCAGCAGGGCGCGCCGCAGGTTCCGCGCGTCGGCCACCTGGACGACCACATCGGCATCCCCGCTCGTCACGATGCGCCGCGTGATCGCCTCGTCCTCGGTCAGGGTCCCTTCTAGCGTGCCGATGCCCGGGGTGTCCAGCACGTCGCAGACTTCGGCGCCCACGAGCGCCCGCCCGCGGGTGATCCCGACCGTCGTGCCGGGGTAGTTGGACACCGTGGCGTACCGCCCCGTCAGGCGGCCGAAGATCGCGCTCTTCCCGACATTCGGGTGCCCGACCAGGGCGACCCGCAAGGGCCGCGGACGAAGCCTGAGGAGAGGGGAAGCCGGCACGGTGGGCGAGGCGGCGTGGGCGCAGGCCACGCCAAAGGAGCGCGGCAAACCCGGTACCACGCCGGCGCGCCCGGCCAGGTCGAGTTTCGGCGGGTTTCCGGGCGATCCGGCTGGGCCGGTACGGCCCTGCCGGGAAATCCTCGCGGAAACCCGGCAGGACTGCGGAAAAATTCACCAGGCCGCTACGGACGTTTCTGGCGGAGGGTCAAGAGATAGGCGATGAGCGCCTCGCGGTCGGGCTCCTTGAGCGGGAACACGGGCATCTTGACCTTGCTGTCGGGAAACTCGGCCTGCGGGTTCTCGAGCAGCTTGCGGAGGCTCGCCGCGTTCCGTTTGGCCCCGATGCCGTCGAGCGGGGTGGCCAGCTTGCCGCCCTTGCCCTCGAGGGAGTGGCACAGCAGGCACTTCATCTGCTCGAAGACCTGCCGTCCCCGGTCGGCGAGGGCGGCGTCCGGCGATCCCGACTGGCGGGCTCCGGCGCCCGCAGCCGCCACGAGGAGGAGGGCCGCGCCGGCGGTGGCCGCGACCCGCGCCAGGGTTCCGATGTGCATCCGCGTCGCCTCCTCGCGCGCGCCGGCGCCCCTCCCCTTCCTGGCGGCGCGCGCGGGCTTCAGGGAAACGACCGATATTGTATGCCTGCGCGCGGAAAAAGACGAACCGGCCACCTCGGTCAGCCGAGGTGGCCGGTTCTCGCGGAGGAGGAACGGCCGCGGGGGAAACCCGATCCTCAGAAGAGGTAGTAGAGCCGCACGAAGGCCGTGTTCGCCTTGAACGGCCGGAACCAGTAGCCGAGGTACAGGCCGCCCTGCGGGTCGACGCGCGGCGGGGTCGCGAAGTCCTCCACGTCGTACTTGTCGTACCAGTAGGTGAGGTTGAGCGCGACCTTCTCCGTGAAGAACACGCGCACGTCCGCCGTGCCGTGGTGCCAGGTGTTCAGGACGTTCGGGAGCTGACCGAACTGCGTGGTGAAGCCCCCGACCGCGGTCGCCGGGGCCGGCGTGGCCGACAGGACGTTGACCCGCGCGCCGCTGTAGACGAAGCCCAGGTCCGACTTGCTGTAGTCGTACCCGAACCGCAGGTCGACCTTCGGCAACGCCCGCGCGAGGTCCGCGTAGATCGAGAACGTGTTGACCGTCTCCTCGTCGTCGAGCTGCCAGTCGCGGTTCGGATCCGTCCACGACGGGTCGGGCGCCGGGTTGGCGTTGCGCGACCGCATCATGCTCGTGTAGCGCTCCCACCCGTACGACGCGCCGAAGGCCGCCTTGTCGGTCGGCGTGAGGTCCACCCCGAAATTGAACACCTTGTTCTCGTTGTTGAGCAGCCCGAACTTCTGGGCGTCCTCGTTGTACTCGTCTTTGCCCGCGAGCGCCGTCACGCTGAACCCGACGACGGACGTGGGCGTGACGCTGAGAATGACGCCGTAGCGGTTACGGCCGCGCTCGGCCACGTCGAACGGCCGCGAGGCCGGCTGGGCGCCCGCCTCCTCGAGGAGGTGTGGGTCGAACCCCTCGCCACGGCGCTGCGAGTGCTCGTAGGTAAACCGCGTCGAGACGTACGCGGAGCCGACCGAGTCGAGCGAGACCCGGACCGTGTTGTCCTTGGTCGTCTCGAATTCTCGGTGGGTGCGATCCACCGCGTCATGACCGTAGTCGAGCCGCAGCGTCGCCCGGGGCACGAACGTGTACGCGACGCCGAGGCTGAACGTGTTGTGCGTGATGCTGAACTGCTCGGTCTCGCCCCCGCCTTCCTCGAGGACCTGGTCGAACCGGACGTACTCCTCGCCGTCGAACGCCGGCGTCTTGTTGGTCCGGTCGGCATAGCGGTAGCGCGCCGTGACCCACACTGTGTCCACGGGCCGGGCGTTGTACTGCAAGCCGAAGCTCGTCAGATCCGCCCGCGCATCGGCCGTCTCCCGCGTCATGTGAATCGGCGGGATCGCCGTGTTGATCGTGAACGGGATGATCGTCCCGTCCTGCGTCTGCCGGCTGTAGGCGAACGTCCCGCTGAGGGTGCTGCGCCGCGGGAGCCGGTAGACGCCGGTCGCCGTGAACGTGCCCTGGCGGTTGTCCGGCGCGAGCGCCATGCGGCCCTTCGACGTGCCGTTGCCGGTAATGTACGCCGTCGGGTTGGTCGAATCGTTGAACTTCCCGGGGCTGTCCCAAACCAGCACCTCGAAGTCGTTGAGGAACTCCTGCGTCTCGAACCCCAGGCGCAGGGCGCCGTGCGCGTTGCCCCACTCGAGACCGGCGTTGAACGCGGTCGTCCGGTTATCGAGCGGCAGCGGCAGCTCGAGCGCCTGGCTGAAGCCGAACGACGCGCCCCACGGTTGGGTCCCGTCGCGCCGGTAGCTATTGAACCCCAGCGTCAGGTCGACGTTGGGCGTCGCCGCATAGGCGACGCTCGCGTCGATCGTGCTGCGGCGCGACGTCAAGTCGATGGGCCGATAGAGCTTGGTGTACGCCGACGCCGCGACCGTCGGGCTCCCGCGCCAGCCGATCGCCTGGCCCGCCTCCACCGCTTTCTGCGTGGCGTCGTCCAGGTTGAACCCCTCGTACGGCGTGGCGACAAAGCCGTCCTTGCGGTAGCCGTAGTTGAGCGGAATCTGGTCGTAGAGGAAGCTGATCTTCAGCTTGCCGCGGTCGTTGTACGCGAACGTGTAGCGCTGGTCGCTATACCCCACGTTGCGGGCCCCGAAGTCCAGGACCCGCTCGTCGGTCCGCTGCGTCGCGCCGAAGTCGAGGTTGTACCCGTTCTCGCGGATGTCGCGGTACCGCTCGAACCGAGCGCGATCGCCCGAGACGTCCGAGACCCGGAACCCGATGGTGAGCCACCCCAGCGGGGTGCTCGGCAGTGGCGGCTCGCCCTGCGCCAGGACCACGCCGGCGGAGGCGAGCAGAAGCGCGGCCGTCTGGATCGTCAGTCGTGTGCGCATCTTCGTGAACCTCCTCGCCTAGCGCAGGAAGAACTTGCCCGACGCCGCGTTCGACCCGTGGATGTTCTGGTGGCACACGGTGCACGAACGCGCCAGAATCCGGTTGGCCCCCGTCGTGTTGTTCCGCACGTAGTTGTCGTAGATCGTCGGCGGGTGCCGGGCGGTCACGTGGCAGCGCTGGCAGAGGAACGGTTGCTTGGCGACCAGCATGCGGTCGTTCGACGAGCCGTGCGGATCGTGGCAGCTCGTGCAGCTCTCGGCGACCGCTGCGTGCTCCCACAGATACGGGCCGCGCTTCTCGGCGTGGCAGGTCAGACAACTGTCGTTGACGCTCTGGCCCGCCTTGAGGAGCCGGACGTTCGTACTGCCGTGCGGGTTGTGGCACGAGGAACACGCCATCTTCCCCTCGCGCGCCGCGCCGGCCTGCACCGGCATGTGCGCCGACCGCTGCAGCTTCTGCACCTTGTCGCGGTGGCACACCGCGCACGTGTCGGCCTCGGTCTTCGCCTTGAGCAGCGCCGCGTCCGATTTCGCCCCGTGCACGCTGTGGCACGTCACGCACGTCACGTTCCGGTTCTCGTGGGCGCTGCTCTCCCAGAGCAGATGCGCACCGCGGGTGTGGCACGTCGTGCACACCGCGTTGGCCTCCACCGGGCTCAACGCCTTGAACGTCTTGATCTTGGTCTTGTCACCGCCGGCGTCGACGTGCGCCTGTCCCGGGCCGTGGCAGCTCTCGCATCCGTGCGTCGCCGCAGGCGTCCGCACGTCCCCCTTGAGCGCGTGCGCCGTGCCCTTGTAGCTCTGCTGCTCGTGGCACGTCAGGCAGGTGTCTTCGCCGACGTAGCCGCCGGCCTGCACCACCCCCGTCGTGCCGGGTCGGGGCACGCCCGCGGCCGGCGGCGCTTCCGCCCGCGCCGCCAGCACGGCGAGTCCCCACATCCCGAGCGCTCCGGCGATGGCGACCGCCGGCCCCAGGGTACGCCTCAAGCGTCCCATGTGCTCCTCCCCCCGGCCTCGGGACGCGGCCGCGATGGAACCATCCGAAGGACTCGTATGACCGACCGTTCCGCCGGGGTCGACCCCCGAGGGCGCTCCTCCCGTCGAGCGCCACTTCCCACAACAGCAAGGCCCGTGCCTCGTTGAAATTTCCAACGGGCCCGCGCCCGCCTCGCGAATCATTAAGAAATCTTAATCGATCGTCAGGCGGTCGCCCGGCTCCCCGGCGCCGGCTGGGTCCCTCCTCCGACGAACCGGCACCCAGAGCCCCCCCAGACCCCCGCGGACGCCGGAAATCCGGGACCCCGGGAGGCGGGGTATCATGGGGCACGTGCTCCCGACCCCCGAGGAGTTGCTGCGGACGACGCCGGTGTTCCGGAGGCTGGCGCCTGAGGACCGGACCCGGCTGGCGAGCGTGTCTCGGGTCAAGACCTACGCCCGGAACGAGGTCATTTTCGAAGAAGGTTCGCCCTCCGATTGCTTCTACTACATCGCTGCCGGGCGGGTAAAAATCGTCAAGGCCACGCCGTCGGGTAAGGATGTCATTCTGGAAGTGTTCGGGCCGGGCGACCCGTTCGGGGCGGTGGCCGCCTACGAGGGCAAGCCGTTTCCGGCCTCGGCCGTGGCCCTCGAAGACACGACCTGCCTCCAGGTTCCCCGCCAGGCCTTTTTCGAGCTGCTCGAGCGGCACCCGTCGCTCGTCCGGGGCCTGCTGTTCGGCCTGACGCACCGCCTGATCGAGCTGACCAACCGCATGGCCGAGCTGACCGGCGGGCGGGTCGAACCGCGGTTCGCGCGGTTGTTCCTGAAGCTGGCGGACGAGCGCGGGCGCCCGGAGCGCGGCGGCGTGTTCATTCCCCTGCCCCTCTCGCGCCAGGAACTGGCCGACATGACGGGCACCACCATCGAAACCTGCATCCGCATCATGAGCCGGTGGGGCAAGCAGGACGTCGTCCGCACCGAGAAAGACGGCTTTGTCGTGCTGGACCGGAAGGCCCTCGAGATTCTGGCGATGATGTAGCAGGAGGCCGGGGTCGGTCCCTGCCGAACGGGCCGCCGCCGGGTCACGCCGGAGCGGCTATGACTGGGATCATAGAACCGGTGGGGCCATGGGGTATCCTGCGAGCGGCATGATTTGCGATGGCGGTCCCGATCGGGACGCGGCCGGCTCGTCGTTTCCGGACGCGGCGCTGGTGGCTCTCGTGACCCGGGCGCACGGCCGGCTCGCCCGGCGTCTCGCCGAGGCCCGCCCCGACCCGCGGGAGGTCCTCGACCTGGGCACGGCGGTTATTCTCCACGGCGCGCTCGAGCGGCGGATCCTGCTGGCGCAGGCGCCGGTTCTCGACCAGGCGGCCGTGGCGCAACTGGACGAGGAACACGCGCGGCTGGAAGAGGACCTCGAGCTGCTCGAATCGATTCTCGCGAGCAACCCCGACTCGCCCGACGTGGAGTCGCTCTGCGACGCCCTGCTCGGCCGGTTGCGCGGGCACGTGGCCCGCGACGATCGCGTGCTCTATCGCCTCGCGCTCGGCGTCCGCGCGGACGCCGGCTAGCTACGCTAGGGTCTTCTCCCTCCACGCGCCCGCGCAGCCTTCGCTGACCAGATCGTAGCCGCGCCGCCGGAATGCGGTGTGGCTCCCCCGCGGAGGAATCACCACGACGCGGCGCCCGCCGCCCGCGAGGCACATGGCCTCGAGGGTGTCGAGGAGCAGATGGAGGACGGCATCCGCCTGGACGCCGGGCGCCGGCACGAGCCCCAGGGCCGGAACGCGCAGCTCCGCGTCGGTTCGCTGGTAGACGGCCACGCCCACGACCGACGGGCCGGCGCGGACCTCCACGCGCGGGGCCCGTGCGAGGCGCTCGCCTTGCCGCGAGTCCGGCCGGACGCGCGGGAAGAGTCGCGCGAGGTCGGCCCGCGAGAGCCGCGGCGACTCGGGCCCGACGATGCGCACATCGAGGGTGGGGGTGATGGACGGTGTTGCGGCGAGCACCGAAGCCATACCTCGCGACATAGCAACGGCAGTGCCAGCGATCGCGGCGTGTCAGTTGATCAGTTGATTTCGAGGTGGTCGAGGCCGAGCTTCTTGATCCGGTCGCCGAGGGTCGACCGCTTGATCTTCAGCACCTCCGCGGCCCGGGACTTGTTGCCGTGGCTGACCTTGAGAGCCCAGGTGATCAGGCGCGCCTCGACTTCCTGGAGCCGCTCGTCCAGGGAGATGGCCGGCCGCGGGACGGTCGTGTCGAAGACCGGCTCGGCGATCTCCAGTTGCGGGTGGAACAGGACGCTGGCCGGCACGCACCCGATGCGCACCTGGTCGCAGGTGCAGGTCTGCGCGATGCGCTCGCAGGCGTTTTCGAGTTCCCGCACGTTGCCCGGCCACGCGTAGCCCAGAAAGGCCTGGCGCACGGCGGGGCTCACCGGCTTCATGTCCTCGCCCCGCTCGCGGAAGAAGCGCGTGAGGAAGTGCTCCATCAGGACGGGGATGTCCTCGCGGCGCTCGCGGAGCGGCGGCAGGATGATCGGCACCACGTTCAGCCGGTAGTAGAGGTCCTCGCGGAACTTGCCCTCGGCCACGAGCTGCTTGAGGTTGCGCTTCGACCCCGTGATGACGCGCACGTTGACGGGGATCGGCCGCGTGCCCCCGACGCGCTCGATGGTGCGGTTCTGCAGCACGCGCAGGAGTTTGACCTGGATCGATTGCGGGATGTCGTCGATGTCGTCGAGGAAGATCGTGCCGCCGTCGGCCAGCTCGAACCGGCCCGGGCGGTCCTTGATCGCCCCCGTGAAGGCGCCGCGCTCGTGGCCGAACAGCTCGGATTCGATGAGCGTTTCGGTCAGGATGGCGCAGCTCACGGGGACGAACGGCTTGTGCCGCCGCGACGAAGAATAGTGGATGAGGTTCGCGATGAGTTCCTTGCCCGTCCCCGTCTCGCCCGTGATCAGGACGCTGCTGTCGCTGTCGGCGATGACGCGGACGAAGTCGAACACCGCGCGCATCCGCTGGCTGCGCCCGACGACGACCGACTCCATCGAGAAGGCGCCGCGCTCGGCCATGGTCGACTCCTCGGGGACCGTCCGGGTCCCGCCCGCCGCCTCAGCAACCGCTCCGCCGCTCGTCGCGCCGATCCTCGGCGCGCGCCGCCGGCCGCGCTCACGTCGGAACGCCCAGCTTGGGCAGCACCCAGTACGTGAGCGCGACCCACGCCACCAGGGCCGCGCCGACCGCCAGCCCCTCGCTCATGCCCCCTCCACCGCCTCCAGCGCCCGGCGCAACCGCGCGTCGGCTTCCGCCGCCACGGCCGCCAGCGCCGGATTCTCGCCGACGACCCCGAGCGCCGCCCGCGGCGCCATTGCCGACACCGCCGTCGTCCCGTCGCCCCGGTCGTAGACGATCACGTTGCACGGCAAAAGCAGCCCGATCTCGAGCTCCGCCTCGAACGCCCGGTGCGCCAGCGGCGGGTTGCAGGCCCCGAGGATCACATACCGCCGAAAGTCCAGCCCCAGCTTTTCTTTGAGCGTCTGCCGGACGTCGATCGTCGTGAGGACGCCGAAGCCCTCTTGCTTGAGCGCGTCGACCGTCCGCGCCAGAGTGTCGTCGAACCCCTGCCGCACGACCACGCCCAACCCGTACCGCGTTTCGGTTATCATCCCAGCCGTCTCCCTGCGCCCGCGACGGGCGTCTTCAGATCATACCCCGGCCGCCTCTCCGGCCCGGTCCAGCCCGCAGCGGGCGATCCGGTCGCCCAGGGTCGACCGCTTGATCTGGAGCAGCTCGGCGGCTCTCGACTTGTTGCCGGTCGTCACGGTGAGGGCCCACCGGATCAGGCCCGCCTCCACCTGCCGCAGCCGCTCGTCCAGGGACACCGCTCCGGCCGGCTCGCCGGGCGCCGCGGCCACCTCGTCCTCCGCGGCGCGGCCGTCGGCACCGAACAGCACGCTGGCCGGCACGCAGCCGACGCGCACCGCGCCGCACGTGCAGGTCTGCGCGATCCGCTCGCACGCGTTTTCCAGTTCCCGTACGTTGCCCGGCCACGGGTACTGCAGAAAGGCCCACCGCACCGCCGGCGCCACCGCCGGGACCGGTTCACCTCGGGCGGCGAAGTAGCGCCGGAGAAAGTGGTCCATCAGGTCGGGGATGTCCTCGCGGCGCTCGCGCAGCGGCGGCAGCACGATCGGCAGCACGTTGAGCCGGTAATACAGGTCCTCGCGGAACTTGCCCTCCGCCACCAGCGTCTTGAGGTCGCGTTTCGTCCCGGCGATGACCCGCACGTCTACCGGAATCGGGCGCGTCCCGCCGACGCGCTCGACCGTCCGGTCCTGCAGCACGCGCAGCAGCTTGACCTGCACGGCCAGCGGCACGTCGTCCACGTCGTCGAGGAACAGCGTGCCGCCGTGGGCCAGCTCGAAGCGGCCGGGCTTGTCGCGCACCGCGCCGGTGAACGCCCCGCGCTCGTGCCCGAAGAGCTCGGTCTCGATGAGCGTCTCGGAAAACAGCGCACAGGCCACCGGGACGAACGGCCGGTGGCGCCGGGGACTGCTGTGGTGAATCAGGCATGCGACGACTTCTTTGCCCGTACCGCTTTCGCCCGTGATGAGCACGGTGCTCGCGCTGGGCCCGATGATTTTGACGAGGTCGAAGACCGCCCGCATCCGGCGGCTCCGCCCGACGACCACGTCCTCCGGCGTGAACGGCCCGAGTCGCGGCATGCGCCCACCTGCGCCCGTCACACGACGTGCAGCTCCTCGAACTCGCGGATCTCTTCGCGCAGCGCCATCTCGACGCCCATATAGAGCGTCATGTGCGCGCTCGGACACCCCGCGCACATCCCGGTGAGCCGCACCTTCGCCGAGTTGCCCTGGACCTCGATGAGCTCGATGTCCCCGCCGTCGGCCTGCAGAAACGGCCGGATGCGCTCGAGGACCGCCTCGACCCGCTCCCGCGTCACCATCGCGCGCTCCTTCCCGGGCTCCTTCGCCGCGGCCCGCCCCGACCGCTCCATCTCGCGGTTGCCGTCCGTCACGAGGCTCGACATAGTGGCTCCTGCCGGAAACCAGGCAACCGCCGTGCCAGAGAAGCGTCACCTCCGCGAACGGAATCAGCCGGGTTTTCGGCAGGCCCGCCCGTTCGGGGGGCGATGGCGCCCGGGGCCGTGTGGATTATTCCGCGGGGCGCACCGGGGAATTTGCGGATTCAGGACCGACTCAGTCCGAATTTCTCGATCCGGTACCGGATCTGGTCCCGGTTCAGCCCGAGGAGCGCGGCGGCCCGCGTCTGGTTCCCGCCGGCGCGCGCGAGCGCCTGCACGACGAGGTCGCGCTCGAGCTCCTCGAGGTTGACCCCGCCCGGCGGCAACTCGAACCCGGCGCTCACGGGCCGCGCCACGAACATCGGGAACTGCTCCGGCGTGAGGATGTCGTGCTCGGCGAGCAGGACCGCGCGCTCCACGACGTTGCGCAGCTCGCGGATGTTGCCGGGCCAACTGTGCCGCTGCAAGCGCGCCATCGCCTCGGGCGAGACCCCGCGGACGCGCTTCTTGAACTCCCGGTTGAACAGATCCACGTAGTAGTTGACGAGCAGCGGAATGTCGCTGGGGTGCTCGCGCAGCGGGGGCAGCGTGATGGGCAGGACGTTCAACCGGTAGTACAGATCCTCACGGAATTTCCCCTGCTTGACCGCCTCCTCGAGGTTCCGATTCGTCGCGGCGATGACGCGCACGTCCACGCGGATGTCGGCCGTCCCCCCCACCCGCTTGAAGGTCTTCTCTTCGAGAAACCGCAGCAGCTTCGCCTGGAGCGCCGGCAGCATCTCGCCGATCTCGTCGAGGAACACGGTCCCGCCGTCGGCCGACTCGAACAGACCCCGCTTCTGCTGCCGCGCGTCGGTGAACGCGCCGCGCTCGTGGCCGAACAGCTCGGACTCGAGCAGCGGTTCCGGCAGCGCCGAACACGTGATGTTGACGAAGGGCCGGCCCGCCCGGGCGCTCGTGAAGTGGATCACCTTCGCGGCCAGATCCTTGCCGGTCCCGCTCTCGCCCATGAGCAGCACGGTCGAGGCCGGACTGGCCGCCACCTTCGCCAGGAGCGCTTTGACGGCCTGCATCGGGGGCGACTCGCCGACGATCCGGTTGAGGTCGTACGGCTCGCTCTGACTCGCCCGGAGCGCCCGCACCTCGCGCCGCAACGCCGTCGTCTCGAGCCCCTTGTCGACGAGCACCGCGACCTCGTCGAGGTTGAACGGCTTCGCCACGTAGTGGTACGCCCCCGCCTTCATCGCCGCCACCGCCGTGTCGACGCTCGAGTACGCCGTCATCACGATCACGACCGTGTCGGGATGCTTCGCGCGGATCTCCCGCAGCAGCGCCAGGCCGTCGGCGTCGGGCAGCCGGTAGTCCAGCAGCACCAGGTCCACCTCGTCCGACAGCCGCTCCGACGCCTCGCGCGCCGTGCCCGCTTCGAGCACGCGGTGCCCGGCCTGCGCCAGACGTTCGGCCAGCGACCAGCGGATGAGCTGCTCGTCGTCGACGACCAGGACGGTGGCGACGGCCATCGAGTCGCATTATATAAGGAGGGCGCGCGCCGCCCCCGTGCCGCGGGGGGACGCCCCGGCTCGCGTCGGCCTGGGGCGGTCTGCACGAGCCGGAGCGATGGCAGGACGGTGCAGCGACGACGATCAGTGCGGTGGCTGCTGGAGGGCCTCGGCGACCAGGCCGACCATGTCGTCGAGGTCGAACGGCTTGTCCACCACCCGGTAGGCCCCCGACTCGAGGGCCTGGCGGGTCAGCTCGGCCGAGCCATGCGCCGTCATGACGATCACCCGGCAGTCAGGCGCGCGCTGCCGGATCGTCCGCAGCAGGCCCAGGTCGTGGGAATCCGGCAGGCGGATGTCCAGCAGGACGACACACAGGCGCGACCGGTTCTGGTCGAGGATCCGGAGGGTGCCCTGGCGATCGGCGGCCTCGAGGACGTGATACCCTGCCCGCGAGAGGCTTTCGGAAAGCGACCAGCGGATCAGGGCTTCGTCATCGACGATGAGCACGCTCGGCGGGGGGGTTTTTCCCGGCACCATCGCGAATATTTCCCGTGGGGCGTCTCCGGCCGAGCCGCCGCGGGCGGCGCCGGGACGCGACTCCAGGGGAACTGACGACGCCATGTGCACACACCCTGCCAGACGCCCTTCAAATCCCGCGCCATGACGCCCCAGCCTGCCCCTCGGCCCCCCGCCGCCGCGGAACGGCGCCTCCTCGCCGTGGCTGCCGGCTTGACGGCAGCCATTTTCGCCGCCAGTCTCCGCGTCCCGTACGAGGTCGCCGTCGGGTCGCTCTACCTGATCGTGGTCCTGCTAGGCCTCCGCGCGCGGGACCCGCGCGTCCCCGTCGCCGCCGCCGGCGTGGCGACCGCCGGCATCGCGCTCAGCGCGGTGCTCGTCCCGCCCGGCGACCACCTGGTGTGGGGCCTCGTCAACCGCGCGCTCTCGGCGGCCATCATCTGGGTCACGGCGGGGCTCGTGCGCCAGTACCGGCGGGCGGCCCGCGACGCCGAGCGCGCGGCGGCCCAGGCCCAGCGCTACCTGGACCTCGCCGGCGTGATCCTCGTGGCGCTCGACCGCGCCGGGCGCGTCGTTATGATCAACCGGCAGGGCGCCGCGCTGCTCGGCTACGACGAAGCGGACATCGTCGGCAGCGACTGGTTCGACCGGTTCGTACCCGAGCGCCTGCGCGCCGAGCTGCGGGCGCTGCGCGCGCGGGTCGAGGCGGGCGAGCCGGGCTCGGAGTACGACGAGAATCCCGTCGTCACGCGCACGGGCGAGGAACGCCTCATCGCCTGGCACAACACGGCCCTGCGGGACGAGGAGGACCGCGTGGTGGGCACGCTCAGCTCGGGCACCGACATCACGGAGCAGCGCGACGCCGAGCGCCGCCTGCAGGCGACGGTCAAGGACCTCGGCGACCTGAAGTACGCCCTCGACCAGTCGGCGATCGTGGCCATCACGGACGTCGCGGGGCGGATCAAGTACGTCAACGACAAGTTCTGCGAGATCTCGAAGTACACGCGCGAAGAGCTGCTCGGCGAAGACCACCGCCTGATCAACTCGCGCTACCACTCCAAGGAGTTTTTCCGCACCCTCTGGCAGACGATCGCCGCCGGCCGCATCTGGCGCGGCGAGATCCGCAACCGCGCGAAGGACGGCACCATCTACTGGGTGGACACGACCATCGTCCCCTTCCTCGACGAGCGCGGCAAGCCGTACCAGTACATGGCCATCCACACCGACATCACCGAGCGCAAGCGCGCCGAGGCCAAGCTGCGCGAGCAGACCACGCTCGCCCGGCTGGGCGAGATGGCCGCCATCGTGGCCCACGAGGTCAAGAACCCGCTCGCCGGCATCCGCGGGGCGCTGCAGATCCTCGGCTCCCGCCTGCCCGCCGACCAGCGGGACCGCGCCGTGCTCAAGGACATCCAGGAGCGGCTCGACGCCCTCAACGAGCTGCTCGAAGACCTCCTGCTCTTCGCCCGCCCGAAGGAACCCCGAACCGCCCCCGCCGACGTCCGACTCCTGGTAGAAACCACCGTCGGCCTGCTCAAGAAAGACCCCGGCCTCGCCGGCGTCGAGGTCCATGTCCACGGGGACAGCCCGACCATTCTGGCCGATGCCGAACAGCTCCGGCGCGTCTTTCTCAACCTGCTCATCAACGCCGGCCAGGCGATGGGCGGGCGCGGTCGCGTCGAGGTCACGATCGCCGCGCGAAACGGCCGCTGCGAAGTCATCGTCCAGGACGAGGGCCCCGGCATCCCACCGGACGTCCTCGAGCGCGTCTTCGAGCCCTTCTTCACCACCAAGCACCGCGGAACGGGACTCGGGCTGCCCACCGCGCGCCGCATCGTCGAACGCCACGGCGGCACCCTCGAACTGGCCTCGTGGCCCGGCACCGGCACGCGCGTGGTCGTGTCCCTGCCGCTCCCGCCACCCCCCGAGTGAGGTGCGACGCCATGATCGCCCTGCGCACGATCCTCGTCCCCATCGACTTCAGCGACGCCTCCACCGCGGCCCTCCGCTACGCCCGGGCCTTCGCCGAAGCCTTCAGCAGCCACCTCCACCTGCTCCACGTCGTCCAGGACCCCTACGTCCAACCCTGGGCCGCCGAAGCCCTCGGCGTCTCGCTCGCCGGCGTGCTCGAGCGCTGGGAACAGGACGCCCTCGCCCAGCTCGAGCGCCTCCTGCCGCCCGCCGAGCGCGGCCCCCTCGCCGTCACGTGCGCGACGCGGGTGGGACACCCGTTCGTCGAAATCCTCGGCTACGCCGTCGACACCGCCGCCGACCTCATCGTCATGGGCACCCACGGACGCGGCCCCGTCGCCCACATGCTCCTCGGCAGCGTCACCGAACGCGTCATCCGGAAAGCGCCGTGCCCCGTCCTGACCGTCAGGCCCGCAGGACGGGGAGAGCGCCGGAGCGAGCCGCCGGCCTGACCCGAGCGCCCACCGCCCGCACGCGGAACCCGGAAGCGCAGAGACCGCGGGCGGCGGCGGGCTCGAGGCGCCGGCGGCCCGGCACCGCGCGCCGCCCGGCCGCGCCGGCACACGCGCCTCCGCGCCGCTCGAGCCGCGGACATCGGGCGCTCTCACAGCGCTCGCCTCGCGGACGCACGGGATGGCACGAGCCTTGCGGCACCCCCCCGCGGCACCCCGCATCGCGTCCGCGGGGAGACGGAGACCCGACCCATGGAGTCCATGAAAGCCGCCGTCTATCGAGGCGCCGGCCGGGTCCTCATCGAGGAGCGTCCCAAGCCGGTGCCCGGCCCCGGCGAAGCGCTCGTCCGCGTCACGACGACGAGCATCTGCAGCACCGACCTCCGGATCCTGCAGGGCCTGGGGCCGCACGTCCCGCGCAACCTGGTGCTCGGGCACGAGCCCGTCGGCATCATCGAACGCCTCGGACCGGAGCTCGAAGACGAATTCACCGTAGGGGATCGGGTCGTCGTCCCGGCTGTGACGCCGTGCGGACAGTGCTTCCAGTGCCTGAGCGGCGCCCATGCCCAGTGCGGCGGCGCCCTCGGCGGCTGGCGCCTCGGCCGCACGATCGACGGCGCCTGGGCCGAGTATGTGCGCGTGCCCTATGCGCGCGCCAACCTCGCCAAGATCCCCGGCGGCCTCGCCGACACCCAGGTGCTCCCGGTCGTGCACGTCTTCTCGTCCGGGCTCGCCGGCGCCGATCCGGTCCGCCTGGGGGACGCGGTCGCCGTCTTCGGCCTCGGTCCCGTCGGCCTCTGTGCCGCACTCGGGGCGTCGCTGCGCGGCGCCGCCCTCGTCGTGGGAATCGACGTCGTGGAGGAACGCTTGGGCCTCGCCCGACAGTTCGGTGTGACCGTTCCGCTCCACGCCCGCGAGGTCGACCCGCTCGAGCGCCTCCGGCGCCTCACGGACGGGCGGGGCGTCGATGTCGCCATCGAGGCCGTCGGGAGCGTCTCCACCTTCGAGACGGCCCTGCGCGCCCTCCGCCCGGGCGGAACGCTCTCGAGTCTCGGTGTCTACGCCGGCAAGGTCGTGGCGCCGGTGGACGGATTCGCGGCCGGCATCGGCGACAAGCGCGTGGTCACGAGCCTGTGCCCGGGGGGAAAGGATCGAATGCGGCGGCTCCTGGCGCTCGTCGCGCACCGCCGCATCGACCTCTCACCCCTGGTGACGCACGAGTTCGCCTTGGAGGAGCTGCCCGACGCGCTGGAGCTCCTCGCCGCGCGCCGGGACGGCGTCGTGAAGGTCGCGCTCCATCCGGCCGTGCGGGCGCAGGATCGCCTCCTGGACACCGCGAAGGTGTCCGCCGTCCTGGACGACGGAGCCTGACGGGGCACCGGCCCGCGGCGAACGCGCTGCCTCACGTCCTCAGAGGCCCACATCCCGCCGGGCGTACTGGTTGCTGCGGGTCCGTACGAGAAAGCCCTCGCGCACCAGCTCGTCCAGCACGCGCTGGCAACAGCCGGCTTCGAGCCCGAGGAGGACGCGCGCCTGCGCCAGGGTCAAGTGCAGCCCGGGCATCTCCTCGAACTCGCTCCGGACCCGTCGAACCAGGTGCTCCCTCGACGCCAGGTTGCGACGCTCGGGCCCGACATAGCCCGGTGAGCGGACCAGCCTGGTGGGGGGAGGGGCGGGCACGACCGCCGGCTGGGTACCCATCGGTCACCCTCCTCCAACTTGAACGCCGAACGCTGCCGCAAGTTCGATGCCGCCGCCCCCGCGCGCTGGAACCGATCGCCCGGGATCCGGCCGGGGGGGCGCCTCAGCCCCGGGTCTCCGGCGGCACCGCAGCCGGAACCCCGGCACGTCGCGCTTCCGCTACAATCGCCCTCGACGTGCCCCGCTCGCCTCTTCCGGTCGGCAAACTCCCCGCGGCTGACCTCGAGGGCCTGCTCGCGGCCGTCGCGTCGCGGGACGATCGCCTCCTGGTCGGCCCTCGTCCCGGCGAGGACGCGGCGGTCATCGCCCTCGACGCGGACCGCGCGCTCGTCGTCGCGACGGACCCGGTGACGTTCGCCACCGACCGGCTGGGCGAGTACGTGGTGTTTGTCAACGCCAACGACGTCGCGGTGCTGGGCGCCCGGCCCCGGTGGTTTTCGGTGGTGCTACTCTTGCCCGAAGCCGCCGCCACCCCCGAGCTGGCGCTCGCCATCATGCGCGACGTCCGCCGCGCGTGCGACGCCGTCGGAGCGGTGCTGGCCGGCGGGCACACGGAGATCACGGCCGGTCTCGGCCGCCCGGTCGCCGTCGGCCAGATGCTGGGGGAAACCGAGACCCACCGGCTCGTGCGGAAGACGCGGCTGGCGCCCGGCGACCTCGTCCTCCTGACGCACGGCGCCGCCATCGAGGGCACGGCCATTCTCGCCCGCGAGTGCCGCGACCGGCTGGCCGCCTCCCTGACCGACGCCGAGATCGCCGCGGCCGCGCGCCTGCTGGACGCGCCGGGCATCGCCGTGGTGAAAGCGGCGCTCACCGCCGCCGACGCCGGCGGCGTCCACGCCATGCACGACCCGACGGAGGGGGGCGTCGCGGCGGGCCTCGTCGAGCTCGCCCAGGCCGGCGGCTGCGGCCTGCGCGTCTTCGGCCCCCGCGTCCCCGTGCTGCCCGAGACACGCGCGGTCTGCCGCGTCCTCGGCCTCGATCCCTGGCGGCTCATCGCCTCCGGGGCGCTGCTCGTGGCGGCGCCGCCGGAAGACATCGAGACGATCAGGGTGGCGTTAGCGGGTGCAGGGATTCCCGCCACGGTCGTGGCGGAAGTCCGGCCGCCAGGCGAGGGCGTGCGCGTCGAGTGGGAGGACCGCACGGAACCCCTCGAAGCTCCTGTCCGGGACGAGATCGCGCGCGTGTTCGAGTCGGCGAGGTAACCCGGCGGCCGCCGGGCCACCTCCTCTGAAAGATCGGAAGCCGGACGCCGTCTGTCAAGCGCCCACCGGCGGCCGCGTCAGCCAGCGCGCTTCTTCACCCCCAGGGCCGTCAGCCGCGCCACCATGTCCGCGCCCGCCGTCGCCGGCTTGACCTGCTTGTCGATGTCGAGAATGCGCCCGTCCGGACCGATGTAGAACGTCCACCGGCTCGCGACGCCGCGCCCCGGCGCCAGCACGCCGTACGCCTCGGCGACCTGCTTGTCCGGGTCGCTCAGGATGGGAAAATCCGCCCCGTGTGCCTCGGCGAATTTCTTGTTGGTCTCCGGATCGTCCACGCTCACCATGAAATAGACGACGTCGAACTGCCTGATCTGCTCGCCGCTCGCCCGGAGCGACTGGCATTCGGCCGTTCAGCCGCTGGTGAACGCTTTGGGGAACCACGCCAGCACGACCGTCCTGCCCCGGAGGTCGGCCAGGCGGTGGACCTTGCCGTCGGAACCGACCAGGGCGAACGGCGGCGCCGGGTCGCCCGGTTTGAGCTCCTCGCCCGCCCAGGCCCCGAGGACGGCGGCGACCGCCGCGGCGCCGGCGGCGAGCATGACACCCACGGCCATGACCTTGAACATCGGCGGCACTCCTTCGCGAAAGAGAGCCCCCATTATACGCCACCGCTCGGCCTGACCCGCCGCGGCAGGAGCGGGTTCAGGTGCATCGCGAGGTCGTAGACCGAGACCCCGCAAGCGGCGGCCACGTCCTCGGGCCGGGACCCGTCCTGCCAGTCGAACAGCGTCGCCTCGTCGCCGATGCGGACCCGCGGCTCGTCGCCGATCTCGACGATCGTGTGGCTGGCCGACACCGACGCGACCACCGGATACCGCCGCTCGCCGATCCGCACCGTCGCCCCTTTGGCCGCCGCGCGCGGCCAGCCGTCGGCGTGCCCGACCGGGAGCGTCGCCACCCAGACGTCGCGGGGAGCGACGTAGGCGCGGTTGTACCCGGCGCTCTCGCCGGCCCGGAGCCGCTTGACATAAATGACGCGCGCCCTCAGCGCCAGCGCCGGCCGGAGATCCAGCACGCCCAGGCTCCGGAACTCCGGCTCCGAATACACCCCGAACAGCGCCATGCCGGGCCGGACCATGTCGAGGAACGCGTCGGGATGCTGAAAGAGCGCGAAGCTCGATGCCGCGTGGCGGCGGCCGAGCGCCAGGCCCTCGGCGGCCAGGCTCCGGCACAACCTCTCGAACCGGGCGAGCTGTTCCCGGTCGAAAGCCGGGTCCTCCGTGAACGTCATCATGATCCCGTCGATCACGACCGACCGGCGTCCCGCCAGGTCGCGGACGAGCGGGGCGGCCTCCCGGAACGGGACGCCCACCCGCCCGATCCCCGTGTCCACACAGACGTGGATCCGCACCGGCCGGCCGAGCGCCGCCGCCACGCGGTCGAGCGCCGGGCCGATGGGGGTGTAGACCATCGGCATGATGTCGCGCGCGGCGGCCTCTTCCAGATCCCGCTCGTCGAAGGGTCCCATGAGCAGGATCGGCTTGCGGATCCCCGCGTCGCGCAGCGTCACGGCCTCCTGCAGCTTCACCACCGCGAGGCCCGCGACACTCGCCAGCGGCTCGAGCACCCGGGCCACTTCGACGACCCCGCCGCCGTACCCGTTGTTCTTGATGACGGCCAGGATCGGCCGCCCGCCCACGCGCCGGGCCACCTCGGCGACGTTGTGCCGCAGATGATCCGCGCGCACCTCCACCCACGGGTCGAACCACGCCGACCGGGGGGTCGTCTCGACACGCGCGCGGCCCCGCTCGACCTGCGGGAGCGCCGGCGCGACCACCACCGCCTCCAGGAACGCGCGTCGGGCAACCTTCATGGCGCCTCTCCTGCCGTGATATCCTGCCCCTCCGTCGTTCGATGCGCAACCTCTTCGAGGCGTTCGCCGCCACCGCCGCGCGGGTGCCGCACCGCCCGGCTGTCGAGGTGCAGCGCCGGGACCGGCTGGAATCCTACACGTACGCGCAGCTTGACCGCATGGTCGCCCGCGCCGCCGGCTGGCTCGCCGCGCGCGGCTACGGCGCCGGCGACCGCCTGGCCGTGCTGGCCCCGAACGACCACCGGTTCTGCGCCGCGTGCCTCGCCATCTGGCGTCTGGGTGGCGTCGCCGTTCCCCTGGACGTCTCGTACACCGCCGCCCAGGCGGCCCGGCTCCTTCGCGACTGCCAGCCCCGCGCGCTCCTGGCCGCGCCGCGGTACTGGGCGGCCGCGACGGACGCGGCGGCGGCCGCTCTCCCGGACGGGCCGGCGCCGATCCTGCTCCACGGTCGGGGCGACGGCGTCGCGACCCTCGAGGACGCCTGGGAGGCAGGCGCCGGCCCGCCCGCCGCGGCACCCGCGGCGTGCCCGGCGGGACCGGACGATGTCGCCGTGATCCTGTACACCTCGGGCACCACGAGCGACCCGAAGGGCGTGTGCCTGACCCACGGCAACCTGCTCGCCGAGCGCGCGGCGGCGCTGCAAGTCGTCCAGGTGGACGAGCGCGACGCGGTGCTGGGGGTGCTCCCGTTGTTCCACGCCCTGGCCCTGGTAGCCAACCTGCTTCTCCCGTTCGCCGTCGGCGCGCGCGTCGTCTTGCTGGAGTCCGTCGACACAACGGAGCTGCTCCGCGCGCTCCGCGAGCGGGCCATCACGGCGTTCTGTTGTGTTCCGCAGTTTTTCTACCTCCTCCACCGGCGCGTCATGGCCGAAGTCGCCGCGGCGGGGCGCCTCGAGCGGTCGGCGTTCCGCGCCCTGCTCGCGATCAACGGCTGGCTGCGAGCGGGCCTCGGCCTCAACTTCGGACGCCTCGTCTTCGCCCGCGTCCACCGCGTGCTCGGCCCGCGTATGCGGTGGCTCGTGACCGGCGGGTCGCGCTTCGACCCCGCCGTCGGCCGCGACCTCTACCGCCTCGGGTTCGACATCCTCCAGGCGTACGGCCTGACCGAGTGCGCCGGCGCCGCCACCCTCACCCGGCCGGGCGACGCCCGCCTCGACGCGGTCGGCCACCCACTGCCCGGCGTCGAGATCCGCATCCTGCCGGCCGACGAGGCCGGCGCCGGAAGCCGCGGCGGCGAAATCGCCATCCGCGGCCCCATCGTGATGGCCGGGTACCACGGACGCCCCGACGCCACGGCGGCGGTGCTCGAGGACGGCTGGTTGCGCACGGGCGATTTGGGATACCTCGACGCCGCCGGCCGCCTGCATCTCACGGGACGACGGAAAGACGTGATCGTGCTGGCCTCGGGCAAGAACGTCTGTCCCGAGGACGTCGAGGCGCACTACGGCCGCTCGCCGTTCATCCGCGAACTCTGCGTCGTGGGGGCCGTGGGCGACGGCCCGGCCGCCGAGCGCCTCCACGCGGTGGTCGTCCCCGACCTCGACGTCTTGCGGGACCGCCGGATCGCGAACGTGCGGGAGTTGGTGCGGTTCGAGATCGAGGGCCTCGGCGTCCAGCTCCCTCCGGACCAGCGCCTCCAGAGCTTCGAGATCACCTTCGAGCCGCTGCCGCGCACGGCGACCGGGAAGGTGAAGCGGTTCGAGGTGGCCGCCCGGGTCGCCCGCGGGACGGCGCAGCCGGACCAGACCGCGCGCGCGTGGACCGCGGCGGACGCGGCCTGGGCCGCCGAGCCGGACGTCGCCCGCGCGCTGGCCCTGGTCCGCGAGGCGGTCGGGCCCGGACGGCCGCTGCACCCCGACGCCCACCTCGAGCTCGACCTCGGGCTGGATTCGATGGCGCGGGTGGAACTCCTCGCGCGCCTCG
>CAYZKQ010000001.1:53026-57008 GCA_964478975.1 uncultured Vicinamibacterales bacterium | reverse complement strand
CGCAGGGCGGCGCGGCGGCGGGTCCAGCGGGCGTGGCGGCTCAGGGTGCGGTGATCCCGGCCGGGCCGGTCGCTCCCCCGGCGACCTCCGCCGCGGCGCGGTCGCTGAAGGTCACGACGGAACCGCCGGGAGCGCGAGTCCTCGCGGACGGGCGCGATACTGGGAAGGTCACGCCGGCAGAGGTCGAGATCCAAGGCGGTTCGCCGAGAGTTCTACGCCTGGAGCGGGACGGCTACCAGCCGGCCGAGATCACCCTCAGCGCCGAAGACCTTGCGGCCGGAACCCGCCACGTCACGCTGGTGCAAGTGGTCGAGCCGCCCGCGGCCCCGATCGTCGTGGAGCTGTCGGGCGACTACCCGTTCAGCGTCCTCGACGGCGCGCGCGTGCTCTCGCAGGCCGCCCGGGAGCACCAGCTCACCCTGCGTGCGGGCCAGACCCTGCGGCTCGTGAACCCCGAGTACTACCTCGATGCGAAGGTGACGGTCAGCTCGAGCTCGAGGCGCCGCCAGCACGTGACGGCGCCGGGGCTCGGGAGCCTCAACGTGTACGCCACGCTGGAGACGTGCCTCGTCAAGATCGATGGGAGCGAGGTCACCTACCCGCCGGTCACGGGCCTCCCCGTCGCCGCCGGCCCGCACCGGGTCACCCTCGAGTGCCCGGGCGGACCGACCCTCGTGCGGAACGTCGTGGTCCGGGCCGGCGAGACCACGACCGTGACGTTCGACTCGGCGGGAGGATGAAGGCCGGCGATGCCCTTGAAGACCTTTGGCTTCGGGTGCGTGGGGCGCGGCCGCAGGCAGCCGCGCCGGCCCCTGGCGCGGCTGGTGGTGCCGGCGTGGGCCGCGCTCGTCTGGCTGTCAGGGGGCACGACGACGGGGCAACCGCCGGCCCAGCTTCCCGCCGAGGAGCTCGCCCGCCGGCAGTATGAAAGCGGGCTCGCGTTTCTGCGCAACGGGAACGACGCGGAGGCGCTCAAGGATTTTCAGGCCGTCATCGAGCTGCACCCGACAACCTCGGTGGCGCCCCTGGCGTGGTTGCAGATCGGGCGGTATCACCTGGAGCGGCGGGGTGACCTGGCGCGGGCGCAGGCGGCCGCCGAGACGGTGATCAAGAAGTACCCGACCTCCGCAGCCGTCGCCGGCGCCCATATCCTCGCGGGCCGCATCCGGCTGGCCCAGAGCTGGAGGGCCTCCGATCTCGAGGCCGCGGTGGCCAGCTTCGACCGGGTTCCGCGGTTGTTCCCCGAATCCGAGGCCGTTCCCGAAGCCCTCGTGCTGGCGGGTGACACCCTCCGGCTCAGCGGCCGGCCGGGCGACGCGCTACAGCGGTACCAGCACGTGCTCCTCGATTATCCGGACGATCCGCGCGCGGCCGCGGCAGGCTTCGGCGCGGCCATGGCGGTCGCGGCGCAGGGCGACCTGTACGCGGCGATGGAGCAGTTCCAGCGGGTCCGCAATCGCTGGCCGTCGAGTCCCGAGGCGGGAGCCGCGCTCGCCGCGCAGACCATCCTGTTCCGGCTGGCCGTGCGGGCGCAGAAGGCCCCACCGTTCAGTCTCGCGGGCGAGCTGCCGGCCACGGGCCGCAAGGTCGAGTTTCGCGCGCTGGCGGTCACGCGGGACGGGGTGCTGTACGGCGCCACGGGCTCCGGCGTCGTGGCGCTCAAGCCGGCGGCGGCCCCCCCGGCGCCGGCCGTGAGGGACCTTCGCGGCCTGGCCCTCGACCCGTCGGGTGCGCTGGCGGTGGTCGGCAAGAATGAGCTCAAAGTCCTCGGTGGCCCCGCGATCGCCTTCACGGTGCCGCGGCCGGGAGAATCCCCGCGGACCGTCGAGGACATCGCCGCGGCGGCGGCCCTGCCGACGGGCCAGTGGCTCGTCGCCGACGCGGACAGCGGGAGCGTCTTGCGCTTCGGAGCCAAGGGGGACTACGACGGCGTCTTCGCCCCGGTGCGGGCGTCGCGGCTGGCCGTGGGCCCTTCGGGCGAGGTCGCCGCGATCGAACGCGACACCAAGACCGTCCTGATCTTCAACCCGGACGCGACGCCGCGCGGGCGGCTGGCGGAGCGGGGCCAGGGGTACACGTTCCGCAACCCGCGCGATGTGGCGTTCGATGCCTTCGGCCACCTCTACGTCCTCGACGAGACGGCGGTCCTGATCTTCGACAGCGCCCGGCGGCTCCTCCACCGGGTGGCGCCGGCCGAGCGAACGCGCGGCGCGCTCGAGAACGCCGCCGCCCTCGCGGTCGACCCTGCGGGGCGGCTCTACGTCGCCGATCGCGAGGCAGGCCGCGTCCGGATCTTCCAGGAATGACTCAGGAATGACTCCGAGGCCAGCGTCGCGTCGGCCTGCTCGTGAACACACCATGAGGCGTCATCTGTTCCTCCTCCTTGTCCTCGTGGCCGCGGGGATGCGCGCCGGCGCGAGGCCGGCGCCGTCGCCGCTCGGCGGAGAATCGGGTCCGCTCCGCGTACACGCCCAGGGCTCCGCCGCGATCGAACTGCTCTGGCAAGAAGCCTCCCGGCACTTCCAGGCGTTCCGGTATCCCGACGCCGTCACGGCGCTCGACCGCCTCATCGCCTCGCTCATCGCCTCGGACGCGAGCCAGGCGCGGGACGACTGGCTCGTGCGGGCGTACGAGCTCCGGGCGCGCGCCCGGTTCGCCAGCGGCGACGCCAGAGGCGCCGAAGACGACTTCGTGCGGCTCGTCGAGCTTCGGCCGGAGGCGACCCTCACGCCCGGCATCTCTCCGCGGATCGTCGCGCTCTTCGAGAGCGTCAAAGCGAAACTCGTCGGGCACGTCGACCTCGAGGTCACCCCTGCGAGCGCCGAGGTCAAAGTCGACGACCGGCCCGTGAAGCTCGAAGGCGGCCGGCGCACGCTCGCGCTGCGGGCCGGCCCGCACACCCTGGCGGCGTCCGCCCGGGCCCACCGGCCCCTGACGCAGCCGGTGACGGTGACGCCCGGCACGACCACCCCGCTGGCCCTTCACCTCGAGCGCGTCGCGGCGACCGCCAGCGTCACGACGGAACCAGCCGGCGTCGAGGTCACGGTCGACGGCATTGTCCAGGGCACCACAGCCCCCGACCCGGGCGGCGGCCCGCGGTCGGCTCGGTTGGTGATCGACCTCGAACCCGGGCCCCATCGTTTCGTCTTCCGGCGGTCGTGTTACGTCACGGCGGAGCACGACGTCGTGGTCGACCGCCTCGCGGACGTGCAGCTCGATCCGGTACCGCTCACCCCGGCCGTCGCGAGCGCGAGCCTGGAGAGCGCGGCGCCCACCGCCACCGTCCTGCTCGACGGAGTCCCCCGCGGGACCGTCGCCAGCGCCGATCTGACCAACATCTGCGAGGGCGATCACGTGCTCGAGGTCCGGTCGGCCGGCGGGCGGTTCATCCACCGGGACCGCTGGACGGCCGGCGAGCACAAGACTATCAGGACCGTCCTCCGGCCGGCGTTCGCGATCGTGGGGATGCCCGACGCCCGGACGGGACGGCTGGTCACGGCGGAAGCCGTGGCCGTCGAGCGGATGCTCCAGGACGTGCCGACGGTCCTGGTGTTCGTGCCGCCGGACAGCGAAATCGAAGCCGCGCTCGCCGAAGAAAAGCTCGCGCCCGACGCGCTCGCGACCACCCTGGCCGACGCGGCGGCGGGGCGGCGTCCGGACCTCGTCCGGGATGTCGGGGCCCGCCTGTGCGCCCGCCTGCGGGCACAGGGCGTGGCCTGGGTGGCGCCGGCGGCCGAGGGCGGGGCCGTGACGCTCGGCGTGCTGGCGAGCGGGAGCGGACGGGCAGAGGTCCTCACCTGGCCGCCGGCCGACGCCGCCCGCCGCGAGGCCGTGCTCGCGCGGTTCCGGCAAGCGCCACCACCCCTGCTGCGTCCGACGCTGCACCTGGCGGCCATCGACGTCGCCGACCTCAAAGGCGCCGCCGTGATCCGCACGACCGCCTCGCAGGCCGCGGCCGGGCTGGCGCCCGGCGACCTCATCG
>CAYZKQ010000001.1:0-53016 GCA_964478975.1 uncultured Vicinamibacterales bacterium | reverse complement strand
CTGGCGGCCGAAGAGAGCGAAGCGGGCGCGCTCGTCATCGTCGGCGCCGGCGGCCAGCCCGTCGCCTCGGCGGGAGACCTCCAGGCGCGGACCGCCGGCACGGCCCCTGGGGGCGAGCTGGTTCTCGAGGTCCAGCGCGACGGCGCGACCCGCCAAGTCAAGCTCTCGGTGATCGAGATGCCGAACCCGCTGCGGCTGGGCAACCGGACGGCCCTCTACAACAAGGTCCTGCTCGAGATGCGCGACGCTGTGCAGGCCGGCCCCCGTCCCCTCGAACAGATGGTGGCGCGCTTGAACCTC
Source organism: uncultured Vicinamibacterales bacterium (assembly GCA_964478975.1). GTDB lineage: Bacteria > Acidobacteriota > Vicinamibacteria > Vicinamibacterales > JAHECP01 > CAYZKQ01. The sequence continues at coordinate 52,716 of CAYZKQ010000001.1, read as the reverse complement.
GCTATCGCCCACCTCAGCCTGAACGACTGGGAACCGGCGCTCGAGTCGCTCCGGCAGGTAAACGTGCCGGACGGTCCCGGCGTCGCGGCGGGCACGGTCGCCTATTTGATGGGGCTCTGCTACGAAGCCCTCAACCGGACCGCCGACGCCCGGGCGGCCTTCGAGCGCGCGGCGGCCGCCGCCGACGCGACGCTGTGGTTCGACGGCCCCCTGGTTGCGCCGCTCGCGAAGCAGCGCCTCGCGGCGCTCCGCTGAAGGCGGAACCGGCCCGGTCGGCCCGCGAGTCGCGCGGGGTCGGCTCGGCGGCGGGCTCGCCGGGCCTGGAGTGCTCAAGTTCGGGACCGCTCGCGCCGATACGTCGCCACGCGAGCGCGTCGCGGAGGCTCGGCCCATGACCCAGTGCCCTCGCTGCGGGTCCACCCGCGTGTATCTTTCGCGCCACCGCGGCTTCGCCGAGCGCCTCCGGCAGGTGTTCACCGCGAAGCGGCCGCACCGCTGCCACGCGTGCAACTGGCGGGCGTGGGTGCGCGTCGAAGTTCGCGGCCGCCGCACGGCGGACTTCAACCCCGAGGCCCTGCGCCGCGCGCCGGCACAACCCGCCCTCACGGCCGACGAGCTGGACCGCCTCGACCTCGGCCAGCCGGCTCCGCCCCGGCCCGCGGAGCGCGCGGGCCCGCTCACCGAGGACGACTTCGAGAAGCTCGACCCGACTCCCGACTAGGGCGCGACGCCTCAGTCCTCGGCGCCGGCGGGAGGCCGCCGCCGCGGCACGAAGCCCTCGTCGAACCGCGTCCCCGCCACCAACATGACGACATCGTCGTAGCGCTGGATGCCGCGCTCGACGCGGTTGGCCTTGAGGTAGCCGTCGTAGGTGCGGCGCGCGACCTCCCGGACCGGCCGGACCGCCGAGCGGTCCACGCGGGCGATGATCGCCCGCAGGTGGTCGCGCGGGCCCGCGTCGAGGCGCGTCAGTGCCGCCACGTACTCGTGCCGCGGCAGCTCGGCCGCCAGGTGCAGCAGGAGCGACAACCACGCGCTGTAGCGTTCGTGGTCGCCGGCGCGGAGGCACGTCACCCACCCGACAAAGCTCGCCTCGGCCTCGTCGGCGAAGCCCGCCAGGTGCGCCCACTCGTGCGCGAGCGCCATGGGGCGCTCGAAAGGCAGGACCTCCGGATTGAGGATGACCTCCAGGAAGAACGGGTCGATCATGCCGTCGATGGCCGCCCGCGGGAAGTACCAACCCAGCAGCGAGCGCTTCGGCCGCCCGGGCACGGCGGGACGCGGCAGCCCCAGCTCGCTCTGCACGCTCGCGAATGCCGGCGCCAGGTCGCCGCTCACGCCGTCGAGCGAGGGCCAGCCGCGCGACTCGGCTTCGGTGTGGAGCCGATTGAGCTCGTCGACGGCGCGCGCGGCCAGACTCAGGAGGGCGTCGGGCGTCACGCGGGCGCGGTCGAAGTCGAGCACGTCGACCAGCGGCAGCCGCCGGTAGTTCAAGCCCCACACCGCCAGGAACACCAGGTACAGAAGCGCGCCCGCCACGATCGCGTCGCCCGCGAGCCGCCGCAACACCGGCCCCCACGCGCCCGCGCCGCGCGCGCGGACCCGCCGGACCACGAGGGCGGCCGCGGCCCCGAGCGCCGCGACCGCCAGCACGTCGAACAGCGCGATGGCGGTCAGGTTCGACACGCGCGTCACGACCTGCTGCAGGAGGAGGTAGGTGCCGCGCGAATACCGCTCGTCGATCGCCGGCGACGCGCCGGGCCCGGCGGCGGCGAGCGCCGCTGCCGCCACGATACCCCACCGCAGCCACGCACTTCTGGTCATGCCGATCTGCCCTCCCCCTTTCACCGCCGCACCTTGAACGCCACCGGCCGCTCCCGGCTCGCGGCGGTCTCGGTGATCAACCGCGCGCTGCGCTGGTACGTGACGTACGCCCACGCCCACTGCACCAGCACCCCCAGCCGATTGCGGAACCCGATGAGCCAGACGATGTGCACGAACAGCCAGAGGAACCACGCGAGGCGCCCGTCGAGGCGCAGCCGTCCGAAGTCAGCGACGGCGACATTCCGCCCGATCGTCGCGAGGTTCCCGTAGTCCCGATACCGAAACGGCACCCGGGGGCGGCCGTCCAACGTCCGCCGGATGTTCCGCACCGCGTGCCGCGCCTGCTGCATCGCCACCTGCGCAACGCCCGGCAGCAGCGTCTCCCGCCCGTGCTCGTCGCGCGCGACGACGAACGCCGCGAGGTCTCCCACCACGAAGACCTCTGGGTGGCCGGGAATGGACAGGTCCGGGTTGACGTAGACGCGCCCGGCGCTGTCGACCGCCGCGCCGAGGCGGCGGCCGAGCGGCGCCGCGGAGACGCCCGCGGCCCACAGCACCGTGCCGACCTCCCACCGCTCGCCGCCGACCTGGATCACCCCGTCGGCGATGTGCGTGACCGGCACCCCCGTTCGGACCTCGACGTCCAGGCGCTCGAGCGCCCGCTGCGCCGCGGCGCGCAACCCGGGCGGGAACGCCGGGAGGATCGCGGGCCCGGTCTCCACGAGCACGATGCGCGCGGCCCGGGGGTCGATGCCCCGGTACTCGTCGGCGACGGTTTGCCGCGCGATCTCGGCGAGTGCGCCTGCGAGCTCGACGCCCGTCGGGCCCCCGCCGACCACCACGAAGGTGAGGAGCCGCCGCCGGACCTGCGCGTCCGCCGCCCGCTCGGCCCGCTCGAAGGCCAGCAGCACCCGGCGGCGAATCTCGAGGGCGTCCTCGAGCGTCTTGAGACCCGGCGCGGCGTCGCGCCACTCGTCGTGCCCGTAATAGCTCGGCGTAGCGCCCGCCGCCACGATCAAGAAATCGTAAGCGATCGCGTCCCCGTCGGCGAGCAGGGCGACGCGCCGCGCCAGGTCGACGCCGGTCACCTCGCCGAGCAGCACGCGCACGTTGCGCTGCCGCCGCAGCACCCAGCGGATCGGCGAGGCGATATCGCCCGGCGACAACCCCGCCGTCGCCACCTGGTACAACAACGGCTGAAAGACGTGGTGGTTACGGGCGTCCACGAGCGTCACGCGGACGCCGCGACGGCGCCGGAGCGCCCGCGCCGCATACAGGCCGCCGACTCCCCCGCCCACGATCACGATGTGCGGCACGGCCGTCCCCATGGCAGCCGTTTCGTGGAGCGTTCGGGACCATCATAAACCGTCGGCGCCGGCCGGCGGCGCGTGGTACACTGGAGCCACGACGCCCATGCGACCACCGGTGACCTGGGGACGCTCGACCATCGACACGGCGTGCCCGCTCGATTGCCCCGATTCCTGCAGCCTTGCCGTCTCGGTCGAACGCGGCCGCATCGTGAAGATCGACGGGTCGCGGCGGGCGCCGGCGACCGACGGGTTCATCTGCGCGAAAGTCCGCGGCTTCGACCGCCGCGTCTACGGCCAGGACCGGATGCTCTATCCCGGCCTCCGCACGGGGCCCAAGGGCGCCGGGGTGTTCCAGCGGGTGAGCTGGGACGAAGCGCTGGACGCCGTCGCGGGGGCGCTGCGCGAAGTGCGCGACCGCTGGGGCGGCGAAGCCATTCTGCCCTTCTCGTACGGGGGGTCGAACGGCCTCCTGACCAAGGACACCGCCGATGCGGAACTGTGGCGGCGGCTCGGCGCGTCGCGGCTCGCGCGGACGGTCTGCGCCGCCGCGACCGGCGCCGCCAACGAGGCCCTCTACGGCAAGATGCCGAGCGTGACCTACGCGGACTACGTGCACGCCCGCCTGATCGTCGTGTGGGGGGCCAACCCCTCGAGCTCGAGCATCCACCTCGTCCCCGCCATCCGCGAAGCGCAGCGCCGGGGCGCTGCGCTGGTCGTCGTCGACCCGCGCGCGACGCCCCTCGCCCGCCTCGCCGACCTGCACCTGCCGGTGCGACCGGGCACCGACCTGCCCGTCGCCCTCGCCGTCCACCACTACCTGTTCGAGCACGGCCTGGCCGACCTGGCGTTTCTGGCTCAACACGCCCGCGGCGTCGAGGCGTTCCGCGCGCGCGCCGCCGAGTGGCCCATCCCGCGGGCCGCCGCGGAAGCGGGCATCGACCCGGCGCACCTCGAACAGTTCGCCCGGCTCTACGCGGAGCGCACCCCCGCCGTCATCCGCTGCGGCTGGGGGATCGAACGCAACCGCAACGGCGGGAGCGCCGTCATGGCCGTGCTGGCCCTGCCCGCCGTGGCCGGCAAGTTCGGCGTCCGTGGGGGCGGCTACACGATGAGCAACTCGGCGTCGTGGGGCCTGAAAGCCGCCATGTGGATCGACGCCCCCGAACCGCCCACGCGCCTCGTGAACATGAACCAGCTCGGCCGCGCCCTGACGGAATTCGACGACCCGCCCGTGCGCGTCCTGTTCGTCTACAACTGCAACCCCGCCGTCACGATGCCGGACCAGAACCGGGTCTTGCAGGGGCTGGCGCGCGAAGACCTCTTCACCGTCGTGTTCGACCAGGTCCTCACCGACACGGCCAGGTACGCCGACGTCATCCTGCCCGCCACGACCTTCCTCGAGCACTACGACATCGCCAAGGCCTACGGCCCCGTCAGCCTGCAGCTCGTCCGCCCGGTCATCGACGCGGTCGGCGAGGCGCGGCCGAACGGCGAAGTCTTCAGCGAAATCGCCCGCCGTCTCGGGCTCGCGCCCGACGGCGAAGCGGACACCGAAACGCTGCTCCGCGTCACGGCGAGGTTCCCCGAGGCGGTGCGGACCGCTCTGCTCGAACGCGGCATCGCCGACCCGCCTTACGACGGAGCGCCGGTCCAGTTCGGGAACGTCTTTCCGCAGACGCCGGACGGCAAGGTCCACCTGTACCCGGAGGCGCTCGCGGCCGAGACGCCCGGCGGCCTCTACACCTACCGGCCCGACCCGGGCACCAGCGAGTACCCCCTGGCCTTGGTCTCCCCCGCCACGAGTCGGACGATCTCGTCCACCCTCGGCGAGCTGCGCGACGAACCGGCGCGGCTGGAGATCCACCCGGCCGACGCAGAGGCGCGCCACATCAGCGACGGTGACGAGGTGCGGGTGTTCAACGCCCTGGGCGAAGTGCACTGTCCGGCGACCATCAATCCTCGGCTGCGCCCCGGCGTCGTCTGCCTGCCGAAAGGCCTGTGGCGCAAGCACACCCTCAACGGGCAGACCGCGACCGCGCTGGTCCCCGACACGCTCACGGACCTCGGCGGCGGCGCCTGCTTCAACGACGCCCGCGTGCAGGTCGCCTTGCTCGGGCGGCACTGAGCTCCGAATCGATCGGAGGATGCCGAAGTCCGCGCGGCCGCTCGAACGGGGTAACCCGAGCGAGCCCCCGACCAGCCGCGACAGCTCTTGTCCGACGCTCGGGGAGCGAGGCCGTGCGGGGCGGGGGACCGTACCGGAAGGAGAGCAGGGAGAGCGGCAGCAGGCGCTGGATGGCCGAGCGGCCGGAGGCTCGGATTGCGCCGGCCGCTCGAGCTTCTGGTGGGTGGCGCCGGTTCGACCGGTGTTCAGGCGGCCGGCGGTGCGGTCGATGCCCGCCCGCGTCCGCCGCGGCTCGTCAACCCGCCCTTGCGACCCGCGGCCCGAGCTTCCTCGGGCGTCCACTCGTGGGCGGTGCCTTTCTCGTGGGCGGCGCGCCCGCCCTTGCTCGCGATTTCGCGCTGCTTGTCCGGAGACATGGACGCAAACCCGCGGCGCGACTTGCGGGGCGTCCCGGAATCCGCCCCGTCGAGCAACTCGTTCATGGACTCATACTCCCTTCCCCTCCGGTGTCGAGTGTTCTTGTGGCTGAGCTACAAACCATATGCCAGAGCTAGCACTCTCCCGTCGGTCCGATGCTGGACACAACTCATGACTGCTCAGCACGTTACCCAGCCGGGCCGTCCCGCATGACGGCCGTGTCAGTGCATGGAATCAAGACACGTCTGTCTGGTTTCCAGTCACTCGGCCGGAGGGTTGGGCTGGGAGGCGCCGCCACCACAGCCCGCGGCTGCGCACCGCGTTCTTGGGCGGACGTCGTGTCCCGGATAAGATGGCGCAACGGGAGGAGGTTCGGAGACGATGGCGACTGGGCGGACGGTCTATTGTGTGAAGTTCCGCCGCGAGCTGCCCGGGCTCGACGCCCCGCCGTGGCCGGGCGAGCTGGGGCAGCGGATCTACGAACATGTCTCGGCGGAAGCGTGGCGGATGTGGGAGGAACGGATGAAGATGATCCTGAACGAGTACCGGCTGCTGCCGTTCCAGAAGGAAGCGCAAGAGCTCATCGCGCGGTACATGGAGGCGTTCTTCTTCGGCGAGGGGTCGGCGCTCCCGCCGGACTACGTGCCCCCGAAGGAGTGAGCCCCCATGAATCTCTACGTCCTGGTGCTCGCGCTCATCGTCGTGACGCTGCTCGGCGTCAGTGTGGCGCAGGTGCGGAAGGTCAAGACGAAGGCCGATTTCCTCGTGGCGGGCCGTTCGCTGCCGGCGTCGGTCCTCATTTTCACGCTGCTTTCGTCGTGGATCGGGGCGGGGAGTCTGTTCGCGGGCGCCGAGAACGCGTACCTGAACGGGTTCCCGTCGCTCTGGCAGCCGGCGGGCGGGTGGGTGGGGCTCCTGATCATCTACTTTGTGGCGCCGCGGGCGCGGAAGTTCGCGCAGTTCACGATTCCCGACCTGCTCGAAGCGCGGTACAACGCGGCCGCGCGGGTGATGGGGACGATTGCGATCCTCTTCGCGTACACGGCGATCACGTCCTATCAGTTCAAGGGGGGCGGCGATATTCTGCACCTCGCCTTCCCCGGGCTCGACGCGGTGGCGCGGGACTGGTTCGGCTTCGCGCCGGGCAACGAGCACGCCCTGGGCATGTGCATCATGGCGGCCTTCGTGCTGTCGTTTACGGCGCTCGCGGGGATGGCCTCCGTGGCGTACATGGACGTGGTCATCGGCCTGCTCATCACGGCCACGGGGCTGCTGGCGGCGCCGTTGTTGCTCGCGAAGGCGAACGGCTGGGCCGGGCTGCACCAGGTGCTGCCCCCGGAGCACTTTCAGGTCCTGGGGCGGCTGTCGTTCACGCGCGCCATGGAGTTTTTCGTGCCGGTGTTTCTCCTGATGCTCGGCAACCAGAGCATGTATCAGAAGTTTTTCTCGGCCCGCTCCGAGCGGGACGCCCGCGTCGCGGTGGCATGGTGGATCGTGGGGACGCTCGTGCTGGAGACCCTGATCGTGGCGATCGCGATCTTCGCCTCGGCGGCGTTCCCGGGGCACCCCGAGATCGCGGCGCGGCCGCGGGAAATCATTCCGTTCGCCGCGCGGCACGGGCTCCCGCCGCTCGTCGGGGCGCTCCTGATGGGGGCGATTTTCGCGAAGGTCATCTCGACGGCGAACAACTACATTTTTTCGCCGGCGACGAACCTGGTGAACGACGTCTACACGCGGTTCATCAACCCGAGGGCCTCCCACCGGCGGGTCCTGGTGGTCTCGCGGGGGCTCGTGGTCGCGCTCGGGCTGTTCGCGCTGCTCCAGGGGGCGTACTGGACGTCGATCCTCGCGATGGCGCTCTACGCTTACACGATCTATTCGGCGGCCATCACGCCGGTCGTGATGGCCGCGTTCTTCTGGAAGCGGGCGACGGCGTCCGGGGCGATCGTCTCGCTGGCGCTGGGCACGGCTGTCACGATCTTCTGGAACTACGGCGGCAAGGCGATCTTGCCGGCGGCGTGGGTCGAACGCGACGCGATCTTTCCCGCGCTGATTGTGTCGCTCGTGTCCCTGATCGTGGTGAGCTGGTTGACCCCGCCCCCGCCGCGCGAGAAGTGGGAACCGTTCTTCCCCGCCCCCGCCCGATGAGCGGCGCGCCGGACTGCGGGCCATGAGTCTCGACCGGTACCGGGCAAAGCGCGACTTCCGCAGGTCGCCCGAGCCGCCCGGAAGCGAGCGGCGGCACCCCGCGCGGGCGGGACGCGCGGCGGCCCGCTTCTTCTGCGTGCACAAGCATCTCGCCCGCCACCTGCACTACGATCTCCGACTCGAGCATGGCGGGGTGCTCGTCTCGTGGGCGGTGCCCAGGGGACCGTCGCTCGATCCGCGCGACAAGCGCCTCGCGGTGCGGGTCGAGGATCACCCCCTCGAGTACGGCACCTTCGAAGGCGTCATTCCCGAAGGCTACGGGGCGGGCATCGTGATGCTGTGGGACCGGGGCACGTGGACGCCGCAGGTCGACGATGTGGACGCGGCGCTGGCCCGCGGGGAACTGAAGTTCACCCTCGATGGATACAAGCTGAAAGGGTCGTGGGGGCTCGTCCGCACCCGCTCGGCCCCGCGCCGCGAAGCCGGCGCGCGGCCGGACGCGCCCGCCGGCCGCGAGAGCTGGCTGCTGATCAAGCACCGCGACGCGTGGGCGGGCCCCCTGGACATCACGGCGTTCGCGCCCTTGAGCGTGGCGAGCGCGGGCGACTTCGCGGACATCCTAGCGGAGGACGACCCGGCCATCTGGGCCGCGAAGCGACCGGTGACGGGCGGGGAGACCGGCGCCCTGCTCGCCCGCGTCATCGAGGAGGCCGCGCGCAAGAAAGCCGCCCGGCTGCGCGCGGCACGGCGGCGCCGGCGCTAGGGTCAGGCCATGCAGCTCCGCCCCATCACGGTCGGGTGCTTCGGCGGCGGGACGGGCTTGCCCAGTCTGCTCGGCGGCCTCAAGAACAACCCCTGGCTGTCGGTGCACGCCGTCGTGACGATGTTCGACAGCGGCGGCTCGTCCGGACAGCTTCGCGACGAGCTGGGCGTGCTGCCTCCCGGCGATGTGCTGCGCTGTGCCCTCGCGCTGGCCCGGAACGAGCGGGAGGCGCGCAAGCTGCTCCTGTCCCGCCTGCCCATGCTGGAAAGCGTTCGGCTGGCGGGCCACACCGGCGGCAACCTGCTCCTCTCCATGATGGAGCGCTACAGCGGGGACTTTCTCGCCGCGGTCGACGGCCTCCGCACGCTGCTCGGGTGCGAGGGGCGGGTGTGGCCGGTCAGCGTCGAGCAGGCCAGCCTGTGCGCCGAGTACAGCGACGGCTCGGAGACCCGCGGCGAGGTCGAGGTGGACGACGGCCAGTTCGCCGGCCGCACGATCGCGCGCGTGTGGTTGGAACCGCCCGTCACGATCCACCCGGCCACGGCCCGGGCGATCGCGGAGTTCGACGTCGCCATCATCGGGCCCGGCAGTTTCTACACGAGCCTGATGCCCATCTTCCAGGTGCGCGGCGCGCGCGAGGCCATGGCCGCCGTGCGCGGCCCGATCATTCTCGTGGCGAACCTGCTCACCGAGGGACGCGGGATGGCCGGCTTCACGGCCGCCGAGGCCGTCCGCCGGATGCGCGACGCGATCGGCCGGCCCATCGACGTCGTGATCGTGAACACGGCGGCCCCGTCCGACGCGGTGCGCGCCCGCTACGCCGCCGAACACAAGACGCCGCTGCCCCTCGGCGACATCCCGCCGGAGTGCGAGGTCGTGACGGGCGAGTTCTGGTCTGGCGAGATCGCGCGGCACGACCGGCGGCGCCTCGCCTACGCCGTCTGGAGCGTGATCTCCCGGCGCGTCCTGGCGTGAGCGGTAGCGCCCTCACCGCCCCGGCGCCACGATGGCCGCGAGCCGAGGCAGGTCGAGGCGCGCGAGCATCAGGTCAACGTCGGGCCGCGCGCCGTCGAGTTCGACCGCGAGACTCTGGACGCGCGTGTGCGGCGCGTCGGCGCCGAGCGACGCGTGCGCGCGCGGGCGCCCCGCCGGCTCGCTCGGGTCATCGGGGTCCCACCACCAGTCCCCGACGAGCAAGTGCACGCGGGCCCGATTCTCCTCGGTCCACCCGCCGCGGAAAGCGAGCGTGACCGCGGGGACCGCGAACGGCTCCGGCGCGTCGCCGAGGGCGTGATCCGCCGCATTGACGCGCACCGTGATGCGGACCGCGGCGGGCGCCGGGGCGCCCGTGCCGGACTCGGCCCGGCCGTCGGCGCCGCCGGCCGGCTCGGGCCCGGCGGGCATCAAGCGCAGGACGTATTCGAGCGTCAGGGGACGGCGTTCCTGCCCGATGCAGGCGAGCAGCGGCGCGCGGATTTCCGTTTCGTCCACGACGCGCCAGCCGGGCGGCAGCGGCGGCATCGCGGCGCGGAGGCGAGTGAGCGTATCCAGGTGGAAGGCGCGTTCCCCCGCCGTGGTCTGGCGGACGCCGTTCACGCACGTGTCCGCCCAGACCGCGCCGCCCAGCCCGTACGCGAACACCGCGACCGCCGCGCCGCGGCCCAGCCGGCGTCTCCACGCCCGTGCCTGCGGGAGCCTCATGCTCGTTCCGCGCTCGACCCGGATTGGCGGCATTCTACCAGAGCGCCGGGCGCGACCGCACGGCGACGTTCGCTCGCGGGGCACGGGGTGTGGCGACGCGGAGATCGCGGCTCGACGCGTCGGATCGGGCTAGAATGTGGAGTTGCAGAACCAGGAGGCACGTGTGAGCATCACCGAGGGTCTCTTGCCGGAGTTCGACCACGAGATGGGCGTGACGCGGCGGCTGCTCGAGCGCGTACCCGACGCGGCGTTGGCCTGGACGCCCCACGAGAAATCCATGACGCTCGGCCAGCTCGCCTGGCACCTCTCGGATATCCCCCACTGGATCGGCGCGATTCTCGACGCCCCGTCGTTCGACCTCGTGGCCGACGTCCCCGCCGGCGAGCGCGACGCAGGGCCGAAGCAGCCGGCGTCCCGCGCGGACGTGCTCGCGCGCTTCGACGGCGTCGTGGCCAGCGGCCGCGCCAAGATCGCGCAGAAGACCGACGCCGAGTGGCTCGCCCCCTGGTCCCTCAAGCGCGGGGGCCAGGAGGTCTTCACGGTGCCGCGCCTCGGCGCCCTCCGGAGCTTCATCCTGAACCATTCGATCCACCACCGGGGCCAGCTCAGCGTCTATCTGCGCCTGCGCGACGTGCCGGTGCCGGCGATCTACGGCCCCTCCGCCGACGAAGGCTTCTGACGCGCTGCGGCGGCCCGGCTACCGCCCCGCCGGCACCACCGGCAGCACGATGTGCGAGGGGCGCGCGGCGTCGTGGTACACCGCGTTCTCGGCGATCGCCCACCGGCGGTGGTCGCCGAGGGGCTCACCCGTGTTCGAGTTCACGTCGAACCGCGGGAAATTGCTGCTCGAGATGTCGAGCCGGATGCGGTGCCCCTTCTGGAACACGAGCGACGTCGGGTACATCTCGATCGTGAACTCGTAGACGCGCCCGGGGGTCAGGAGCTCCGCCTTGCCGGGTCCGTTCCGGTACCGCGCGCGGACGATGCTGTCGGCGACGTTGAGGTCGACGCCGGCGGGGAAATCGGCGTTGGGCGGATAGACGTCGACGAGCTTCGCCGTGAAGTCGGTGTCCGGCGCGCTCGAGCTCGCCCACAGCCTGACGACGAGCCGTCCGGTCACCTCGAGGTCGCGGTCGAGGGGCGGCGTCTGGAACACGAGCACGTCGTTCCGCGTCGAGAGCGGCTTGCTGTCCTCGCACAGCCAGAAATCCGGGCGGCACCGCTGATCGGCCGCGCCGCGGAACATGAGGGCGCCCTCTGAGGAGACGTTGCCCCCGATCGTCGGCACCGGGTGGCGCGGGTCGAACAGAAAGCGCGTCGGCTCGGCCGGGCCGTTCGGCTTCTGCGGCGAGAGGCCCCCGCCCGCGTGCAGGTAGTACGGCGTGGCCTGCGCCCGCGCGAGCGGCCACTCCTGCTCGTCGCGCCAGCGGCCGCCGACGAAGAGGCGGCCCTCGGGGGTCTTGTGCGCGTCCCCGCCGCCCATCACGAACAGGCGGACCGGTGGCTCGCGGTCGATCCCGTTGTCGACCCCCTTGAGCCAGCGGTCGAACCAGCGCAGGCGCAGCTCGTTGAACGCGATCGCCGCCGCCGGGCCGAACTCCGCTTCGCCCGCGTTCGACCGGGTCTGGCCGCCGTGGGTCCACGGCCCGATCAAGAGCTTCTGAAGGCTCTTCTTGGTCCGCCGGAGCTCGACGTAATTCAGGTTGGCCACCTGCGTGCCCCACGAATCGTACCACCCCGTGACGTGCAGGACCGGGATGTCTTTGTATTCGCCGAGGTGGTCCACCACGCTCGAGCCGTGATCTTTCCAGAACTCGTCGTAATCGCCGTGCCGCATGGCCTCGACGAGCCAGGCCTCGTAGTCCGGCGCGAACTGGAGCGGGGTGAGGCCCGGCCGGAGCGGGAGCGACCGGACGTACTCCCGCACCATGCCGCCCATCTGGAGCAGTGCCGGCACGGCCGCCGGCGTCGAGGCCGCTCGGGCCGCGGCCGCCTCGCCGTTGCGCCCCCCGATGGCGTTGCCGAGCGTCAGGACCCAGTTGAACCACCGCAGTTCGAACGCCCCGTTGTGGCGGATGCCGTAGCGGCCGAAGTTCGACATGGCGTCCACCGGGATCATGGCCTTCAAGTACGGGGGGTTCGAGATGGCCAGCGCGTGCTGCGTCCCGCCGGGATACGACGTCCCCACCGTCCCGATCCCGCCGTCGCACCACGCCTGCTCCCCGATCCATCTCGCCGTGTCGTAGCCATCCTGCACGTCGTCGCGCAGCGGCCGCCAGCGCCCCTCGGACCGGTAGCGGCCGCGGACATCCTGCGCCACCACGACATAGCCGCGCGCGACGAACGTGCGCGCCCAATTCTGCGCCCCGTCCTTGTTGTACGGCGTGCGCTCGAGGATCACCGGGAACCGGCCCTCGACGGGCACGCCGTTCCTCGCGGGCCGGTAGACGTCGGTCGCCAGGCGCACGCCGTCGCGCATGGGCACCATGAGGTTCCTGGTCACGACCATGTCGAGCGCGTCCGGGGCCGGCTGGACGGCGCGCGGGGCGATGGGCGCACCGCAGAAGAAAAAGACCGCCGCGACGAGTACGCACAGCCGCAGGACGATGGAGCGGGAACGTCGAGGCATGGATCGGCGACTCCTGAAAGGCTCGGGCGACGCCGAGATTGTAGCGCAGGCGCGGCGGAGCGATCGGGCGGCTACAGCCTTCGGCGCCTGACCCCGGCGCCGCGTCGTAGAATGCGGACGAGATGGAACCCTACACCCCGCTGCCGCGGTGGGCCGGCCCGCACCGGATGACGATCTACGCCTGGGCGAAGCCGCGCGCGTTCCCCAGGCTGCCGCCGCCCGTCCCGCGCTGGTTCGACGTAGCCCCGGGGTCACGGGTCTCGGCGCAGTGCCACTGGCAGGATCGCCCCTGGACGCGCCCGACCGTGCTGGCGCTGCACGGCCTGGAAGGCTCGAGCGAGGCCCACTACATGCGCGGCCTGGCGGACAAGTTCGTCGCCGCCGGCTTCAACGTCGTCCGGCTCAACCAGCGCAACTGCGGCGGGACGGAACACCTGAGCGACAGCCTGTATCATTCGGGGCTCACGTCGGACCCGAGAGCGGTGCTGGACGAGCTGCGCGCCGTCGACGGCCTCGGCGCCATCGCCGTCGTGGGGTACTCGCTGGGCGGCAACCTCGCCCTGAAGCTGGCCGGGGAATACGGCGGCGCGCCGCCGCCCGAGCTCCGCGCGGTCTGCGCGGTCTCCCCGACCATCGACCTGGCGCGATGCGTCGAGGCGCTCGAGCAGCCGCGCAACTGGGTCTACCAGTGGCACTTCGTGCGCAGCCTGAAGCGGCGGATGCGCCGGAAGGCGAGGCTGTTCCCCGGGCGGTTCCCGATCGACCGGCTGGGCGAGGTCCGGTCGATCCGAACCTTTGACGAGATCTTCACGGCGCCGCACCACGGGTTCCGCGACGCGGCCGACTACTACGAACGCGCCAGCGCGATCCGCGTCGTGGACCGCATTCGCGTGCCGACGCTCATCGTCACGGCGGAAGACGACCCGCTGGTTCCCGCTAGGATGTTCGACGATGCGCGCGTGCAGTCGAACCCGTGGATCACGCTGATGCGCACCCGTCACGGAGGCCATTGCGGCTTCGTCACGACGCCCCGCGATGGCCACGACGGCTACTGGGCCGAGGGGAACGTGCTCGAGTTCGTCACGCGGGCGATCGGCGTCACGGCGCCGGCACCCCGAGCGCGCGCATGAGCTGCGCGGCGAACGCCGGTCCCTTGCCGTGCTCCTCGTGCTTGAAGTAGACGAACGTCTCGCGCCACTTGACCGCGAGGCCGGCGATCGTGGCCGCCCAGCGATCCAGGTCCTTGCGATCGTACCCCTCGTCGCGCAGGCGGAAGTACCCGAAGTCCGCGGTGGCCACGGCCGGCGTGCGATGCGCCTCGCTGTCGGCGACGCAGAGGGCGACGTTGCGCGCTTTCAGGGCTGCGAAGACCTCGTCCGCGAGCCAGGACGGGTGGCGGAACTCGATCGCGGCCCGCCGATCCGCCGGCAGCCGATCGAGAAATGCGTGCAGGACGCCGAGGTCCTTGCGGAACGACGGCGGTAGTTGGAAGAGCACCACGCCGAGCTTGGCGCCGAGGGTCCCGGCGACGTCGAGAAACACGCGCACGAGATCATCCACACCCACGAGCCGCGCGTCGTGGGTGATGCGGCGCGGCGCCTTCAGCGTGAACCGAAACCCGGGCGGCGTCTGGGCCGCCCAGCCGCCCACGGTCTTGGCGGTGGGCAGCCGGTAGAACGTGTTGTTGATCTCGACGGTCCGGAACCGTTCGGCGTAGAAGGGCAGCATCCTGGCGGCCGGGAGCTTCTCCGGGTAGAAACTGCCCCGCCATTCGGGGTAGCTGTAGCCGGAGGTGCCGATCCAGTAGGCCACGCGCGACTCCTCGGTGACCGCCCGCCGCTGGCGTGCGGGGCTCCGTAGCAGCGTACACGCATCGCGCCGCGCAGCCAAGCTGCGGCGTGCCGGAGCCGCCCGCGTGCCGGCGCGCCGGCCGGGTCGGCGCCTGAGTAAGATGAGGGCGCTCTGGAGGGACGTCGATGCGCAGGCTTGTTCCCGTGGTGCTCCTCGCGTTGGGCGCCGCCGCGCCGCAGCCCGCCCGGTACGACGGGCTCATCCGCGGCGGGCACGTGATCGACGGGACGGGCAACCCGTGGTTCGCCGCGGATGTCGGGGTTCGGGATGGACGCATCGTGGCGGTCGCCCGCCGCCTCGACGGGCCCGCGGTCGAGACGATCGACGCGACCGGGCTGGTCGTCACGCCCGGCTTCATCGACCTGCACGCGCACTCGAAACTGACGCTGCTCCGCGACGGAGACGCCCAGAGCAAAGTCCGACAGGGCGTCACCCTCGAGGTCGTGGGCGAGGGCAGCTCCCCGGCGCCCCGGACGCCCCTTGTCGAGCCCGAGCTCGAGCGGGCCGGCGTGCGGGACACGTGGGCGACCTTCCGCGAGTACTTCGATCTCGTCCAGCGCCGGGGCATCGCGGTCAACCTGATGTCGTATGTCGCCGCCGGCCAGCTCCGCCGGATGGTCATGGGCGAGGTGTTCCGCAAACCGACCCGCGCCGAGCTCGAACGGATGAAGGCGCTGGCGCGAGAGGCCATGCGGGACGAAGCCGCACCAGTACCCGCGGGGGATCGAGTACGTCCTGGTCAACGGGCGCGTCGTGATCCGGCGGGGCGAGCACACCGGCGCCCGGCCGGGTCGCGTGATCTACGGTCCGGGGCGGACCGTGACGGTCCCCTCCGCCGCCGTCTGGTGGCGCCGCCCGACTTGATGACCCGATGAAAATGGACCGCGGCCGGCCTTCCGGACAGGCCGAGCGGTGGCGGCGGACGACACGCTTCACATCCGGCACGGCGTGCCGGTTTGGATCGCGATCAGGATGAGCGGGTTGCGGCCCCTCGGCACGATCGTGTGCGGGACCGTGCGCGGCACGAGACTGAACGTGCCCGCCGCGAGCTTCTCTTCGCGCCCGCCGACCTGCAGCGTGCCTTCGCCTGCCACCACGTAGAGCCACTCATCCGTGGCGCCGTGCACCTCGTCCGGGAGGGCTTCGCGGAGCTGGACGAGCACCGCCGTCCCCGTCCCCGCGCACGCGAGCACCGAGTCCTTGCGCATGGCGCGGGCGCCGATGAAGTTCAGCTCGATGAACGAGGGAATCCCGACCGTCTTCGGCTCGGCGACCGGCGGCGGAGCCGGCGCCGGGGGCTCCGGCGGGGGTGCCGGCGGCGGGGGTGCGGGCGGGATGGGCGGCGGCGCGTCCGACAGCATCACGTCGACGCGGAGCGGTTGTCCCGCGCGCAGCGTGACCTCGCGTTCGAGGGTGACGTAGCCTTCGCGGACGAACCGGAGCCGATACGTGCCGGCCTTGAGATTCGTGAACGCGACCACTCCCTCGTCCGACGTGCGACCCTCGCGCTCGACCGGACCGCTGGCGCGCACCTGGACGCCACCCAGGACCACGCCCGTCCCGTCGGTGACCTGAATCGTCAGGGTCAGGGGCGCCGGGCGCGCGGACTGGGTCCGCGGGACCGCCGGCGTCTGCGGAGCCGCGGACACCGCGCCAGGCTGCGCCTGCGCCGGGCGCGAGCGCGCGCCGGACAACGCCTGTCCGGCAGGTGCCTGTGCGACATCCAACCCCGACGCCGGCGGGACCAGGCCCAGGACGATGAGCCCGACGACCGCGAGCGACATGCATCCCCTCGCGCGCCTGCGCCATGATACCTTAGCCGTCGGCCGGCGCGCCGTTCCCGCCGGTCGAGGCCAGACTCTCGAGAGAGCCCTGCCATGCGCGCATCGACCCGACACCGACATTCCTGCTGCCTGGTCTTCGCCGCCACGCTCGCCGTCGCCGGGCCGGCGGTGGGACAGACCCCCGAACCGTACGCCCCGCGGGTATTGACGGCGGACGACTACGCCCGCGCCGAGCGGCTGCTCGACTACCGGGTCAACCCGCTCGTGTTCCGCGCGGCGGTGCGGCCCACGTGGATCGGCGGCGATCGGTTCTGGTATCGCAACGCTATCCCCGAAGGCCACGAGTTCGTGCTGGTGGACCCGGCGCGTCGGACCCGCGGGCCCGCCTTCGACCACGTGCGCCTCGCGGCGGCGCTCTCGCGCGCCGCGGGGACGACCTACGAACCGTACCGGCTGCCGTTCCAGCAGTTCGAGCTCTCGCCGGACGAAAAACGCCTGACGTTCACCGTCGGCGATCGCCGGTTCACGTGCGACGTCGACGGCACAGCGTGTACGGCGGCAGCGCGGCCGCCGGCCCCGCCAGCCAACGCCGTGGTATCCCCCGACGGCGCGCGGGCGGCGTTCATCCGCGACCACAACCTGTGGGTGCGCGAGCTCGCCACCGGCCGGGAGGTGCAGCTCACGACGGACGGCGTCCCGGACTTCGGGTACGCCACGGACAACGCGGGCTGGACGAGGAGCGATCGGCCGGTGCTCCTCTGGTCGCCGGACTCGAAGAAGATCGCGACGTTCCAGCACGACGGGCGGCAGGTCGAAGAGATGTACCTGGTGGAGACGCGCGCCGGACACCCGCGGTTGGAGCGGTGGAAGTACCCGCTCGTCGGCGACGAGCACATCTTCATGATTCACCGCGTGATCATCCACGTCGACGGCCCGCGCGTAGTCCGGCTCCAGATGCCGCCGGATCCCCACCGCTCGAGCCTGTGCGACCACGTTGTCTGCGGCGGGCGGTGGGTGGACGTCGAGTGGAGTCCGGACGCCGCGCGCCTGTTCTTCCTCTCCACGTCCCGCGACCACAAGCGGGCGACGCTTCGGGTCGCCGACGCGGAGACCGGCGTGGTGAAGGACCTCCTCGAGGAGACGAGCGCGACGTTCTTCGAGTCGGGGTTCGGCCGCGTCAACTGGCACGCGCTGCCCGCGTCGAACGAGCTGCTGTGGTTCTCGCAGCGCGACGATTGGGGCCATCTCTACCTGTATGACCTCGCGAGCGGCCGCCTGAAGCACCAGATCACCCGCGGCGCGTGGAACGTGCTGCAGGTCCTGCACATCGACGAGGCGGCGCGGACGATCTACTTTACGGGGGCGGGCCGCGAGCCGGGCGACCCCTACTTCCGGCGCCTCTACCGCGTGCGGTTCGACGGCAGTGACCTCCGGCTGCTCACGCCGGAGGACCGCGACCACGACGTGACGTTTTCGCCCTCGCACCGGTGGTTCGTCGACAGCGCCTCCACCCCCACCGAGCCGCCCGTCACGGTCGTCCGCGACCTGGAGGGGCGGGTCGTGCTCGAGCTGGAGCGGGCCGACATCTCGAAGCTGCGGGAGGCCGGGTGGCAGCCGCCGATCCCGATCACGGTGAGGGCGCGCGACGGCCGGACGGACCTCTACGGGCTTCTGTTCCGGCCCACCTGGTTCGACCCGTCGAAGAAGTACCCCATCGTCAACCGCATCTACCCCGGCCCGCAGACCGGGAGCGTCGGGAGCCGCAGCTTCCAGGCGGCCCGCGGCGACGCGCAAGCCCTCGCGGAGCTGGGCTTCATCGTCGTGTCGATCGACGCGATGGGCACGCCCATGCGGTCCAAGTCCTTCCACGCGGCGTACTACGGCAACATGGGTGACAACGGGCTCCCGGACCAGATCGCGGGGATGAAGGAGCTGGCCGCCCGGTACCCCTGGATCGACCTGGATCGCGCCGGGATCTACGGGCACTCGGGCGGGGGGTACGCGGCGGCCGACGCGATCCTGCGCTACCCGGAGTTCTTCAAGGTGGCGGTGTCGCAGGCCGGCAACCACGACAACCGCCTGTACGAGGACGACTGGGGCGAGAAGTGGCACGGCCTGCTCGAGCGCCGGCCCGACGCGACCACCAACTACGACGACCAGGCGAACCAGAACCTGGCGAAAAACCTGAAGGGCAAGCTGCTGCTCGCCCACGGCACCCTCGACAGCAACGTGCCGCCCGACAACACCCTGCTTCTGGTGAACGAGCTCATCCGGCACAACAAGGATTTCGACCTCATCCTGTTCCCGAACCGGCGCCACGGCTTCGGGAACGAACCCTACATGACCCGGCGGCGATGGGACTACTTCGTGCGCCACCTGCTCGGCGCCGAACCGCCCAAGGAGTACCCGTTGCGCGCCACGGACGAGGCGAACCGACCGCGGCGCTGAGGCTCCGGTCAGCTCGCCGGCCGCAGCATGCCGTGCGTCAGGATGTCGGCGATCTGTTTGAGCACGGTGTCGGTGTCCGCGCCGAAGTGGTTCGGCACGCCGAAGACGACCTCGACGGCGAAGTAGTGGAGCAGGAATCGACTGGCGAGCATGACGGCCGCCAGCGGCGACACCCCGGGGCGCAGGCGGTCCAGATTGAGCCGGTCCTGGTTCTGCTCGAGGAAAGCCTGGAACCGCCGGGCCATGTCCGCGTAGAACTTGCGGATGTGGCTGCCGTCGAACTCCACGACGTCCACGTAGATGAGCGCGACGTAGGCCCGGTACTGCTCGATGCTTTCCCGCGCGGCGCGCCCGAGCGCCTCGAGGTCGTTCGGAAACGCCCCGGCGGCGAGCGCCTTGTTGAAGGGGAACTCCGGCGAGTCGATCGCGGCCCAGTACTGGTCGAGCAGCGCGTTGAAGATCGTCTCCTTGTCCGGAAACTGGTGGTAGACGTTGCCCGTCGAGACGCCGGCGGCCCGGGCGATGTCCCGCATGCTCGTGCCGTGGTAACCGCGGTTCGAAAAGAGCTCGAGCGCCGCCTGCAAGATCTGCGCGCGACTCCGCTCCGACCGCGCCTCCTGGAGGCGCCGTGCCCTCCGGTTCATGCTCCCGCCGCCGCCTCCTCCGAGCCCGCGAGGGGTCCCGGTGTCGCCGCGCGGGACGCCGCGCCCGCCGCGGCTAGTCCCGCGTCAGCACCGTGCACACCGACGCGCAGATGGGCCCCCCGATGTTGAACGTCGCCGCCACCCGAACGTTCCTGACCTGCAAGGGCGGCGGGACCTTGCCGAGCAGTTGCCACGCGCACCAGCCGATCATCGCGACGCCAGTGGCCCCCACCGGATGCCCCTTCGCGATGAGGCCGCCCGACGTGTTGATCCCGCACTCGCCGTCGGGCGCGGCCTTCCCGTCGACCCAGTAGCGCGCCCCCTGCCCGTAGTCCGCCTTGCCCAGCACCTCCGTCCCGATCGCCCCCATCACGGTGAAGCAGTCGTGGATCTCCGCCACGTTGACATCCGTCGCCGTCACGCCGGCCCGGTCGTAGGCCTGGCGCATCGCCCGGTAGGCGCCCGCCGGGCGCAGCACATCACGCCCGGCTTTCTTGATCGGGTCGGTCGCCTGCGCCCACCCAGCCAGCCGGACCGTGTCGCGCTTGTCGAGGCCCAACCGCGCGAGTCCCCGCTCGGTCGCGAGCAGCAGCGCGGCGTAGCCGTCGCTGATCTGAGAACAGTCGTAGGTCTTGAGCGGCAGGCCCTCGACGACGTAGCGGTTGACGCCCTCGATGGCGACCGCCTGGTCGAGGGTGAGGTGGACGCCGCGCATCTGGGCGTACGGGTTGTGCTGGGCGTTGGCGTACTCCTGCACCGCGATGGCGGCCAGGTCGCGCTCGGTCACCCCGTGCGCCGCCATGTAGTCCCGCATGACCTCGGCGAAGAGGTGCGGAAACACGAACACCTTGCCCTCGCGCTCGTCCGGATGGGAAAAGTAGCCAAGCACCTTCCCGATGAGCTTGCCGTCCATCTTGCCCTCGGCATCGCGCATCTTCTCGTAGCCGATGGCGAGGCCCACGTCGCCCAGCCCGAGCTGCAGCTTCTGGACGACGGCGAGCACCGCCTGGCCGCCCGACGCGCACGCGTTCTCGACCGCCTCGATGGGCTTGCCGGCCAGCCCGGGCACCATCGCCACCAGCCCGGCGAGCAGACCTTGCTCGTTCAACGAGAAGTTGCAGGTCGCGCCGATCGACGCGACGTCGACGACCTCGGGCTCCACGCCGGCGGCGTCGCAGACCCCGCGGACGGCCCGCTCGATGATCTCCGGGACCGTGAGCGCCTTCAGCTTGCCGAACGGCGATTGATGGTAGGCCGCGATGTAGACGGACGTCATGAGACCCTCCCGGGCTCGGCGTCGGCGAGAAACGCCTGCACGATCGCCGACAGCCGGTCCGCCGCCTCGACCACGAGCCCGTGTCCGCACCCCGGCACGATCGCCAGCCTCGCCCCCGGGATGTGCGCCGCCAGCGCCCGCGAGTGCTCGACGGGGAACGTCGCGTCGAGCTCAGCCCCGACCACGAGCGCCGGGCACCGGAGGCCGGGCAGCACCGGCGTCAGATCCAGCCCTTCGAGGGCGCCGAGCAGGCCGAGGACCCCGTCGAACCAGGCCGGCGGCATCGCCGCCACCTGACGCCGGCGCTCCGCCAGCACGCCCGCCTGGGCGGCGCGGTAGGCGGGCGAGAAGGTGGCGGCCGCCACGTGGTCGAAGAAGAGCCCGCCGTCGCCGCCCGCTGCGGCCTGCCGGCACGCCTCGCGCAACGGCCCGGCCGCCCGCCACATCTCCGGCGTCACGCGCTCGGTGGCCGTGACGGCCGTCACCGATCGTACTCGTTCCGGCGCCCGCGCCGCCAGCAGCAGTCCGACGATCGCGCCGAACGAGGTGCCGACGAGGTGCGCGTGCTCGATCCCGAGATGATCGAGCAACGCCCGCACGTCCTCGACGTGCCCATCGAGCGTCGCCGGCGGCGCGCCCGGCGACAGCCATTGCCCGCGGAAGTCGAAGGCCACGACGCGGTAGCGGTCCCGCAAACCGGCGGCCAGCGGCTCCCACGCGGCATAGGTCATGAGGCCGCCGTTCAGCAGCAGGACGGGCGGCGCGTCAGCGCGGCCGGTCACCTGATGGGCCACCAGCGTCTCGGTCATGGCGTCTTCTCCTCGCCCCCGTCGCCGGGCGATGCCCGCCGGGCGGCGTACTGCGCGGCGAGCTCGCGCTTGAGGACTTTCCCGTACGGCGTCCGCGGGAGCGCGTCGACCAGAACGAACGCCTTGGGGATCTTGTACCGCGCCAGGCGCGCCTCGAGGTGCGGCACGAGCGCCGGCTCCGTCACGGGGCGGCCCGCGCGCGCGACGATGAAGGCGACGCCGACTTCGCCCCAGACGGGATCCGCGACCCCGATGACGGCGGCGTCCGCCACGTCCGGATGCGCGAGCAGCGCCGCCTCGACCTCGGCCGGATAGACGTTCAGGCCGCCGCTGATGAACAGATCCTTCTTGCGCCCGGCGATGTAGTAGAACCCCTCGGCGTCGCACCGCGCGAGGTCGCCCGTGTGGAACCACCCGTCGGCGTCGAGGACGGCGGCCGTGGCCTCCGGGTCGTTCCAGTAGCCGCGGCAGACGTGCGGCCCGCGCAGCCACAGCTCGCCGACTTCCCCCACTGCGACCTCCCGCCCCTCATCGTCCACCAGCTTCGCGTCGGTGAACATGAGCGGCTTGCCGATGGAGCCCTTTTTCCGCAGCGCGTCCTCGCACGTCATGGTGAAGCAGTTCACGCCCACCTCGGTCAGGCCGTAGCCCTGCTTGAGCACGACGCCCCGCCGCCGGTACTCGTCGACGAGAAACACTGGGAGCGGGGCACCACCGCTGATGAACCAGCGGACGTGGCGGAGGTCGATTGTGGCAAATTCCGGCGCGTCCAGGAGTCGCTGCCAGATCGTGGGGACGCCCAGCGCCACCGTGCAGCGCTCCCGCTCGATCGTGCGCCAGATTTCGCCCGGGTCGAAGCCGCGGTGGAGCACGACCGTGCCCCCGGCCGCCACGAGCGGCGTCAAGAACACCGTGAGGCCGCCCGCATGAGCGAGCGGCGTGAAGATCGGGCTCACATCGTCGCCGCGGAGGCGCCACGAGAGCACCGTGTTGTAGGCGTTCCACACCACCATGCGGTACGGGATCATGACGCCCTTGGGACGCCCGGTCGTCCCGCTCGTGTAGAGGAGGCAGTGGAGGTCTTCGGGGCTGCGGCGCTCGAGCGCCCAGGGCTCGGGACGGGGCGGTCCCCCCTCGGTCGCACGCTGCACGGCCTCCGCGAGGACCCCGGCCTCGAGGGCTACCCAGCGGTCGAGCGTCACGAGTTGCTGCAGGGCCGTCACGGTCTGGGCCGACGCCGCGTCGTAGACCAGCACGCGCAGGCCACTGTCGCGGACGATGGCCGCCAGCTCCGGAGGCGCCAGGCGGAGGCTGAGCGGGACGAAGACGAAGCCGGCCTTGGGTGCGGCGAAGAACAGGTCGAGAAATTCGATCGAGTTGCCGGCGAGGAGCCCGAGCCGGTCCCCGGGACGAAGACCGAAGTCGCCGCGCACGACGCCGGCGGCCGCCCGGGCCCGGGCGTCGAGCGCGGCGTAACTCAGCCGGCGGCCCGACGACACCTCGACGACCGCCGTCCGCGCAGGCGTCACCCGCGCGCGTTCGCCGAGAAGGTCGCCGGTCAGAGGCGCCACGCCACCGCCGCCTGGTTGTAGCCCACGCCCGAGCCGACCAGCACGAGCAAGGCGCCAGGCCGGATGCGGCCGCGCTCGAGCGCCTCGTCCAGCGCCATGGGGATGCAGGCCGAGCCCGTGTACCCGTAGCGGTCCATGACGGTATGGGTGCGCTCGAGCGGCAGGCCGAGCTCGTGCATCACGAGCTCGATGCTCGGTTTCCTCACCTGGGTGAAGATGATGAAGTCGATGTCGCGCACCGCGAAGCCGACCTCGTCGGCGAGCTGCCGGACCAGCCGCGGCCACCCCTCGTGGTTGATCTCCGGCGGGTAGCGCTGGAGCATGCGCACGCGCGTGCGTCCGGCCCGCACGGAGGCTTCGGTCGCAGGCTCGTAGGTCCCCCCAGAGTACAGCCCCCAGTAGGCGTGGTACGCGCCGTCGGCCTGGAACACCGCGCCGAGAAACCCGGGCTCGTCCCCGGGCTCGAGCACCGCCGCGCCGGCGCCGTCGCTGTAGAAGAACACCATGGGGTCGTCCGGATCCGCTAGCCGGCTCATGCGGTAGACGCCCACCACGAGCACCGTCCGCATCGCGCGGTTCGTGGCCAGGATCCCCGCGGCCGCCGCGAGCCCGGTCGGGAACGACGCGCACGCACAGCCGACGTCGAAGGTGCCCGCGCGCGCGGCGCCCAGCTTGTGCTGGAGCACGACCGAGGTGGCCGGCGTGATGTAGTCCGGCGAGTCCGTCCCCACGATGATCAGGTCGACCTCGTTCGGCCGCCGGCCGGCGCGCTCGAGGGCCAGGCGCGCGGCCGGCAGCGCGACATCGGACGTCGCCCACCCCTCCGGCGCCACCCATCGGGTCCGGATGCCGCTCGCCGCCTCCATCTTGTCGACGAAGTCCGGGAAGCGCGCGCCGAACCTGGCGCGCAGGTGATCGTTGGTGACTTCGATCTCGGGGACGTACCGGGCGGTGGCCCTCAGGCGCGCATAACGAGGCGTCGGCAGGCGTTCCCTCTCGACCCTGGACAGCCGCGGCATGCTAGGTCCCGAGCACGAGGCCGCCGTCGACCGACAGCACCGCTCCGTGGACGAACCGGGCCCGGTCCGACGCGAGCCACACGTAGGCCTCGGCGACGTCCCGGGGCTCCCCCAGGCGGCCGACCGGCGTGCGGGCCACAAGGTCGTCGAGCGCCTTCGGGGGCACCGAGCGCAGCATGTCGGTGCGGATGAACCCCGGCGCCACCGCGTTGACGCGGATCCCGTAGCGACCGAGCTCCCGGGCCCACGTGCGCGTCATGGCGATGACGCCGGCTTTGGCGGCGGCGTAGTTGGTCTGGCCGAAGTTGCCGTAGAGCGCCACGACCGAAGTGGCGTTGAGGATCACGCCGCCGCCCTGGCGGATCATGTGCGGGACGACCGCCCGCGCGCAGTAGAACACTCCCTTCAGGTTCACGGCGACCACCGCGTCGAAGGCGGCGTCCGACAGCCGCGCCACGACGGCGCCGTCCTTCCACTTGACGACCTGGGCGTCGCGGACGATGCCCGCGTTGTTGACCAGCACGTCGACCCGGCCCCAGCGGGCGACGACCTCCTGCACGCCCCGCTCGACCGCGTCCGGGTCCGTGACGTCGACCCGCGCGACCAGCCCCGGCTCTCCGGCCGTGGCGATCTCCGCGGCCAGGCCGGCGGGCTCGTCCTGGACATCCCAGGCCGCGACGCGCGCGCCCCGCTCCGCGAAGGCCGCCGCCGTCGCGCGGCCGATGCCGGCCGCGCCCCCCGTGACGATCACGACTTTCCCGGCCAGGCCGGTCTCCACCGCGCTGCCGCCTTTCTCGGGGCCCGCCATCGCGCTCGCGGACGGCCCCGGGTCCGCGCCGGGCCTCACCGGCTCGCTCAAAAAACGACCCGGACGCCGAGCTGGGCCTCGAACGGCGTCAGGGTCGCGGTGTACTGCTTGAACCGGGGGTTGGGCACGGCGGGCAGAGCGGGGTTCGCGAGCGTGGGGCCGCTCAGGAATTCGCCGTTCAGCATCGAGTTGACATCGTAGTTCGTCCGGTCGAACAGGTTGAAGGCTTCGGCGATCAGGTCCGCTCTCGCCCGCCGGCCGAGCGGCAGGGCGTAGGTCACGCGCAGGTTGACCTGCGCGAAGTTCGGGCCGTCTTCGGCGAACTTCTTCATGCCGGCGGGGCGGTCGGAGTTTTTCCCGTCGCCGTTGTAGTCGTAGCCGAGGCGGTGATTCCACGGCTGCCCCGACCCGTACTCGAAAATCGGCGCGACCGTGAGGCGGTACGGCAGATGGAACACCCCCGAGGCGACGACCCGGGACCGCTCGTCGGCGCGCGATCGCCCGTACTCGGCCGCGATGTTCGCGGGATCGTCGGGATAGTCGGTCAAGGCCGGGCTGAAGTCGTCCCCGATGTTCCGCTTGTCGGCGAGCGTCCACGACGCCGTCAGGACGTGGCCGCCGCGCAGGGTGCCGTTCAGGCTGAGCACGAGCGCCCGATACGTCGACCGCCCCTCGTTCGTGTAGGCGTTGATCTGGTTGAAGGCGGGGTTGAGGCGCCCGCCGCCCGCGGCGTTGCCGCGGAAGTTCGTGTCGCGGATCACGATCTCGTCCCACCCGCGGACGTAAACGCCCTCCACGTCGGCGAACAGGCCCGTCCGCCCGAGCCGCACGGTGTAGCCCGCGGTCACCTGGGTCGCCTGGGGGTTCACCAGCCGGTCCGCGATGCGCGCCGCGTCCCTGGGGAGCGGCAACCCGGTCGTCGAGGGGCTCGCCGCGCTCAGGGCGAACGCGGGCAGCCCGACGAGCAGGCCGTTCAACCGTTGCTGGATGATGCGGCCCGTGAACCCGTTCTGCTGCCGCTCGACGTGGGCGGGCACCAGCAGAAAGCGCCCCGTGAACAGACCCGCGCCGCCCCGCACGACGTGGGTGCCGTCCCCGCGCACATCCCACGAGAAGCCGCCGCGCGGCTGGACGTTGTTCGTGTCCCGCCCGCGCGGCTCGGGCTGCAACGGGCTCGTGAAGTCGGGATTGTTGCCCGCCGTGTCCAGGTCGTAGCGCACCCCGAGGCTGACGGTCAGGTGCGGCGACGGCCGCAGGTCGGCTTGCGCGAAGCCCGCGATCAGGTTCGTCTCGATGACGGACCGGCCGGAGCCCGACGCGTCGACGTAGAGCAGCGGGAGCGCGCGGGCGTCCGTGACGTAAATCATCAAGTTCCGCGGGTAGACGGGGAAATCCCAGTCGTCGCGCACCCACTGCCACACGCCCCCGACCTTCACATCGGCGGCCCACCGACCCGCCCCCACGCGGGTGAAGAACGTGTCGCGGAGCTCGACGATGTCGCCAGTATCGGTCTGGTCCCCGACGATGTTGGCGCCCGTCACCAGGGTGTTGCCGCTCGAGAAGTACTCCGAGAGCGCCTCGGAATTGTTCGGCTCGTCGAACTTCCGGCGCCCCACCTGCACGGCCAGCCGGTTGAGCGACGCGGACGTCACGGTCCACGCGTGCGTGAAGGCGAGGTTGACGTTGTCACGGTTGAGCGCCATCCCGCTCGACTCGTCCGCGACACCCCCCACCCGGAAGTTGCGCTGCCGGTAGCGCTCGTACACGAACTTGACCCGCAGATCCTGACGCGTGCCCGCGCGGTGGTCGACACTTGCGTAGACGAGCGACTGATCCAGCGGGACCGGCACGTCGCCCGCCCGCGACGCGTACTGACCGCCCGGGCGGAACAGCGTGATCGTATCCTCGTTGATCTGCTCGAACGCCCCGAAATAGTGGGTCCGGTCGCGGACGATAGGCCCCCCGAGCGTAACGCCAACCTGCTGGCGCGAATAGTCGTTCTTCGCCGCCTCGAGGGCCCCTTTCGCGCGCAGGCGCTCGTCGCGGAAGAAGGCGAAACCGGAGCCCCGGCGCTCGTTCGTGCCCGACTTGGTCACCACCGACAACGCACCCCCCGCGGAGCCGCCCACCTCCGTGTCGAAGCGATTCGTGATGACCCGGAACTCGCTGATCGCATCCTGGCTGAACCGCGCCCGGGCCAGCCCGAGCGTCGGGTCCGTGAAGTCCACGCCGTCGATCATGATCGTGGCCTGGCTCGCGTTGCCGCCCGCGCCGAGGACCGGGGCGTTCGTGATGAAGCGGAACCCCCCGCGCTCGCGCTGCACCCCGGGCGCGAGATACGCCAGCCGCTGGAAGTCGCGGTCGGCCACGGGCAGCGCCTGAATCTGCTCCGGCACGATGGTGGTCGACGAATCGGTCTTGTAGACGTCGACGAGCGGCACCCCCGCGACCACCGTCACGGTCTCCGCCACCTGCGCCACGTGCATCGTGACCGAGAGGCGCGCCGTCTGGCCGACGCGCAGCGAGACGCCCTCCTGCACGACCGTGGTGAAGCCCTGGAGCTCGAACCGCACCCGGTACGACCCCGGCGGCAGGGCCGGCATCCGCGCCGTGCCCGTCTGGTCGGTCACGACCAGCCGCTCGAGACCCGTCTCCGTGTTCACGATCTGGACCGTCACGCCCGGGAGCGCCGCCCCGCTCTGGTCGGTGACCACGACCTCGATCGTGGCGTCGGCCGTCTGCGCGCGCGCCACCGGGGTGGCGAGCGCCGCGAAGGCGAAGGCGGCGAGGGTTCCGGCTACGCGGCCGCTGCGCGGGCGGAAGCGTGGGACGAACATGCGTGCCTCCTCGACCTGGTCGGACGAGCGTGAAGCCCTCCGGCGGGTCAGCGGGTTGTCGATACGGCGCCTGTCGCTGTCGGGTAGCCCAATTAACAAACCGAACGCTCGTTATGTAACGCGCCCCAGCTTACGCCAGGGCGTCCAGGATGTCAAATCGCACCGGCCACCGCCGGCCTCGATCCGGATGGCCCGCCGCCGGCGCCGTCGCCGCCGCGCCCCGGACCAGGCGTCGAGGCGCCCGTCACTCGCCAGCGCCGGCCGCAGGGGGCTTTCCGACCGGGTCCTGCCCCAGCCCACGCCGCGGGTGGCCGGCGTGCGCGCCGCGGCTCACGCCGGCTCGATCGCACCGAGGACGAGCCCGAGGAACCGATCCAGGGCGGGTCCTCCCCTGATCCACCGGACCACGACCAGCAGGTCGTGCTCCCAGTCGAGGTAGACGATGTTCTGGCCGCTGCCGCGGAAGGTGACGCTCGATTCGGGCGCGCTCGGGAGCGACTGGCGTCCCGGATTCAGGAACCAGTTCATGAAGCCGTATTCCGCATTCGCCGGACCGCCCGTCCGGGCCATCGCGATCCACCGCTCGCTGACGATCCGGCGGTCGCCCCACGTGCCGTTCCGGAGAAACAGATACCCGAACCGCGCGAGGTCCCAGGCGCTGATGAACAGGCCGCCGCCGAAGTGGCCGCCGCCGGAGACCGATTGCATCTGCTGGCCGTCGATCACCACCCAGGAGTTCTCGTACCCGTGCCAGCGCCAGGTCGTCGACGCGCCGATGGGGTCCATCACCTCCTCGCGCAGCACCTGCGGCAGCGGCCGCCGCCACACGTGCAGCGCGCAGAGCGCCAGCAGGTTCACGCGCACGTCGTTGTATTTGTAGAAGGTCCCGGGTTCCCGCATGGGGCGGTTCGGGTAGTCGGCCGGCGTCCGGCCCTCGGGGCGGTCGGCCCAGTCGGGAATCCCCCACAGCGTCCCTGACCAGTCGCTCGTCTGGCGCAGCAGGTGCTCCCAGGTAATCTTCGCGTTGTGCTCCGACTCGAAGAGCTCCGGATCGGGCACGTAATCCTTGACCCGATCGCTCAGGTTGCGGATGAGCCCACGCTGCCACGCGAGGCCCACGACGGTCGACAGAAACGTTTTCGTCACGCTGAACGTCATGTCGGAGCGCGCCGTGTCGCCCCACTCGGCCACGACGTAACCTTTGCGGATCACGAGGCCGTTGGCGCCCCCGCGGGGCCTGGTCGGCCCGAGGATTTTGAACATCGGTTCGCGTAGCCCGAAGGTCAACTGGAGGTCGAGGGCGAGGTCTTTCGTCGCGGGATTCTCGTTGGCGATCGCGAACTCGACGGCCTGCTGCAGCCGCGCCGCGCTCATGCCGACCGCTTCCGGCTCGCGACGTTCCCATTCCCCTCGCGGCGGGAAGTAAACGGGCGCCGGCGGCGGAACCGCGGCGGCGGCGCGCGGGCGCGGCTGCTGGGCCGGGGCGCGGACCCCGGCGGCCAGCACCGTGAGGGCGATCAGGGTGGCGGAGACCGTTCGGCGCATCGGGTGGGACACCTCCTGGGGGCGGGATCATACCGCGCCCCGTGGTCCCCGGCCCGGGGCCGAGCCGCAAGCCGACTGCGGCGGGTCTCGAGAGGCCTAGGCCGCCGCGGACACACCGCACCGCAACGGCGGCCGGTGCCCGTCCGCGCCACGCTACCGGCAGAACGACACGTCGACGTCGACTTGCCCCGCCGGTGTCCCATCGGGCAGGAACGTCTGATGGAACACGCCGTGCGCCACGACGTTGTTCCGAGGACCCCGGCCGATCAGAAGGAAGTTGCTGATGAGCGTAGTCGTTTCGGCGCCCTCGGACGACCGATTCACGACCAGAGTCCCCACGATCGTCGCCTGATAGACGTCGCCCGTCGTCGATCCCGTCGCCCAGATCCGCAGGGGCATGGAATGGACGACTGTGTGGGTGCCCCCGGCCGCATCCACGGTCGTGCGGATCTCCACGACCTGGTCGCCGATCAGCACCACCTGTTCCCCGTTCCCGCCGTTGGCGCACGGAACCGGGACAGTTTGGTGAAACGGCACGACGACTTCGACCACGGTCCGGCTCGCCTGTCCAGAGGCCGGCGCGATCGCGAGGAGCTGGATCGCCGCGGCCATCCCGACGAGTCTGGGGATCGCCTTGCGAACTCCTGTTGCGTTGCGTGACAGAGTCATGACTGGTCCTCCGGACACCAGCCCACGACCGATCGACTCGACGCCGCGAACACGGCGCAGGCGCGCCAGTGTTGAGCGTCTCTCGGAGCCGACGAGACGGTCCTCGATTGCTGACGCGCTCGCGCGCAGTGTACCACGCGCCGCGCGGCGAAACGACTGACAAGAATTGGCAGTCGGGACGCGCTCGCGGTTACACGTTTGGCTGACAATTTTGTCGGAAGGCCAGCCGGACGGCCGCCGACCCGTGCGGGGGCCTCACAAGAGTCCGAGCGCCAGCTTCGCCGCGTCCGACATCTTGTCGCGATCCCACGGTGGCTCCCAGACGACCTCGACCCTCACGTCGGTGACCCCGGGGATGCGCCGGATCTTGTGCTCGACTTCGAGCGGCAGGGTCTGGGCCGCCGGACACGCCGGCGCCGTCAAGGTCATGCGGATCCCCACGACGCCGTTCGCGTCGATCACGATGTCGTAGATGAGCCCGAGCTCGTAGATGTTGACGGGAATCTCCGGGTCGTAGACGGTCGAGAGCGCCTCGACGACGTGCGGCTTGAGCTCGAGCGTCTTGAGCGGATCGCTCACGAGCCCGGCCAGCCCCGCCCCCGGGGACGACCCCGACGGCCCGGGCGGCTGCTCGGCCTGCAACCACACATCGACGCGACGATGGTTCGTCATGGGCACCTCGAGGGTCTCCCCGGGGCCGACAGGCCCGGCTTGCGGACCCCTACTCCGTCGACACCGGCTCCGCCCTCGCCTCCAGCGCCGCCTTCAACGTGTGCCACGCCAGGCTGGCGCACTTGACCCGCACCGGGAACTCCCGCACGCCGGCGAGCACGGCGAGCTTGCCGAGGTCCGAGAAATCCTCCGTGCTGTCCGGCGCGCTCGTGACCATCCGGTGAAACCGCTCGAACATCGCCCGCGCGGCCGCCACGGTCTTGCCCGCGACGGCCTCGGTCAGGAGCGAGGCGGACGCCTTCGAAATCGCGCAGCCCGACCCCTGGAACCCGGCTTCGCGGATCACGTCGCCGTCGACCTTGAGAAACAGCGTCAGGCGGTCTCCGCACAGGGGGTTGAAGCCCTCGGCCCGCCGGTTGGCGTCGGGCAGCCGTCGGAAGTTCCGCGGGCGCCGGTTGTGGTCGAGGATGACTTCCTGATAGAGCTCCCGGAGATCGGACATCAGCCGAAGACCTCGCGGACCTTCTGCATCGCGGCGACGAGCGCGTCGACTTCCTCGCGGGTGTTGTAGACCGCGAAGGACGCGCGGGCCGTCGCCGGCACGCCGAACCGCTGCATGAGGGGCTGGCAACAGTGATGGCCGGTCCGGATGGCCACGCCCTCGTGGTCGAGGATCGTCCCGATGTCGTGGGGGTGCACGTGCTCGTGCACGAAGGACACGATGGCGCTCTTCTCCGGCGCCGTCCCGATGATCCGGACGCGGGGGATCTCCCGCAGCCGCTCGGTCGCGTAGGCGAGCAGGTCGTGCTCGTGCGCGGCGACGGCGCCGAAGTCCAGCCGGCGCAGGTAATCGATCGCGGCGCGCAGGCCGATCGCGCCGGCGATGTTCGGCGTCCCCGCCTCGAACTTGTGCGGGACGTCGTTGTAGGTCGTCCGCTCGAAGGTCACCGACCGGATCATGTCGCCGCCGCCCTGGTACGGGGGCATCGCCTCGAGCAGGGGCAGGCGCCCGTAGAGCACGCCGATGCCCGTCGGGCCGAACAGTTTGTGGCCGGAGAACGCGTAGAAGTCGCACCCGATCGCCTGGACGTCCACGGGCAGGTGGGCGACGGCCTGCGCCCCGTCGACCAGGACCGGCACGCCCGCGCGGTGCGCGATCTCGACCACCCGCCGGACCGGGTTGACCGTGCCGAGGGCGTTCGACACGTGGACGATCGAGACGATCCGCGTCCGCGGCCCCACGAGCCGCTCGAACGCCTCCAGGTCCAGCTCGCCCCGGTCCGTGACCGGGATGACCCGCAGCCGCGCCCCTGTCTCCTCGCACAGCAACTGCCACGGGACGATGTTGGAGTGGTGCTCCATGTGGGAGAGCACGATCTCGTCGCCGGGGCCCACGCGCTGGCGGCCGAAGGTCGCCGCCACGAGATTGATCGCTTCGGTGGTCCCCCGCACGAACACGATCTCGCGGGCGTCGGCGGCGTTGATGAACCGCTGGACGGCGCGGCGCGCGTCTTCGAACGCGGCCGTGGCCAGCTCGCTCAGGAAGTGCACGCCGCGGTGGATGTTGGCGTTCTCCTCGGCATACGCCTTCCGCAGCGCGTCGATCACCGCCTGGGGTTTTTGCGTCGTCGCGGCGTTGTCGAGATAGACCAGCGGGCGGCCCCGCACCGTCTGGCGCAGGATGGGGAAATCGGCCCGGACGCGCGCGACGTCCAGCGGCGCGTGCCAGACCGCCGGGACGGCCGCCACCCCACCGAGACGCTCGCTCATGGCTCCGGCAGCAGGCGCAGCATGGCCGCCTCGAGCGCGTGGCGCAGTCCCTCGAGGCGCACACGGTTGAGGATGTCGCCCGCGAACGCCTGCACGAGCAGCCGGCGCGCCTCCCGGAGGCCCAGGCCCCGCGAGCGGAGATAGAAGATCGCGTCCTCGTCGAGCTGCCCCACCGCCGCCCCGTGGGTGCACTTGACATCGTCGGCGAAGATCTCGAGCTGCGGCTTGGTGTTGATCTGCGCCTCGTCGGAGAGCAGCAGGGCCCGGTTGGTCTGCTTGGCGTCGGTCTTCTGCGCCCCGGGCCGGACGACGATTTTCCCGTTGAACACGCCTTGCGCGCGACCCGCCAGGATCCCCTTGTAGACCTCGTGGCTGTCGCAGTGCGGCTGCGCGTGCACGATCGTCGTGTGGTGGTCCACCAGCCGGTCGCCGTCGGCGAGGTACAGGCCGTTCAGGGTGCACTCGCCGCCCTCGCCGCCGAGCTCGGCCGAGAGGTCGTGCCGGGCGAGCGCTGCCCCCAGCGACACCGCGTGCGAGGTGAAGCTCGCGGCGCGCCCGACGCGCGCGTGCAGGCCCCCGAGGTGGAACGCGCCGACGGCCTCCCGCTGGACGCGGTAGTGGTCCACGACGGCGTGGTCGCCGACCACCACCTCGCTGATCGGGTTGGCGAAGTAGACGCCGTCGCCGACGCCCACGTGCTGCTCGACCAGCCGCACCTGACTGTCCTCGGCCGCCACCGCGAGCACCCGCGGGTGGGCCACCACGTCGGCGCCGCCGGCGAAGGTGACCGACACCACCTCGATCGCCTCGTCGACGACGGCGTGCGGCGGCACGAAGACGAACACGCCGTCGTCAAAGAGCGCCGTGTTGAGCGCAGCGAAGGCGTGGCTGCGGAAGCCGGCGACCTGGGCCAACCAGGGCTGCAGGCGGGCCGGTTCGGCCTCGAGGACCTCCCGGAGCCCGCGCACTTCGACGCCCTGCGGCAGCCCGTCCAGGTCAGAGAGTTCCGGGGCATAGCGGCCGTTGACGCAGACGACCCGGACGCGGCCGGCGCCCGGGAGGGTCACACGGGCCACGTCCTCCCGCGTCACGGCGCGCCGGCCCGCCGGATCCGCCGGGACGAACACGCGCGTGGTGATGGGCGCGATGTTCGTGAAGCGCCACTCCTCGTCCCTGGTCGTGGGGAAACCGAGCTGCTCGAAGGCGCGGACGGCGCGCGCGCGCACCTCGGCCAGCCAGGCCGGCCCGAGGCGGTCGGCCTGGCGGGCGCGCGCGTACTCGGCGAGATAGGCGTCGCGGGCCGCCTCGACGAACGTCGCCATCGCTCCCCCTAGCTGCGCGCGGCGGCGCCAGCCGCTTCCGCCTCGACCCAGCCGTACCCTTTCTCTTCGAGCTCGAGGGCCAGGGTCTTGTCGCCCGAGCGGACGATGCGCCCGTCGACGAGCACGTGGACGATGTCGGGCACGATGTAGTTGAGCAGCCGCTGGTAGTGCGTCACCACCACGATCGCCCGGCTGGGGCTCCGCATGGCGTTGACGCCGTTGGCCACCACCTTGAGGGCGTCGATGTCGAGGCCAGAATCCGTCTCGTCGAGGATCGCGAGCTTCGGCTCGAGCACCAGCATCTGGAAGATCTCGTTCCGCTTCTTCTCGCCGCCCGAAAACCCCTCGTTGACCGGGCGGTTGAGCATCGCGGGGTCGAGCTCCAGCAGCTTCGCCTTTTCGCGGATGAGGGTCATGAACTCGATGGCGTCCACCTCCGGCTCGCCGCGGTGCTTGCGGAGCGCGTTGAGCGCCGCCTTCAAGAAGTAGGCGTTGTTCACCCCGGCGATCTCCACCGGGTACTGGAACGCCATGAACAGCCCCTCGCGCGCGCGCTCTTCCGGGTCCATCGCCAGCAGGTCCCGCCCCTCGTAGAGCACCGTCCCGGCGGTCACCTCGTAGCCCGGGTGTCCCGCCAGCACCCGCGCGAGCGTGCTCTTGCCCGAGCCGTTCGGGCCCATGATCGCGTGGACTTCGCCCGCCCGCACCGACAGGCTGACGCCGTGCAGGATCTCGCGGCCCTCGGCCGACGCCTTCAGATCTCGAATCTCCAGCATGATGCGTTATCCGACACTCCCTTCCAGGCTCACGCTCAGCAGCTTCTGGGCCTCGACGGCGAATTCCATCGGCAGCTCCCGGAAGACTTCCTTGCAGAAGCCGCTGACGATCAGGTTGACCGCGTCCTCGGTCCCGAGGCCGCGCTGGCGGCAGTAGAAGATCTGGTCCTCCCCGATCTTCGACGTCGACGCCTCGTGCTCGACCCGCGCCGTGCTGTTGCGGATGTCCAGGTACGGGAAGGTGTGCGCCCCGCACTGGTCCCCGATGAGCAGCGAGTCGCACTGCGAGTAGTTCCGCGCGTACTGGGCGTGCTTGCCGATGCGGACGAGCCCGCGGTAGGTGTTCTGGCCGTGCCCCGCCGAAATGCCCTTCGAGACGATCGTGCTCTTCGTGCGCCGGCCCACGTGGATCATCTTCGTGCCCGTGTCGGCCTGCTGGTAGTGGTTCACCGTGGCGACCGAATAGAACTCGCCGACGGACTCGTCGCCGATGAGCAGACAGCTCGGGTACTTCCACGTGATGGCCGAGCCGGTCTCGACCTGCGTCCACGTGATCTTCGACCGCCGCCCCTGACACTTGCCGCGCTTGGTCACGAAATTGTAGATGCCGCCCTGGCCCTGCTTGTCCCCGGGATACCAGTTCTGGATGGTCGAGTACTTGATGGTCGCCTCGTCCAGCGCGACCAGCTCGACCACCGCCGCGTGGAGCTGGTTCTCGTCGCGCATCGGCGCCGTGCAGCCCTCGAGGTAGCTCACCGACGCGCCCTCGTCCGCGACGATCAGGGTGCGCTCGAACTGGCCGGTGTTCATCGCGTTGATGCGGAAGTAAGTGGACAGCTCCATCGGACAGCGCACGCCCTTCGGGATGTAGGCGAACGACCCGTCGCTGAAGACGGCGGAGTTGAGCGCCGCGAAGAAGTTGTCCGTGTAGGGGACTACAGACCCCAGATACTGCCGCACCAGGTCCGGATGCTCGCGCACCGCCTCCGAGAACGAACAGAAGATGATCCCCAGCTCGGCGAGCTTCTCCCGGAACGTCGTGGCCACCGACACCGAATCGAACACCGCGTCGACCGCCACCCCCGCCAGCCGCTTCTGCTCCTCGAGGGGAATGCCGAGCTTCTCGAAGGTCCGCAGAATCTCCGGGTCGACCTCGTCCAGGCTGTTGTAGGTCGGCCGGCGCTTGGGCGCCGAGTAGTAGCTGATCGCCTGGTAGTCGATCGGCCCGTAAGTGATGTTCGCCCACCGCGGCTCCGCCATGGTGAGCCACGCCCGGTAGGCCTTGAGCCGCCACTCGAGCAACCAGTCCGGCTCCTGCTTCTTCGCGGAGATGAGCCGGATGACGTCCTCGTTCAACCCCGGCGGAACCTTGTCCTCCTCGACCGGCGTGTAGAACCCGTACTTGTATTCCCGCGTGGCCAGTTCCTCGATCGTCCGAACCGCTGTGCTCATCGTCTTCTCCGTCCCGTCAGACGCTGAACGACTGCCCGCACCCGCACGTGCTCTTGGCGTTCGGATTCGCCAGGACGAACCCGCGGCTGAGCAGACTCGTGTCGTAGTCCAGCACCGTGCCCGCGAGCAGCCGGAGACTCTTCGGGTCGACGAACACCCGCGCGCCGCCCGACCCTTCCACCACGATATCCGTGTCGCGGGGAGCCGGCTCCCACGCAAAGACATACTCGAAGCCCGAACAGCCGCCGGCCTTCACCCCGACGCGCAAGCCGCCCGACGGCGGCAACTGCTGCTTCGCCTTGAGCTTGACGATCTGCCGCGACGCGTTCTCGCTCACCTGGATCATGACCCGTCCGCTCCCTCACGCCGTCGCCTTCGACGGCCCCATCACGACCCGCACCGGTGCCGCCCCGCCCGCCGGCGCCGGCGCGCTCTCGGTCGCCATCTCCTGGATCGAGCACGTCGAGAGCGCCTCGACCAGCCGGTCCTTGATGCGCCAGAGCGGGTCGCGGATGTTGCAGTGTGGAAACTGGTCGCACGAATCGTCCGCCTCCGAACACGCCGTCATGGTGAGCGGCCCGTCGATCGCCTCGATGACCTGCGCCACCGAGATGTGCGTCGCCGGGCGCGCCAGCTCGTACCCCCCGTGGACCCCCTGGTGCGAGGCCAGCAGCCCTTTCCGCACCAGCCGCTGCAGCACCTTCGCCAGCAGCTCCAGCGGGACGTGGTACGCCTCGGCGATCTCCCGGGCGCTGGCCCAGCCGCGGTCC
This sequence comes from uncultured Vicinamibacterales bacterium, assembly GCA_964478975.1. Classification (GTDB taxonomy): domain Bacteria; phylum Acidobacteriota; class Vicinamibacteria; order Vicinamibacterales; family JAHECP01; genus CAYZKQ01. Next base: position 15,776 of record CAYZKQ010000001.1, on the reverse strand, counting down.
GCGTTGAGGGCCAGATGCCGCATCGCAATGAGCGCGTAATCGGCACGCTTGGACAATCGCAGCATGGTGATATCCGACCTGCTGAGTCCGAGTTTAACGCAGCCTCATCCCCCGGTCAACGCTTTTGTGAACGCCTTCACAATGACCCGGAGGCCGCTCAGCCCTCGCCGGTCCCGGCCTTCCACCGGTCGAACGCCGGATGCCCGGGACCCACCGCGACGAACACCCCGCGGCACCTCGCCGTGACCTCGCCCCCCGCTTCCAGCGTCCCTTCGACGACCGCCCGGTTCTCGGTCGCCTCGACCACCCGCGCGCGGAGGCGCACGGGACCGGTCGCAGGCGTCGGGCGCCGCATCCGAATCGTGTACTCGGCGGTCACGGTGAACGGCGGGTGCGCCGCCCCGGCCTTCTTCATCAGGTGGTAGGCGGCCGTCCAGTTGCAGTGGCAGTCGAGCAGCGTCCCGATGATCCCGCCGTTCAGATAGCCGTCGAACGCCTCGTACCGCTTCTCCGGCATCCACTCGGCGACGAGCTCCTCGTCGTCTTCCGGGGCCGGCCGGCTCTTGATGTGCAGGCCGTGGGGGTTGGCGGGCCCGCACCCGAAGCAGGTCGACTGCGGACCGTAGCGGTCCTGGAGGCTCAGCTCGGACATTTCTTCATCATATGATGGCGCGGCCGACCCGCCTCTATCCCGTTCGGCCGGGCTCCGAGTCCACGCGGGCCGCCGCGGGTCGCGGCGGCGGTGTGTTATTCTGCGCCGGACTATGAAGCATCTCGTGGAGGACGGTCCATGACGTGCGCACGCGAACTGGCGGTTCGGTGGGCCCTCGCCCGGGCGTGGCGCGCCGCGGGCGGCGGCGTGGTGGCGGCGCTCGTCGCGCTCCCGGCGGCGGTCGCCACGGCGCAAGTCGACCCGGCGCGCGCCAGCCTCGCGCCCGACCGGCAGGCGCTCGTGACCTCGATCGAGGCGCGCGCCGCGCACTACGCCGAGGTCGCCACCCGCATCTGGGAGCTGGCCGAAGTCGGCTATCAAGAAGTCGAGAGCTCCGCCCTGCTCCAGGCCGAGCTCCGGGCGGCCGGGTTCAGCGTCGAGGCGGGCGTGGCGGGCATGCCCACGGCCTTCGTGGCGAGCTTCGGGCGGGGGAAGCCCGTCATCGCCATCCTCGCGGAATTCGACGCGCTCCCGGGCATCACGCAGGACGCCGTGCCCGAGCGCAAACCTCTCCCCCACAAGGAGGCCGGACACGCCTGCGGCCATCATCTGTTCGGCACCGGGTCGACGGCCGCGGCCATCGCGGTCAAGGAGTGGCTCGCGCGGACGGGCACGCCGGGGACGGTGCGCCTCTACGGCACCCCCGCCGAAGAAGGGGGCGCCGGCAAGGTGTACATGGTCCGCGCGGGCCTGTTCAAGGATGTCGACGCCGTTCTGCACTGGCACGCGGCCGACCGCAACGACGCGAGCCCCGGGAGCTCGCTCGCCAACAAGTCCGCCAAGTTCCGGTTCCGCGGCGTCTCGGCGCACGCGGCGGCCGCCCCGGAGCGCGGGCGGTCGGCGCTCGACGGCGTCGAAGCGATGAACTATATGGTCAACCTGATGCGCGAGCACGTCCCCGAAGACACGCGCATCCACTACGTCATCACGAACGGCGGCGCGGCGCCCAACGTCGTCCCGGACTTCGCGGAGGTCTTCTACTACGTGCGCCACCCCGACCCGCGCCAGGTTGCGGAAATCTTCGACCGCGTCGTCAAAGCGGCCGAGGGCGCCGCGATGGGGACGGGCACGAGCGTGGACCACGAAGTCATCCACGGGATCTACGCGATCCTGCCGAACGAGGCGCTCGCGCGGGTCATGGACGACAACCTCCGCCGGGTCGGCGGAGTCACCTACTCCCCCGAGGAGCGCGCTTTCGCCGAGACGCTGCGGCGCTCGCTGCCGCCCGAGGCGCCGCCGATCGAGACCGCCGCCGCGATCGAGCCGTTCGCGATCAAGGAAGCCGGCGGGTCGACCGACGTCGCGGACGTGAGCTGGGTGGTGCCGACCACGGGGCTGCGAGCGGCCACGTGGGTGCCGGGCACGGCGGCGCATTCCTGGCAGGCGATCGCCGCCGGCGGGACGAGCATCGGGGTCAAGGGCATGCTGGTGGCGGCGAAGACCCTGGCCCTCACGGCGGCGGACCTGTTCACCAATCCGGCGCTGCTCGCGAAGGCACGGGCCGAGTACCAGGCCCGGGTCGGCCCCGACTTCGTCTACCGGCCGCTCGTCGGCGACCGTCCCCCGCCCCTCGACTATCGGAAGCGGTAGGGCCCCGCGGGAAAACCCGCGCCCGCCCGCGCAAACGTTCCGATCCGGGGTGCCGGAAAGCCGGCACGCGACGCCGAAAGAATCAGCGGCGCCCGGGCACGGGCACGCCTGGGCGCCTTCGGCGGGCCGACAGCCCCGCGCTGGCCTGGCCGGGCCGGCCGTCCCCCCGCCCCCACCTGGTATCCCGCTTGCTGCCCGGAAGAGTGGCGGGAAGGGAGGCGCCGGGTGTCCGGCGCCCGCCTGTCCAGCGACCCCGGGGGGCCTCGTGCACCGTATCCTCAGCAAGCAGGTGCTTGCACCCGACATCGTCCGCTTCTGGATCGACGCCCCGCACATCGCCCGCAAACGCCGCCCCGGCCAGTTCGTGATCGTCCGTCTCCGGGAAACGGGGGAGCGCATTCCCCTCACGATCGCCGACGCGGACCCGCCGAGCGGGGCGATCGCGCTCATCGTCCAGGGTGTCGGCAAGACGACGCGCGAGCTGAACGCGTTCGAGCCGGGCGACACGATTCTCGACATCGCCGGGCCGTTGGGCCAGCCGACGCAGATCGCGCCGGGCCGCTCGGTGTGCGCGATCGGGGGCGGCATCGGCGCGGCCGTGGCCTACCCCATCGCGCGCGGCTTCAAGGCGGCCGGCGGCCGCGTGACGGCGGTCATCGGGGCCCGCTCCCGCGCGCTCGTGATTCTCGAAGCGGAGATGCGGGCCGTGGCCGACCGCGTCATCGTGACGACGGACGACGGGTCGTACGGGATGCCCGGCCTCGTCCCTGACGCGCTGCGCGCGTTGCTGCGCGAGGGCTGTCGCTTCGACGAGGTGGTCGCCATCGGGCCGCTCCCGATGATGCGCGCGGTGTGCGAGCTGACGCGGCCGCTGGGCCTCAAGACGATCGTCAGCCTCAACCCCATCATGATCGACGGCACCGGCATGTGCGGCGGCTGCCGGGTGACGGTGGGCGGGCGGCCGAAGTTCGTCTGTGTCGACGGGCCGGAGTTCGACGGTCACCAGGTGGATTTCGCCGAGCTCGCCGCGCGCCTCACGGCCTATCGCGAGCAGGAGCGCCTGGCGCTCGAGCGGTGCCAGGCTCCCCCGCAGACGCCGGCGCTGATGCCGAGGTGAACCGTGGCGAAGAAGATCGGGCAGAAGACGAAAACCCCGATGCCGTGCCTCGACCCCGAGGTGCGGCGGCGGCGGTTCGAGGAAGTCGCCACCGGGTACACCCCGGACCTCGCCGTGCAGGAAGCGAATCGCTGCATCCTCTGCAAGAACCAGCCGTGTGTCGCCGGGTGTCCCGTGGAAATCGACATTCCCCGGTTCGTCCAGCAGGTGGCCGAGCGCGCGTTCGAGGCGGCGTTTCGCACGGTCTACGAGAAGAACGTGCTCCCGGCCATCTGCGGGCGCGTGTGCCCGCAGGAAGACCAGTGCGAGAAACGATGCACGCTGGGCGTGAAGTTCGAGCCCGTCGCCATCGGGCGGCTCGAGCGGTTCGTCGCGGACTATGCCGCGGCGATGAACTGGTCGGACACCGGGCCGCCGCCGCCGCCGACGGGACACCGCGTGGCGGTCGTGGGATCCGGTCCGGCGGGCCTGACGGTCGCGGCGGACCTGGCCAGGCTGGGCCACAGCGTGACGATCTTCGAGGCGCTCCACAAGCCGGGGGGCGTCCTGATGTACGGGATCCCCGAGTTCCGGCTGCCGAAAGCGATCGTCGAGCGCGAGATCGAGGCCCTCAAGCGCCTGGGCGTGGAGATCCGGACGAACCACGTCATCGGGCGGACGTTCACGGTCGACGAGCTCATGAGCGAGCTCGGGTACGAGGCGGTGTTCATCGGCACGGGCGCCGGCCTGCCGTTCTTCCCCGAGATTCCCGGCATCAACCTGGTCGGGGTCTACTCGGCGAACGAGTTCCTGACGCGGTCGAACCTGATGCAGGCCTACCGCTTTCCGGAAACTGACACGCCCATCGTCCGGGGGCGCCGGGTCGCGGTGGTGGGCGGGGGCAACACGGCGATGGACGCGGTCCGGACCGCGCTCCGGCTCGGCGCCGAGCACGCGTATCTGGTCTACCGGCGTTCCCGCGACGAAATGCCGGCGCGCGAGGAAGAGATCGCGCACGCCGAAGAAGAAGGGGTCGAGTTCATCCTGCTGGCGGCGCCGGTCGCGATCCTCGGCGACGAGCGGTCGCGCGTGCGCGCGATGCGCGCCATCCGGATGGCGCTCGGCGAGCCGGACGCCTCCGGCCGCCGGAGCCCCGTCCCGGTGCCCGGGTCGGAGTTCGACCTCGAGGTCGACACGGTGGTGTTCGCGGTCGGCCAGGGCGCGAACCCGCTCATCCGGTCCACGACGCCGGACCTCCGGGTGAACCGCCGCGGCTACATCGAGGCCGACGAGCGGACGGGCGCGACCTATAAGAAAGGCGTCTTCGCCGGGGGCGACATCGTCACGGGCGGCGCGACGGTGATTTCGGCGATGGGGGCCGGCCGGCGGGCGGCGCGGGCGATCGACCGGTATCTGCGGGACGGCTTTCCCGACGGGTGGTGATCCGTGGTGGCGATTCGGGTGCACGGGCGCGGCGGTCAGGGCGCGGTGATGGCGTCGAAGCTGCTGGCGACGGCGCTGTTCCGCGAGGGCTGGCAGGTGCAGGCGTTTCCCGCGTTCGGGGCGGAACGGACCGGCGCGCCAGTGGCGGCGTTTCTGCGCGCGGACCAGGGGCCCATCACGGCGCACTACCAGGTCTACGAGCCGGACCACGTGATCGTGCTCGACGCCGGCTTGCTGGAGGCGACCGACGTGACCGCCGGGCTGAAGTCGGGCGGGTGGATCGTCGTGAACACCAGCCGGGGGCCCGACGCGCTGGGCCTGCCGGACGACTTCAGCGTGGCGACGTGCGACGCGACGGGGATCGCGCTCACCCACGGCCTCGGCACGCGCACGAACCCCATCGTCAACACGGCGATGGCCGGCGCGTTCGCGGCGGTCACGCGGCTCGTCCGCCTCGAGACCCTGCTCGAGGCCATTCCCGAGCTGGTGCCGGTCAAGCCGGAGGCGAATCAGGCCGCGGCGCGGGAAGCGTTCGGCGCCGTGCGGGGGCGTCCCGCGCTGGCCTCTGCGGCCCGCGCGCGGCGATAGAGGCCGTCATGGCAGACACGGTGAACGACGCGGCGGCACGGGCGGCGGTTCGGATCGGGCCGGTCGACGAGGTCGCGCCGGGGCCGCCGATGTCCGTCTCGCTCCGGAGCACCCGGGAGCTCCAGACGGGCCACTGGCGCACGTTCCGGCCGGTCTATGTGACCCGGCCCTCGCCCTGCAATCTCGATTGCCCGGCGGGCACCGACGTGCGGGCGTTTCTCGCGCTCGCCGCCGCGGGCGACGCCGAGGCGGCCTGGCGCACCATCCGGGCGCACAACCCGCTGCCCGGCGTCTGCGGGCGCGTGTGCTATCACCCGTGCGAGCGCGAGTGCAACCGCCTGGCGTTCGACGAGCCGGTCGCGATCCATGCCGTGGAGCGTGCGATTGCCGACGAAGCCAGACGCCGGCGGTTTCCCGGCGCGGAGGTCGCCGGCGGGTCGGGTGTCGCGGTGGCGGTCGTGGGCGCGGGACCGGCGGGCCTGACGGCGGCCTACCACCTCGCCCGGCGCGGCCACCGGGTGACGGTCGTCGACGCGATGCCCGAGCCCGGCGGCATGTTGCGCTACGGAATTCCGGCCTACCGCCTCCCGCGCGCGGTGCTGGACGAGGAGATCAACCTGCTGCGGGCGATGGGGATCCGCTTCGTCGGCGGCGTCCGGGTGGAGGCCGGGCGGCCGCTCGACGTGCTGCGGGACTCCCAGGCGGTGTTCGTGGCGATCGGGGCGCAGCGGTCCCGGCGCGTCGGGGTACCTGGGGAAGACCTGGACGGCGTCCGGTCTGGCGTCGAGTTTCTGCGCCAGGTCAACGCGGGATCGGCGGCCTCGCTCGGCGGCCCCGCGGTCGTGGTGGGCGGCGGCAACACGGCCCTCGACGCGGCCCGGGCGGCGGTGCGGCTGGGGGCGGCGGCGACGATCGTGTATCGGCGCGCCCGCGAGGACATGCCGGCGCACCCCGACGAGATCGCGCAGGCGGAAGCTGAGGGGATCGCGTTCATCTTCCACGCGGCGCCGGTGCGCTTCGTCGAACGGGGCGGACGGCTCGCCGCCGTCGAGTGCCAGCGGATGCGCCCCGGGGAACCGGACGCGTCCGGCCGGCGCCGGCCGGAGCCCATCCCGGGGAGCACCTTCGAGCTGGCCGCCGACCACGCGTTCACCGCGATCGGCGAGGAGGTGGAGACCTCGCTGGTCGCGGACCTGGTCGAGGCGGCGGGCGGACGTCTGCTGGCAGACCGCTGGGGCCGCACGAGCCGGGCGGCGGTCTTCGCCGGCGGCGACGCGGCGACGGGGGCGGGCACGGTGGTGGAGGCGATCGGGTCGGGCCGGCGCGCGGCGGAGGCGATCGACGCGTGGCTTGCGGGTCGGGCGCTCGGCGACGCCGCGGACGCGGTGCGGGTCGGGCCGGGCGACCTCAACTTCTTCTATGTCCCGCGCGCGCCCCGCGTTCGGCCGCCGCTCGTCCCGCCGGCGCAGGCCGTCCGCGATTTCACCGAGGTGGTGGGCGGGCTCGCGTGGGCGCAGGCCGTCGCCGAAGCGCGGCGCTGCGTGACGTGCGGGGCGTGCACGAGCTGCGACAACTGCCGGGTGTTCTGCCCCGACGCTGCCGTCGCGCGCGACGGCGCCGGGCGCTACACGATCGACCTCGCCCACTGCAAGGGCTGCGGCATCTGCGCCGCCGAGTGCCCCCGCGGCGCCCTGACGCTTCTGCCCGAGGAACCGCGATGACGACGAAGGTCATCGAGGGCACGCACGCGATTTCGTACGCGGTGCAGCTCGCGCGGGCGCGCGTGATCGCCGCCTACCCCATCACGCCGTCCTCTGGGGTCGTCGAGCTGCTCTCGGAGATGTGCGCCGACGGGCGCCTCGACGCGCGGTTCGTCGCCGTCGAGTCGGAGCACTCCGCGCTGGCCACCTGCGCCGGCGCGTCGCAAGCGGGGCTCCGGGCCTTCACCGCCACCTCCTCGCACGGCCTCGCCTACATGCACGAGATGCTGCACTGGTGCGCCGGCGCGCGGTTGCCGGTGGTCCTGGCCAACGTGAACCGGGCGTTGGGCTCGCCCTGGAACATCTTCGCCGACCAGACCGACAGCCTCTCGCAGCGCGACACGGGCTGGATCCAGTACTACTGCGAGAACAACCAGGAAGTGCTCGACACGATCATCCAGGCCTTCAAGGTGGCCGAGCGCGTCCTGATGCCGGCGATGGTGTGTCTTGACGCCTTCTTCCTGTCGCACACCTCAGAGCCGGTCGCGATCCCCGACCAGGCGGCCGTCGACGACTACCTGCCGCCGTTCGCCCCGCCCTACGCGCTCGACGTCGACCAGCCGCGGGCCTTCGGCGGGCTCCCGTCGGGTGACGGCTACATGGAGCTGCGGGCCCGGATGGAGCGCGCCCTGCAGGCGGCGGTGGGCGTGGCCGACGCGGCGGCCCGCGAGTACGGCGAGCGCTTCGGGCGCTATCACCCGATCCTCGACACCTACCGCGCCGAGGACGCCGACCTGCTCCTCGTCACCGCCGGGACCATCGCCGGCACGGCCCGCGGCGTCGTGGACGCCCGGCGCCAGCGGGGCGAGCGCGTCGGGCTGGCGAAGATCCGGTTGTTCCGGCCCTTCCCCTTCGACCACGTGCGCCGCCTGCTCGGCCGGGCGGCCAAGCTCGCCGTCGTGGACCGGAACCTCTCGTTCGGCCACGGCGGCATCATGGCGTCCGAGATCCGCGCGGCGTTCTGCAACCAGCCGTCCGCGCCGGTCGTGTTCTCGTATATCGCCGGCCTCGGCGGCCGCGACGTGACGCCCGATACGCTCGACGCGGTGCTCGACGATGCTAGGGCGCACGACCGGCCGTCGCACGACAGCCTGTGGGTGGGGTTGAAGCCATGACGCAGGCCACCTACGCCGTTCCCGACGTCGAGATCCTCGCCCCCGGGCACCTCGGGTGCGCGGGCTGCGGCGCGGCCCTCGCCATGCGCCTCGTCCTCAAGGCGCTCGGCCGCCGGACCGTGCTCGTCATCCCGGCGTGCTGCTGGTCGATCATCGACGGGCCGTCGCCCTACAGCGCCGCCGGGGTGCCCGTCATGCACACGCCGTTCGCGTCGGCGGCGGCCGCCGCGTCGGGCGTCCGCGCGGCGCTGGACCTCAAGGGCGACCGCGAGACGACGGTCGTCGCGTGGGCCGGCGACGGCGGCACGTTCGACATCGGGATCCAGGCGCTCTCGGCCGCCGCCGAGCGGAACGAGGACTTCATCTACATCTGTTACGACAACGAAGCCTACATGAACACCGGGATCCAGCGGAGCTCGGCCACGCCGATGGGCGCGTGGACGACCACGACGCCGGGGCGGAAGGCCCAGCCGAAGAAGGACCTGCTCGCCATCATGGTGGCGCACCGGATCCCGTACGCCGCCACGGCCACGGTCGCGTATCCGGACGACCTGGTGGCGAAACTCCAGCGCGCCAGGCGGGTCACCGGGACGCGCTTCATCCACCTGCTCTCGCCCTGTCCGCCCGGGTGGAAGATTCCCTCGGAGCACGCGATCCGCTACGTGCGCCTCGCCGTCGCCGCGCGCGTCTTCCCCCTCGTCGAGGTCGAGGACGGCCGCACCTGGCGGCTGACCGTCAACCCGGCGCCGGTAGCGATCGAGGAATATCTGCGAGGCCAGGGTCGCTTCCGCGACCTGGTGAACGACCCGGACGCCCTGGAACAGGTGCGCCAGGCGGTCGACCAGCGCTGGCACGACATCCTGAGCCACGCCGCGCGATGAACTACCCGATCTGGGAGCTCCCGGCCGCAGGCTTGCTCATCGCGGGGGTCGCGATCGTCCACGTCTTCGTGTCGCACTTCGCGGTCGGCGGCGGCCTGTTCCTCGTCCTGGCCGAACGCCGGGCGCGCCGGCGGGAGGACGCGGCGCTCCTCGCGTTCGTCCGGCGGCTCAGCCGCTTCTTCGTGCTCCTGACGCTGGTGTTCGGCGCCCTGACGGGCGTCGGCATCTGGTTCACGATCGGCCTGGTCCAGCCCGCGGCCACCTCGGCGCTCATCAACGCCTTCGTCTGGGTCTGGGCGATCGAGTGGACGTTCTTCGTCGTCGAGATCGCCGCGGCCCTGGTCTACGCCTACGGGTGGGACCGACTCGATCCCCGGACGCACCTGGCGGTCGGCTGGATCTACTTCGCGGCCGCCTGGGCGTCGCTGGCGATCATCAACGGGATCCTGACCTTCATGCTGACGCCCGGGCGGTGGCTCGTGACGCGCAGCCTGTGGGACGCGTTTTTCAACCCCACCTACTGGCCCGCGCTCGTGCTCCGGACGCTCGGGGCCGTCGGTCTCGCCGGGCTCTACGCGCTGGCGGTCGCCGCGTGGACGCGGGACCCGGAGCTCAAAGTCCGGGTGGCGCGCGACGCGGGCCTCGGCTGGATCGCCCCAGCCGCGGTGCTCCTGCCGGCGGCGACGGTGTGGTACCTGACCGCTGCCGCGGGGGCGGGCGTGCCGGTGCGGGAGATCTTCGGCGTGACCGGAGATGGCCTCGCGGCGCTCGTGCGTGCGATCGCGAAAGGGGCGGCGAGCGGCCATCCGGTCGCGCAGCGCGCGGCGGGCGTGGCCGTGGCGGCGTGCGCGCTCCTCGCGGCCGGAACCGCCGCCATCGTGTGGGGGCGTCCGCGGCGGTACGGGCGCGGCGCCGCCGCCTCGCTCATGCTCCTGGGCCTCGCCGCCGTCGGCGGGGCCGAGTGGGTGCGCGAGGATCTGCGCAAGCCGTACGTGATCGGCCGGTACATGTTCGTCAACAGCGTGCGCCTGCCACCGCCCGCGACCGCGGCCCGGGACCGGGTGGCGCCCGATCCGTTCGCGATCGACGCGCTGAACGCGCGCGGGGTACTGGCCGCGAGTCTCTGGGGGCGGCCGGGCGTGGAACCGACGAACACCGGCGACCCTGACCGCCTGCTCGCGGCTGGACGCGCACTCTTCGTGCGCGAGTGCGCCGCGTGCCACACGATCGACGGCTACCTCGGAATCCGCAAGCTTGTGAGTGGCCGGAGCGCGGCCGCGCTCTCCGGCGTGCTCGCGCGCCTCGCGCGCCCGGTCGACGCCGGCGGCCGTCCGGTGGGCTGGGATTATCCCGACCTGCGGCTCGAGACGTGGCGCGGGCGCCGCATGCCCCCCTTCGTCGGGACCGCCGAGGAGCGCCGCGCGCTGGCGGCGTACCTGGCGAGCCTCGGCGGGGCGAGTGCCGCGCGGGCGGCGGCGGCGACGCTCGGGGAACGCTACTTCGAGGAGCACTGCGGCGCGTGCCACGGCCCGGGCGGCGACTTCCCGATCGCCGGCCGCGGCCGCCGGCTCGACGAGCTCATCGACCTGATCGGCCGGCTGCCCGAGGTCAGCGAGCTCATGCCCCCGTTCGAGGGCACCGACGCCGAACGGCGGGCGGTCGCCGAGTACCTCGCCGGCCTCGAGGCGCCTCGGATCCAGGAGCGCGATCGATGACCCCCGGCCTGCCTCAACCCGATCCCCTGCCGCTGCCCGCGCCGGTGTGGTTCCTCCAGGCGTGGCTTCTGTTGACGTTCCTGCTCCACGCGCTGGCGATGAATCTGCTCCTCGGTGGCGCCATCCTGGCCGCGGTGGCCCGGGTACGCGCGCGGAGTTCGCCCCACGGCCACGACGGCGAGCTCGCCCGCCGGTGGGCGGCGGCGCTGCCCGTGCTCTTCGCCGCCACGGTCACGCTCGGCGTCGCCGCGCTGCTGTTTCTCCAGGTCCTCTACGGGCGGCTCTTCTTCGCCTCCTCTGTAGTGATGGCGTGGGCGTGGCTGTCGGTGATCTTCTTGCTCATCGCGGCCTACTACGGAGCGTACGCGCTGGCCTTCCAGGGCACGTCGTCGTCCCGCTGCTCGGCCGCGCTCGCCGGCGCGGTGGCGGTCGTCCTGATCGGCGTCGGCGTCATCTACTCGACCAACATGAGCGTGATGCTGCGCCCCGACGAGCTCGCCGCGCGGTATCACGCCGATCCGCGTGGCCTGCACCTCGCCCTGGGCGATCCGGCGCTCGTGCCACGGTTTCTGCACATGCTGCTCGGCGCCGTGGCGGTCTCCGGCCTGGCGACGGCGCTCGGCGGCCTCGGCGTCCGGTCGCGCGCGCCGGCCTTCGGCACGTGGGCCGTGCGCCGCGGGAGCGTGTGGTTCGTCGCGGCCACGATGCTGAATGTTCTGGTGGGTTTCTGGTGGCTGGGCGCGCTGCCGCGCCCGACGATCGAGCACCTCGTGGGCGGCGCGGATCCGGCGGCTGGCGCCGTCCTCGCCGCCGGCGTCGCGGCTGGCGTCGCCGCGGTGGCGTTGATGATCGGAGGCATGGCGTCCCCGCGGCCCGCACCGTTCGTCCGTGGCGGCGCCGCCGCCGCCGTGCTCTCGGTCGCCTGCATGGTGGTGACGCGGGACCACGTCCGCCGGGCCGCCATCGAGGCGGCGGGCTTCGCGCCGGCCTCGTGGGTCGCACCCCAGTGGGGCGCGATCGTGCTGTTCGCCGTCCTGCTCGCGGCCGCGGGCGTGACGCTCGCGTGGATGATCCGGCAGCTCGTCCTCGCGGCGCGCGCCGCGTGAGGGCGGCGGGACGGCGCGCCCTGTCCGTCAATCCAGCCGCTTCCGCGATCGCGCCACCGCCAGCCCCAGAATCCCCAGGCCCCCCCCCAGCGCGAGGGCCTCGGGCCACAGCGTGTCCAGCCCCACCCCCTTCAGGAAAATCCCCCGGACGATGACGAGGTAGTACCGGAGCGGCACGAGGTAGGTGAGCGGCTGAATCGTTCGCGGCATGTTCTCGATCGGAAACACGAAACCGGACAGATACAGCATCGGGAAGAAGAAGAAGAACACGGCGGTCAGCATCGCCTGCTGCTGGGTGGACGAGACGGTCGACACGAACAGGCCGACCCCGAGAGTCGTGAGCAGGTAGACGCCGCTCATCGCCACGAGCAGCGCGAAGCTGCCCTTGAGCGGCACCTCGAACCACCCGATGGCGACGCCGGTGACGAGGAGGACATCGAGCATGCCCACGAGGGCGAACGGCAACAGCTTGCCGACGATGAGCTCCCACCGCCGGAGCGGGGTGACCGCGAGCTGCTCGAAGGTGCCGGCTTCGCGCTCCCGCACGATCGCCATGGCCGACAGATTGGCCGTCACGACCATCAGGAGCAACGCGAGCACGCCCGGGATCATGAAATCGCGGCTGTCGAGCTCGGGGTTGAACCAGACGCGGACCTCCACGTCCAGGGGCGACCGCGCCGTCTGGGTCGGCCGCCGCTCGCGCTGCAGCTCCTGCGCGTGGCCAGCCACGAGGTTCACCGCGTAGCCGAGCGCCACCGTCGTGGAGCTGCCGTCCGTGCCGTCGGCCACGACCTGTACCGCGGCCCCTTCGCCGGCGTCGACGCGGCGCCCGTAGCCCGGGGGGATCGACAGGGCCATCCACGCCAGCCCTCGCTGCAGGTAGCCGTCGATCTGCCCCACGGTCGTGACCGTGTCGACCACCTCGAAGTAGGGCGAGGCCTCGAGCCGGCCGATGAGCGCGCGGCTCTGGCGCGAGCGGTCCCCGTCGGCCACCACGACCGGCACGTTGCGCACGTCGGTCGTGGCCGCGTAGCCGAGCAGCGTCAACTGGATGATGGGCGCGGCGATCACGATGAAGAACAGCCGCCGATCCCGCCTGAGCTCAATGAGCTCCTTGCGTGCCAGGAACAGGACGCGGCGCCAGCCGGAGAACGACGAGGGCCCGCGGAACAGGAAGGTGGCGCGCGGCACTAGCGGTGCTCCCGAGCGAGTCGAAGGGAGGCCAGCCCCAGAAAAACCGCGGCGTAAGCGACCAGGGCCCACATGGGCGCGGCCAACACGCTCAGGCTCGACCCTTTGAGGACGATCCCGCGCAACACGACCAGAAAGTAGCGGGCCGGCACGGCATAGGTCACGACCTGGAGCGCCCGCGGCATGCTCGAAATCGGAAAGATGAAACCCGACAGGATGAACGTCGGCAGAAACGTGATGAGCAGCGCCATCAGGAACGCGACCTGCTGGGTCTCGGCCACGGTCGAGATGAACAAGCCCGTAGCCAGCGCGCCGAGGAGAAACACCGCCACGGCCAGCACGAGCGCCCCCCAGGTGCCGCGCATCGGCAGGCCGAACAGGCCCATCGACACCAGCACGATGAACATGGACGAGGCGAAGGACAGCAGCAGATAGGGCAGGGTTTTCCCGACGATGTACTCGAACCCCCCGATGGGCGCCATCCGCACCTGCTCCATCGTCCCGCTCTCCTTTTCACGGACGATCGAGAGCGCCGTCGACGCGGCCCCGACGATCATGGCGATGAAGGCGATGAGCCCGGGGACGAGAAAGAGCGTGCTCCGGAGCTCCGGGTTGTACCAGATGCGCGGCTCGACCGTGACGAGCAAGGGCACGCGGACGCCCGGCCCGCCCGCGATCGCCGCCGCCGCTCCGCTCACGACGCGGGTGACGTAGCCCACGACGGTCGACCCGGTGTTGGCGTTGTCGCCATTCACGATCATCTGGACCGTGGCCCCCTCGCCCGCGCGCACCTGGCGGCCGAACCGCTCCGGAATCACGAGAACGGCTCGGGCCCGGCCGGTGTCCAGGAGCCGGTCGATGTCCGCGGGGTGCTCGACCCGGGCGACGTAGTCGAAATACCCGGAGTTGACGAAGGCGGACACGAGCTGCCGGCTCTCGGGGCTGCCGTCGCGGTCGGCCACCGCGAGGGCCACGTGGCGGATGTCGAAGTTCAACGCGTAGCCGTAGAACACGAGGAGCAGGACCGGGACGACCAGCAGGATGAACAAGGTCCGGCGGTCGCGCCCGATTTGCCGGAACTCCTTGCGGACGACGGCCAGGATCCTCATGTCGTCTCCGCGTGCTGCGGTCCGGCGTCCGTCCCACCCGCCCGTTCCACCACGTCCAGAAACACGTCCTCGAGCGACGGCGGGACGACCTCGACAGCCCCGACCGTCAGGCCGGCCGCGCGCAGGCGCGCGACGATGGGGACCTCGTCCGGCCGCGGGACTTTCAGGACGGCATGGACCGCCGTGCCGAACAGGCTGGTTTTCTCCACCTCGGGCATCGCGTCGAGCACGGCCATGGCCTCCACCGGACGGTCGACCCGGACCTCGACGATGGGCCGGTCGTCGAAGATCCGCTTCACGTCCCGGATGCGGCCGATCGCCGCGAGGCGCCCGGCGTGCATGATCGCCACGCGGTGGCAGCGCTCGGCCTCGTCTAGGTAGTGCGTGGTCACCAGAATCGTGACGCCGCGGTCCGCGAGCTCGTCGATGAGGTGCCAAAAGTCCCGCCGGGAGGCGGGGTCGACGCCCCCCGTCGGTTCGTCGAGAAAGAGAATGGGCGGCTCGTGCAGGATCGCGCAGCCCAGGGCGAGGCGCTGGCGCCACCCGCCGGCGAGGTCCCGGGCCCGCGTCGCCTCCCGGCCCACGAGGCCCGCCATCTCGAGCACGAAGCGGCGCCGCTCGGCGAGGCGGGCGTCCGAGAGCCCATAGAGCCCGCCGAAAAAGCGGATGTTCTCGTCGACGGTGAGCGACTCGTAGAGCGAGAAGCGCTGCGACATGTAGCCGATGCGCCGCTTGACGCTTTCCGGGTCGCGGGTGACGTCGAGGCCGGCCACGCGGGCCGTGCCCCGCGTCGGCCGGAGCAACCCACAGAGCATTCGGATCGTCGTCGATTTGCCGGCGCCGTTGGCGCCGAGGAACCCGAAGACCTCGCCCTCGGCCACGTCGAAGCTGACGCCGTCGACGGCGACGAAGCGCCCGAACCGGCGCGTCAGGTTGCGGACCTCGATGGCTGGCATGGCCTCTTCCGACGCGCCGGCCGGTCACCGGCCGAGCGCCCGCTGCAGGGCGGCTTCGGCGAGCCGGCTCGCCGCGATGGCGCGCGTCCGCTCGAGTTCGGCTTCGAGCAGCGCCGTCTGCGCGTCGAGGACCTCCGTGTTGGTGGCCAGGCCCTGCCGGTAGCGTTCGGTCACGACCCGCCGCGCTTCAGCCGCGGCCTGCACCGCCGCCTCCGCCGCGGCCAGTGCGGCGAGACTGGATTCGAGGTCGAGCCGGCGCTGCCGGACGTCGACCTCGAGGCGCGTGTCGAACTCGAGCAGGCGCTCCCGACTGGCCCGCGCGGCGGCGGCCGCTTCGGCCTGCTGCGCGCGCACGCGGCCCCCATCCCAGACTGACCAGGCGACGCTGATGCCGGCGTCCCACGACGACTGCCACACCCGCTCGCGCGGCAGGATGCGCGGGTTCGGATTCGCGTAGTCGACGCCGCCCGTTACGTGCACCTGCGGGCGGTCGCCGGCCCGCGCCGCCTCCAGG